>DASPTN010000178.1:0-11167 GCA_035623395.1 Gemmatimonadales bacterium | reverse complement strand
CGGTCACGGCCTCGCAGCACGCGCCGATGGTGGCCAGCGGGTTGTTGATCTCGTGCATCACGCCGGCCGCGAGCTGGCCGATGGCGGCCAGCTTCTCCGACTGGGCGATCTGGCGCTGCACGTTCTTCCACTCGGTGATATCCTCCCCGGTCGCGATGACGTGGGTGACCTCGTCGTCGTTCAGACGCAGGGGGATCTTGGTGATCCGGTAGTGGCGAACCTCGCCGGAGGCGTGGGATTCCTGCTCGAGCACCTGCATCCGGCCGGAGGCGAGCACCTCGTCGAACTCGCGCTGCAGCATGTCGCGCGGCTGCCGGCTCAGCACCTCGAAGATCGGCCGGCCGATGGCCTCCTCGCGCGGCACGCCCTGGGTGCCGGTCTCGCGCTTGCGGTTCCAGGCCTGGATCCGGTAGTCGCGGTCGATCACGTACAGCCCGACCGGGAGCGCGTCGATGACCTTGGCCGTGAAGCGCCGCTGGTCGTCGATCTCGCGGGCGCGCCTGGCGACCTCGAAGGCGAGGTCCTGCGACAGCTCCTTGGAAGCCAGGAGCGGCGAGAGCACGCTCGCCACCACGGTGAGGACGTCGCGCTCCATCGCCTCGCGCCCGTCGCGCGGCACGCGGACCTGGAGGAGCCCGAGCCGCTCCTCCTGGTGGACCAGCGGCACGCTGAGGTCGAGCGCGTTCCAGGTGTCCGCCGGGGCGAGCGCGCCGGTACGGATCGCCTCGGCCACCCGCGCCGCCTCCTCGGCCGAGGGCTCGTCGCCCGGCGTCGCGATGGCGCGGAACGACACGCCGTCCTCTTCCCGGATCCACAGCCGGCACTGCAGCGCGTCGAAGCCGCGGCGCAGCGTGCCCACCACCGAGGCCATGACGACCTCGGAGAACACTCCGGCCGAGAGCGCGGCGCTGACCTCGGCGAGGAGCCGGAGGCCGGGGTGCGCGGGCACCGCGGCGTTGAGGCCGGTCAGCCCGGCGCCCTGGGACGGTGGCTGCGCCATAAGTGCCGAACCTAGAGTGCGATAGCGGAGACTTCAAGCGTGCGAAGCCGTCTCGTGATCGGAGGGCGCCGGTGAGGCGCCGCGACTTCGTGGCCGCGCTCGCCGCCGGCGTGCTCGTGCCGCGGGCGCTCGGCGCGCGCCCGCGCCGGCGGCGCCCCGCCGAGTGGTCGTTCCGCCTCGACGACGAGCAGCGGTGGAGCCTGGTCTCCCGCGCCGGCGCGCCGGCCGTCGCGCGCGCCGAGATCGTGGTGCTGCTCGAGGGCGGCGACCCGACGCCGCTCGGCGGGCTGGACGACGTGCGCCGCTTCCGGCTCACGCCCCCGAACGGCGGGGGCGCCGGGTGGCAGGTGATCGGGTCGCTGGCCGGCGTCGAGGTGACGGCCGTGCTGCTCGACGGGCCGCCGCCGCGCATCACGGTGACGGCACGCGGCCTGGGAAACGAGCAGGCGCTGGGCGAGATCCGGTTCCTCGACCAGCGCACCGCGCGCCTCGCCGCGCTCGACGCCGCCGCTCGCGGCGCGGCGCCGCGCCTGCTCGTCAACGGCTACCAGTCGGACAGCGACTGCCGGGTGATCACGCTCGACGGCAGCCAGGACGCCACGGGCCACTGGCAGGCGGCCGTGCTGCCGGCCGGCACCCGCTCGCCGGCCGCCGGCCTGGCGCTGTCGTTCGGCAGCGACGACGGCGGCGAGGGCCGCTTCGAGGTCTCCGGCGGCATCTCGGCGACGTGCGCCTTCGGACGGCGCCCCGTGAGCATGTCGCTGGCGCCGGCGTCCGCCAGCCTCGCGATCGTCCCGGGAGCCGACCCCCTCGCCGAGCTCGGTCGGCTGGCGGCCATCGAGTCGGGCGCGCCCGCGCCCCCCTGCGGCTGGTCCTCGGGGCACGCGCTGGGCGCCGGTGCCACGGAGGACGACCTGCTCGCGGCGCTCGAGGCCGCGTCGAGCCGGTTCGACGCCGCCGCCTTCCGCCTGGTGCGCCTCGACGACGGCTACCAGCGCTCCGCCGGCGACTGGGAGACCGGCGACCGTTTCCCGCACGGGCACCGGTGGCTCACCGACCGGATCCACGCGGCGGGGCTCAAGGCGGGCCTGTGGCTCGCGCCGTTCGCGGCCGCGGAGCGCTCGGGGATTCCGTCCGCCCACCCCGAGTGGCTGCTGCACTCGGCCGAGGGCGAGCCGCTGGTCGTCGCGCAACGCCCGGAGTGGGGCGGGACCGTCTACGGCCTCGACGCCGCCCAGGTGCCGGTTCGCGACTACCTGCGCGAGCTCGCACGCCACGCGGTGGCCGCCTGGGGCTACGACCACCTGGACCTCGGGGCCCTGCACATCGGTGCCGCGGGGACCCGGCCCGGGCGCCGCGTCGGCTCGGCGGAGGCGTACCGGGCGGGGTTGCGGGCGCTGCGGGAAGGCGCGCAGGGCGCCTTCGTCGCCGCGTCCGGCGCGCCGCTGCAGCACGCGGCCGGCCTGGTGGACGCGATGCGCGCGACGCCCGACGTGGACCGGAGCTTCGCGAGCCTCGCGGGCGCGGCGCGCGGGTCGCTGCTCCGCGCGCACCTCCACGGCGCGGCCTGGATCAACGACGCCGACGCGCTGCTGGTCGGCGAGCCGCTCACGGCGGAGGAGGCCCGCGCCTGGGCGTCGGTGGTCGCGCTGTCGGGCGACATGGCGCTGGCTTCCGAGCCGCTCGACACGCTGCCCGAGGAGCGCCTGGACATCCTGCGGCGCGTGATGCCGGCGGCGCCGGTCCGCGGCCGGCCGCTCGGCCTCGCCTCCGCGGACTGGGGCGGCCCGGGCGGTGCCGCGCCGGCCTGGGTGCTGGCGCAGGTGCAGGACGACTGGTGGATGCTGGCGGCGGTGAACTGGGACGACGCGCCCCAGCGGATGGCGGTCGACCTCGCCGACCACGGGCTCGCGGGGCGGCTGGCGGCCTACGACGTGTGGCTGGACGCGAGGCGCGACGACGTCGACGGCAGGCTCACCCTGGCCATGCCGCCGCACGCGGCCACCGTGCTCTCGCTCCGGCGGCCGCGCCGCACGCCGTACGTGCTGGGCTCGACGCGCCACGTGGTGCAGGGCCTGCTCGACATCGAGGACGAACGCTGGGACGGGCGGCGGCGCGTGCTCTCGGCGCGCTCGCTGCCGCTCGCCGGCCTGCCGTACGCGGTGACCGTCGCCCTGCCCCGGGGCTTCGAGCCCCGCGACGTCCGCGCGGAGCCGGACACCGACATCGCGATCGAGTCGGCGACGGGCGGCGCGGCGCGCCTGGTGATCCCACGGGCGCCGGGCGAGGCGGTCGACTGGGAGATGGCCTTCTAGGACCGGCGAGGCGCTCCGGGTTCTACCGCACCGGCATCCTGAACCGGAGCGCGAACTCGCCGTGCGTGGTGGTGGCGCGGCCGAGCAGCACGGCCGGTCCGTAGTACAGGCCGACCGCCTGGCCGAGCGGATCGGCGCTGCCGAAGGCGAGCCCGAACAGCACGGCCGCACGCGCGCCCCAGGTGCCCTGCGGCAGCGGGGTGTGGAGGTCGGCGGTGCCCGCCGCGTCGAGTGAGCCCTCGAACCTGAGCGTCGCCGGGTTCCGCTCGGACCCGACGTCCGCGATGTTCACGATCGGCTGGCGGAGGGTGCCGCCGAGCGTGATGAAGAAGCCCTGCGACTGGCCGAACAGCACCGCCTGGTCCTGGATGAAGCTGCCGAGGGCGAGCGTGGCGCCCACCGCGGTGGAGCCGTGCTGGTTCAGCCTCCACAGCATCGCGACCTCGAACCCGGACGGCTGCCAGGTTCCGCCCGTGTAGGCGAGGATCCCGATGCTCCAGGCGCGGCGCGCCGGGGGCGCGAGCGTGTCCTGGTCGAAGTATCCCGGGTGGCGGCGCGGACCCTGGTCCGGCGGCCCGCCCGAGTCCTTCTGGGCCAGCGCCACGGACGGCACCAGCAGCAACAACAGCGGAAGCAGTCGTTTCACTTGGGTCCCCGTGTGCGTCAGGTGAATACCCGGCGCGCCCGGCAAAGGTGCCGCGCCGCCCGCGGCCGCGGGGCTACGGCGCGGCGGACGCCCGGCCGAGCGGCTGGTCCGGCGTCTCCATCGTGAAGGAGAGGCCCGTCACCCGCCACTCGCCTCGCAGCTTCATCAGGTGGAACGCATCCATGCCGTAGTGGATGGCCACGGAGTCCCGCGTCACGCCGCAGCGGGCCCGGTAGGTCACCCACGCATCGGCGAGCGGCCCGTAGGTGACCACGTTGGCCCGCGCGATCTCGTCGGAGAAGCTGGCCGGACAGTCGTGGATGCCGACCTTGGTCGCGCGCGCCACCAGGTCCTCGATGGTCGTGGGGTACACGCTGTCGGCGGTGGCGCCGGCGGGCCGCATGATGGTCGTGATGGTCGCACGCGGCCAGAAGCTCTCGGCCAGCACCTTCCAGTCACGGGAGGTGAGACGCGCGTAGTAGAGGCGCAGCGCCGCGTCCACCTCCGCGGTCGCGACCGAGTCGGCGGCCGCGGACGCCGGCGTGACGCCGGGTCGGCCGGAGGCGGCGCGCTCGACCCGGCAGGCGGCGACGGGCAGCGCGCCGATCAGGGCCAGCACGAGGGGAGTGCCACGCCGCATGCCGCAATGTCACCCGGCGTTCGGGTGCGGGCAAGAAGCCTGGCGACCCGGCGGTGCGAGCCGCATATTCGCGCCGTTCCTCTCCGGGAGTCCGACACGATGCTCGACCGCCGCACGTTCCTCGGTTCCTTCGCCTCGGCCGCCCTGCTGGCGCGCACCGGCCGCGAAGCGCGCCCCGCCGCCGCGCCCGCCCCGGGGGCGGGCTGGCCGCCGCCGGTCTTCCAGGACGACGAGGGCTACTGGCGCGCGCTGCGGCGCGAGTTCCTCATTCCCGCCGACGAGGCGTTCTTCAATACCGGCACGCTCGGGAGCATGCCGCGCGTGGTGCTGCAGGCGGTGGCCGACGACCTGAGCCAGGTGGCCGGCACCATCGCGCACTGGAACTACAAGGCCGGGACGCCCGACTACATCGCCGGCTACAACCCGGAGACCGACCTGCGGACCGCGCTGGCCACGCTGATCGGCGCCTCGCCCGACGAGGTCGCGCTCACCCAGAACGCGACCCTGGGCATGAACTACGTGGCCAACGGCCTCCCGCTCGAGCCGGGCCACGAGATCATCCTCACCAACCTCGAGCATCCCGGCGGCCGGATGGGCTGGGAGCTGAAGTCGAAGCGCTACGGGCTGTACGTCAAGCAGGTGGCCGTGCCGGTGCCGCCGAGCGATCCGCAGCAGCTCATCGACCTGTACGTGAACGCGACCACGCCGCAGACGCGGGTGTGGAGCATCCCGCACCTCACCAGCGGGCAGGCGATCCGCTTCCCGGTGGAGCGGATGTGCGCCATCGCGAAGGAGCGCGGCGTCTTCACCGTGATCGACGGCGCGCAGTGCTCCGGCCACTTCCAGCTCGACATGAAGAGGATCGGGTGCGACGCCTACTACTCGTCGCCGCACAAGTGGCTGCTGGCGCCGGCGGGCAGCGGCTTCCTGTACGTCACCTCGGACAAGCTCCCCGGCCTGTGGGCGACGCTGGCCTCGTCGACCTGGGACGACTACAAGGCGGGGGCGTACCGGCTGATGCAGATCGGCACCGGCAACCGGTCGCTGCTGAAGGGCTACGCGGCGGCCATCGAGTTCCACAACCGGATCGGGCCGGCGCGGGTCGAGGCCCGGATCATGGCCCTCGCCAACCGGCTGCGCGCGGGGCTGCAGCAGATCCCGCAGGTCACCATCCACTCGCCGACCCATCCCGAGCTGGTGAGCGGGACGACGGTGTGGAGCCTGGCGGGCACCAGCGCGGGCGACCTGATGGACGCACTGTGGGATCGCGCGAAGATCCGCTGCCGCTCGATGGGTGATCCGCTGGGCGTGCGCCAGTGCTGCCACGTGTACACGCTGATGGACGACGTGGACCGGACGCTCGCGACAGTGAGGCAGATGATCAGAAGCTAGTCGGCAGGTCAGTTCGTCGCCTGCTCACTTGATCACGAACCGCACCTCGTGCTCGTCGGCGCGCTCGAGCGTGACCGCGCAGCGCACGCCGCCGCCCCACGCGGTGACCTCCGGCCGCACCTGCCGTCCGTCCACCTCCACGGCCCTGGGCACGCCCTCCAGGCACGGAGCGAGGACCGTCTCGAGCCCCGGCCCCAGCGTGCGGCGCAGCTCGACGACCAGCGCCGCGTCACTGCGCCGGAACCGGAGGTCGTAGGCGGTGTCCGCGCACCGGACGCCGAGCACTTCGAGCCGGGGCCAGCCCGCGGGCAGCTGCGGTGCGAGGGTGAGGCGGCCGGCCGCGCCGTCCGGGTCCGCGCCGAGCAGCCCTTCGACCAGCGGCAGCACGACCATCGCCGCGGACGCCGCGCGGTCGGGACAGCCGTCGGCCGCCAGCGGCTCCTCGGCGGTGAGCGCCTCGTCGAACGCGCCCCGCTGGCGGGCGTTCGCGAGGTCGGCGTTGGCCGTCAGGTGCCGGAACGCGGCCGCTGCGAGCCCGGCGCGATACTCCGCGAGCGCCGCCCATCCGGTGAACAGGGGCCGCACGCAGCCCGGCCGGCCCCCTGAGGTCGGCCCCGACCCCGAGGCCGGCGCGGCCCGCACGCCCCACCGGGCGCTGAAGCCGTCGCCGCCGAGGGCCTCGAGGAAGACCTTCGCGTGGACCGGGTTCACCGATCCCAGCAGCAGCGGCACCGCGTGCTCGGCCGTCTGCGTCCACACCCGGCCGCCGCCGGGCCGCAGCGCGGTCGCGTAGCCGCCCCGCTCGCCGTCGTAGAAGCGATCCTCGATCGCGGCCGTGACCCGCGCGGCGCGCGCCCAGCAATCGGCCGCGAGCCGGTCACGGTCGAGCCGCTCCGCGGCGCCGGCGATCCCGCGGAGCGCCGCGAGCCACAGGGCCGACAGGTGCAGCGAGACCGGCGCGCCGCCGGCCGGGTCCGGCCCCGCCGCGGCGGGCTCCCCGGGCCACGCCTGCTCGATCAGTCCGTCGCCGTCCCCGTCCAGCGACCCGCAGAACGCCAGCGCGCACTCGACGCGCGGCCAGACCGACGCGACGAAGTCGCGGTCCCCGCTCCACGCGAGGTAGCGCGCCACCAGCAGCAGGAACAGCGGCGTCGCGTCCGCCGCCTCGAACAGGAACTGGCCCGAGGTAGTGGCCTGGTGCAGGACCTGGCCCGTGACGTCCTGCCGGTCGCCGAGGAACCGGATGACCTGGCGCGGCAGCGAGAACTCGCCGATCGCCAGCAGCCCGAACGCGGCCCAGCACGCGTCCGGGCTCACGAACCACGCCTCGCCGGGGCGCCCGTCGTCGAGCCCGGGGCGCGAGGCGGCGTAGCCCGCCAGCATCGAGCGCCCGACCCCGGGCACGTCGCCGAGGAAACCGTCGAGCCGCCGCTTCGCCCAGGCGAAAGCGCGGTCGAAGGCGGCGTCGCCGGTGCGCACGCGCAGCCGGGCTTCGGCCACGACGGACGCGCGCTGCACGCGCTGGCGCACCAGGCCCGCGACGCCGAGGCGGCGCACGCCGCGCAGCGTGCGCTGCAGCTCGGCCTGGCTCGAGCCGCCGACAACGGCCACCAGCAGCGGCGAGCCGAGCGGCGTCCGCAGGCGGCAGCGCACGGCCGGCGCGGCGCCCGCGACCGCCTCCATCCCGACCGTCGCGGCCCGGCTGAGAAACAGCGCCACGACGCCGTCGTCGCTCTCCGACGCGACCACCACGACGCGGCCGTCGCTGCGGCTCCGGTACACCAGGTTCCCGCCGCAGCCGGCCGCGAACGGCCAGCCGCGCCGCAGGTCCGTCACCAGCTCGATCTCGAAGTCCGCCGGGCCGCGGCCGACCGATTCGCGCCGCTTGCGCCCCGGCCGGTACTCGACGATCGCCACCGGATGCTCGAGGGCGACGAACGTGGCCTCCAGCAGCCGCCGCGCCCCGGTCTGGATCGTGCGCACCACGACGTCGGGCGTCACCTCGGCGTGGACGCCCCGCATCGCCTCACGGTCCGCGCGCACCGTCCACGACGCCACCGCCCGATGCGGATGGACCCACAGCTCGCGCACGCCGCCGGCCTCGTCCCCGAGCAGCACCGCGCGGCGGCCGGCCAGGTCGAACGGCGTGTCGCCCTGCGCCGGTCCGGCGATGAGCAGCGGGTCCTCGGCGGGCAGCGGCAGCGCGCCCTCGAAATCCAGCGGCTCGGGAAGGGCGAGCGCCTCCGATGGAGCCGCCACCGTTCCGGGCGACGGCCACCACGCGCGGGGCTCCGCGGCAGAGGCGGCGGCCCGCAGGGCGTTGCCCAGCAGCCGCTCGAGCCGGGGTCGGAGCCGCGGATCCGGCGCCGCGAAGTAGGTGAACGCGCCGAGGCACAGCACCCGGCCGCGCCCCAGCGCGTACTCCCACGCCACCACGCGCTCGGGATTCTGCACGCGGTAGCCGCGCTCCACCGCCACCACCCGGCCGTCGGCGGGCCAGGCACCTCCCGAGTAGCACGCCCAGGCGTACGGCTCACCCTCGGACGGCGCCCAGCAGTCGGCGCCGTGGTGGAGGCCTTCCACCAGCGGATGCGCTCCGTAGGTCGCGATGCCGCGGAGGTGCGGGCGCGCCGGACGCGCGCGCTGCTCCTCCGGCCACCACTCGTCCCGGTGGTGGCTCCACGTCATCTCGCGGCAGTCGTTGGGCGGCACCGTTTCGATGCCGAGCGGCCCCACCAGCGCGGCGGCCTGCAGGGTGAGCAGCAGGCCCCCGCCCTTCCCCACGAACCCGCGCACGGCGTCGGCCGGCAGCCGCGCGGGCCAGGCGACGCCGTGGATCCACACCACCTCGGATTCGTCGATCGCGGCCTCGAGATGGGCCGGCTCGTAGCATCGTGCGTGCAGGTCCGCCAGGGTCGCCAGCCACGCCTGCGCGGCGTCGCCCTCGCTGCCGGGCTCCGCCACCAGGCCGACCCGCAGGGTCACAACGTCACCTCGATCGGGGTGCCGACCCGGCCCCGCCCCGCCTCGCGCCCGTCCACCAGCACCGCCAGACGCTCGCCGTCCCGCTGCACGTCCACGCTGCGGCCCTGCATCGGCAGGCCCCGGGCCTCGAGACCGTCGAGCACGCAGGGCATCGGGTCGACGACGAACCGGCCGTCGCCCGCCGGGCGCAGGCCCACCACGTACTGGACGATGAGGTCGTTCACCCACGAGTGCTGGTAGTCGTCGATGCCGCGGTACACGCTGGGGCGCCCGGTGACCGGGTGGTAGTGCTCGAACGCGTTCGGCCGCGAGGCGTCCCCGTCCCAGAACAGCATCCGCACGAATTTGGTGACGAACTCGGCCAGGTGCGCGCGCAGCGCCGGGACGTGCCCGAGGGCCACGGCGGCGATGGCCTCCGCCACGTGGCTGTTGGTCATCGGCCACACCCGCCCGTTCCACGGACAGTTGTGCCGCTTGCCCTTCCACGCGGCGTCGGCGTCGAACAGCGGGTCCTGCAGGCTGGACGAGGGCACCGGGAACGGCGTCCAGAACGAGCGCGCGTCGAACAGGTTCTGGGCGAAGCCGGGCAGGTGCTCCGCGCTCACGATGTCCGTGGCGTACGGGTAGAAGCACACCGCGGCCTTGACGCGGGTGCGGCGGCCGGTGGCCGGGTTCACGTCGCTGAACATCCCGGAGCCCGGATCCCACATCCGCTTGCGGACGGCCTGCGCGGTCGCGTCCGCCTGGACGCGCCACTTCTCGCCGTCGATGCCGCCGCGCGGCGCCAGCAGCGCGAGGGCGCGGAACAGCGAGTAGGCGTACACCGTGACGTCCACGCCCTTGAGCCGGATCCGGCTCTCCCAGCCGTAGAGGTCGGCGTCCGGATCCACGGCCAGGTACCGCGACATGTACTCCTGGCCGGTCTCGTACTGGTCCACGACGTCGTACAGGTGCAGGCTCTGCGCGTCGCGCGTCGCGAGCAGCCACTCGGCGTAGCGCTCGAGCGCGGGGAGCACCTCGCGCAGGAACGCGTCGCTGGGGTGGACGGCGTCGAGCGCGAGCAGGGCGCCGCCCCAGTCGGCGTGGTAGAAATCCGCCCCCTCGAGGTGGTTCGCGTACACGCGCCCCGGGAACGCGCCGTCCATCCCCTGGGCCGCCACGAAAGTGCGCAGGACACCGCGCGCCAGCTCCGGGTCGTGCGCCCACCGCAGCTCGCGGAGGTGGCACTGCGCGCTGTACGCCACCGGCTGGTGGAAGTAGCCGATGCCCTCGCACACGGTCGGGGCGGCGTAGTTGCCCCAGCCGCTGGCCACGCTGTTGAGCCGCAGGCCGAACCAGCGATACGCCCAGTAGCGCTCGAAGTACGGGTCGGAGCACCGGAACGAAGGCACCCCGGCGAGGAACTCCTCCCACGACGCGCGGCTCGCCGCCGAGAACGACGACGCCTTGCGCGGGGTCGCGGGATCGACGCGGGGCTCGGGCGGGGCACGGCGGGGCAGCTCGGGCTCCACCTGCAGCGCGACGGCCAGGCGGGCCACGCCGCCCGCCGGGATCTCCAGGGCGCGGTGCACCCCGAGGTAGACCAGACCGGCGTCGGAGATGCCGCCGAGGTCGCTCCGGCCGGCGAGACCGCCGCGCCGCGGATCCCACCGGTCCCAGAACGGCGTGAGGGAGAACCGCGGCAGGTTCGCCGTCGGCTCGGCGCGCACCGCGCCCCAGGTGTCGGTGCCGCGGGCGAGCGCCAGCTTCAGCACCAGGCCGAGCGCGTGCCCCTTGCGGTCGATGACGCGGCGGGGCCACGACAGCTCCACCGACGACCAGCCGACGCTCTCGGCCGGCACTTCCTCGCCCGGCGCGGTGGTCCAGGCCACGGCGTGGATCAGCGCCCGCTCGGTCCCGGTGTTGCGCAGCGCCCACTCGCTGCCGACCACGAACCCGGGCAGGACCATCCGGGTCTCGACCGCCTCGACGCCGTCGACGGGCAGGTACGGCACCTCGAGCGCCGCGGGCGACCAGCGGCGCGTTCCCGGCACGAGGCGCAGCTCCGCGCCGGCTTCGTCGAGGAAGGTGACGGTGAACAGCGGCTGGAGGGGGTACTCGAACAGGTGGGCCTCGTCCCAGAAGCCCGGCACGTCGAGCCAGATGGGGAACAGCGGCGCGAACACCAGGCCCTCGCCCGCCGCGAGCTG
>DASPTN010000177.1:0-8636 GCA_035623395.1 Gemmatimonadales bacterium | reverse complement strand
CGTCAACGAGTTCATCTCGGTGGCGGAGCTGGCGGAGATCCTGAAGGTGCCGGCGTCGCAGATCGTCGCCTTCGCCTTCAAGGAGCTGGGGATGATGGTCACCGTCAACCAGCGGCTGGACTTCGACCAGATCGAGCTGATCTGCTCGGAGTACGGCTTCGAGGCGGTGCGCGAGGAGGAGTACGCCGCCGCCGACGCGGTGGTCGAGGCGCCCGAGCCGGAGGAGAACCTCCACCCGCGGCCGCCGATCGTGACCGTGATGGGCCACGTCGACCACGGCAAGACCTCGCTGCTCGACTTCATCCGCAAGACCAACGTGATCGCGGGCGAGGCGGGCGGCATCACGCAGCACATCGGCGCCTACAACGTGGGGCTGCCCGACGGGCGCCGCGTCACCTTCCTCGACACGCCGGGCCACGAGGCGTTCACCGCGATGCGCGCCCGCGGCGCGCAGGTCACCGACCTGGTGGTGCTGGTGGTGGCGGCCGACGACCAGGTGATGCCGCAGACCATCGAGGCGATCAGCCACGCCAAGAACGCCGGCGTGCCGCTGGTGGTCGCGATCAACAAGATCGACCTGCCCACGGCCAACGTGGACAAGGTCAAGCGCGACCTGCTGCAGCAGGGCGTGGTCCTCGAGGACTTCGGCGGCCAGACGCTGGCCACGCCGATCTCCGCCAAGAAGGGCACCAACGTCGACAAGCTGCTCGAGCAGATCCTGCTCCAGGCCGAGCTGCTCGACCTCAAGGCGAACCCGGACAAGGCCGCGACCGGCACCGTACTCGAGGCCTCGCTCGATCCCGGCAAGGGCCCGGTCGCGACCGTGCTGGTGACGGGCGGCACGCTCCGGACCGGCGACGACTTCATCTGCGGCATGTACTCGGGCCGGGTGCGCGCGATGTTCGACGAGCGCGGCAAGCCGGTGAAGGAGGCCGGCCCCTCGACCCCGGTGCAGGTGCTCGGCTTCGAGGGCATCCCCGAGGCGGGCGACTCGTTCGGCGTGGTGGCCGACAGCGGCCAGGCGCGCGAGACCGCGCAGAAGCGGCAGCGGCTCGACCGCGAGGCGCAGTACCGCCGCGGCAGCCGCGCCGGCGTCACGCTGGAGGAGTTCTTCCAGAAGAAGGACGAGGCCGGCACCACGCTGCGGCTCATCATCAAGGCCGACCAGGGCGGACCGGCCGAGGCGCTGGCCGACGCGCTGAGCCAGCTCTCGACGGCCGAGGTGAAGGTCGAGGTGGTCCACCGCGGTGTCGGGGCCATCAACGAGTCGGACGTGCTGCTCGCCAAGGCGTCGCAGGCCATCATCATCGGGTTCCACGTGCGGCCCGACTCCAACGCGCGCGCCGCGGCGGAGAAGGAGCACGTGGACATCCGCCAGTACCGGGTCATCTACGAGGCGGTCGAGGACGTCAAGGCCGCGCTCGAGGGCCTGCTCAAGCCGGAGCAGAAGGAAGTGGTGCTCGGCGAGGCCGAGGTGCGGCAGCTGTTCAGGATCTCGGGCGTGGGCACCGTGGCGGGCTGCTACGTGCGCAACGGCACCATCCAGCGCGGCGCCAAGGCGCGGGTGATCCGCGACGGCGTCGTGGTCTACACCGGAGGCTTCGGGTCGCTGCGCCGCTTCAAGGACGACGTCAAGGAAGTGAAGGACGGGCTCGAGTGCGGCATCGGCATCGAGAACTTCAACGACGTCAAGGTCGGGGACGTGATCGAGGCGTTCCGCATCGAGAGCGTGGCCCGCAGCCTCGAGACGGCGGGGCCGGCCCGGGTCGAGTAGCCCGGTGGTCGTCGCCGTCCGCTCGTGGGAGCTGGCGCTGGCCGGCTGCCAGTCGCTCAAGGACAAGCGCCGGATCGTGAAGAGCCTCAAGGACCGCCTGCACCGGCAGTTCAACGTGTCCGCCGCGGAGGTGGGCCACCAGGACGCCTGGCAGCGCGCCGCGCTGGCGTGCGGCGTGGTGAGCACCGACCGGCGGCACGCCGAGGAAGTGCTGCAATCGTGCGACCGGCTGATCGCCGGCGAGCCCCTGGCGCACATCGTCTCGACCGAGACCTCCTTCGCATGAACCGCACTCCGGGGCGCCGCCCCCAGCGGGTGGCCGAGGCGATCCGCGAGGCCGTGGCCGAGTTCCTCACCGCGGAGGCGCGGGACCCGCGCATCGGCCTGGTGACCGTGACGGGCGTGAAGGTCACGGCCGACCTCAAGCGCGCGGTGGTGCGCGTGATGGCGCACGGCGACGAGGAGGCCAAGGAGCGGAGCCGCCGCGCCCTCACCCACGCCGCGGGCGCCATGCGCCACGCGATCGGGGAGCGGCTGCGGCTCAAGTCGCTGCCGGAGGTGGTCTTCGAGCTCGACCGCGAGACGGAGCGCGCCTCGCGCATCGACGCGCTGCTGGCGCAGCTGCGCGCGGCCGGGGACGAGCACGCCTGACGAGCGACGGCCTGCTCCTCGTCGACAAGCCCGCCGGCCCGACCTCGCACGACGTGGTCGCCGCCGCACGGCGCGCGCTGGGAGAGCGGCGGGTCGGGCACGCGGGCACGCTCGATCCCGCCGCCACCGGACTGCTGATCGTGCTGGCGGGACGGGCGACGCGGCTGGCGCGGTTCGTGGCCCTGCTCCCCAAGCGATACCGGGGCACCGTCCGCTTCGGCTGCGAGACCTCGACCGACGACGCGGCCGGCGAGCCCGGGGAGCGCGACGAGAGCTGGCGCGGCAGGAGCGACGCCGAGATCGCCGCCGCCCTCCGCGCCGTGGCCGCGCGGCCGACCCAGGTGCCGCCGCGCGTCTCGGCCAAGAAGGTCGCCGGTGAGCGCGCCTACCGCCGGGCGCGGCGCGGCGAGGACGTGGAGCTGGCGGCCGTGCCCGTCCGCATCCGCGTCTCGGCCTGCGGGCCGCTCGACCGCGTGACCGGCGAGATGGTGGTCGACGTCGAGTGCGGATCGGGGACCTACGTGCGGGCGATCGCGAGGGACGTGGGGCGCGAGCTGGGCTCGCGCGCGCATCTGGCGGCGCTGCGGCGGCTCTCCATCGGGCCCTGGCGCGTCGAGGATGCGGTGCCGCCGGCCGCGCTGGCGCAGGGTGCGCCGGCGCTCCTGCCGCTCGCCGACGCGGTCGCGCACCTGCCGGCGCTCGAGGTCGGCGCCGATCACGCCCGGGCCATCGCCCACGGGCGGAAGATCGAGGAGCCGCGGCGCCTCGACGGGCCGGTGGCGGTGTTCGGCGACGGCCGGCTGCTCGCCGTGGCCGAATGGCAGGAGGGCCGCTACGTGCCGCTGGTGGTGCTGGCGCCGTGACGGAGGCCACGGCGCCGTGAGCGGCGACGTCCTGACGGTGGGCACCTTCGACGGCGTGCACCTCGGCCACCAGGCGGTGCTCGCGGAGATCGCGCGGCGGGCCGCGGCCTCGGGCGGCCGCAGCGTGCTGGTGACGTTCGAGCCGCACCCGCTGGAGGTTGTGAACCAGCGCGCGGCCCCGCGCCTGCTGACCACGGCGGACGAGAAGCGGGCCGTGCTGGCGCAGTCGCCGGTGGACCACGTGGCGTTTCTCCCGTTCACGGCGGCCCTGGCGCAGCTGCCGCCGGAACGGTTCGTGCGGGAGGAACTGGAGCGGCGGTTCGCCCTGGCCGAGCTGGTGATCGGCTACGATCACGGGTTCGGCCGCGGCCGCGCCGGCGGGGTGGAGCTGCTGCGGCGCATCGGCCGCGAGGACGGCTTCGCGGTGGACGTCGTGCCCGCGGTCGAGATGGACGGCCGGCCCGTCTCCTCGACGCTGATCCGCCGCGCGGTCGCGGGCGGCGACCTCGCCACGGCGCGCCGCGGGCTCGGCCGCTGGTACGGCGTCACCGGCGTGGTGACGCGCGGGGCGGGCCGGGGACGGGGGCTCGGGACGCCGACGGTGAACCTGGCGCCGCCGGACCCCAAGAAGCTGCTGCCGCCGGACGGGGTGTACGCGGCGCGCGTCGCGTGGCGTGGCGAGCGCCGCGGAGCGATGTTGAACCTGGGGCCGCGGCCCACCTTCGCCGAAGCGGACCGCGTCCTGGAGGCGCACCTGTTCGATTTCGAAGGGGACCTGGTGGGCGAGACCGTCACCGTGGAGTTCGTGCGGCGCCTGCGGGACGTGATGCGGTTCCCCTCGCCGGAGGCGCTGCAGCAGCAGCTGGAGCGGGATCGCTCCGACGCCATGCGCGCGTTGACTGAGCCGGACCGCGCCGTTAACCTCTGACGTTTGCCTCTTTCCACGAGCCTGGAATGTTCGATTCCATACGCGCCCGCCTGATCGTCATCGGTGCCCTGATCCTCATCGCGGGGTTCAGCCTGTGGCCGCGCGACGTGAAGATCCGCACCCGCGGCGCCGACGGGCTGATGCACGACACGACCGAGCGGAAGGTCACGCTGAAGCAGGGCCTCGACCTGCAGGGCGGCATCCACCTCGGCCTCGAGCTGGACCAGAGCAGGGGCAAGGTCGCCAACCCGGCCGACGCGATCGACCGGGCGCTCAAGGTGATCCGCACCCGGATCGACGAGTTCGGCGTGGCCGAGCCGCTGGTGCAGAAGCTCGGCACCAGCCGCATCATCGTCGACCTGCCGGGCCTCAAGGACCCGACCCGCGCCAAGGCGATCGTGCAGCGGTCGGCCTTCCTGCAGTTCGAGATGACCGACAAGGACGGGCTGTTCCGCCGGGCGCTGCCGTCGCTGGACCACGCCCTCGCGGCGGCCGGCGTCACCGAGCGCAGCATCGGGCTCGCGGTGGCGGAGTCGGCCAAGCACGCGGCGCCTCCGGGCGCGACCCCGGCGAGCGCGCCGTCGGTGGAGCGGCTCCTCGGCGGGCCGGCGCGCGACACCGGCCGGGCCCGCGGGCGCGACACGTCGACGGCCGCCATCGGCGCTCCTGGCGCGGACACGTCGGGGACGCTGTCGAAGCTGCTGTTCGAGGGCCAGATGCCCGGCGAGTACATGGTGCCCCAGGAGAAGGTGGCCATCGTCTCCGCGATGCTCGAGCACCTGGACTCGGCGCGGCTGATCCCGCGCGGCGTCGTGCTGCGGTGGAGTGCGCAGCCGCTGTCGCGGGCGGCGCGGGGCTATCTGGGCCTCTACGCCCTGGTCGAGAAGCCGATCCTGACCGGCGAGGAGCTGACCGACGCCCGGCCGCAGCTCGACCCGGTCACCGGCCAGTCGGTGGTGAACTTCACGGTGTCGCGTCGCGGCGGCCGGGTGTTCGAGCGCGAGACCGGCGCCCACATCGGCGACTACATGGCGATCGTCCTCGACGGGCTGGTGCAGGGACAGCCGCCCGTGATCCGGGGCCAGATCAGCACCCACGGGCAGATCGAGATGGGCGGCAAGAGCCTGCAGGACGCGTCCGACCTCGCCCTGGTGCTCAAGGCCGGCGCGCTCCCGGCGCCGCTCCAGATCGTCGAGGAGCGGACGGTCGGGCCCTCGCTCGGCAAGGACTCGATCCACGACGCCACCATCGCCGCGGCGGTGGGCGTCGGGCTGGTGATCGTCATCATGATCGGGTACTACCGGCTGGCCGGGGCGCTGGCCGTCGGCGCCCTGGTGCTGTATACGCTGTTCACCGTCGGCGGGCTGTCGGCCCTGGGCGCCACCCTGACGCTGCCGGGTGTCGCCGGCTTCGTGCTGTCGGTCGGCATCGCGGTGGACGCGAACGTGCTGATCTTCGAGCGCATCCGCGAGGAGCTGGCGCTCGGCAAGTCGGTGCGGCTCGCGATCGACGCCGGCTACAAGATGGCGATGAACGCCATCGTGGACTCCAACGTGTCCACGATCCTCACGGCGGCCTTCCTGTTCCAGTTCGGCACCGGCCCGGTGAAGGGCTTCGCGGCCACGCTGATCCTCGGCATCATCGCCTCGATGATCACGGCGATCTTCGTGACCCGCACCTTCTACATGATCTACCTCGCCCGCCGGCCCGGGCTCCAGACCCTGAGCATCTAATGACCAGATTCTTCGCGAACGCCAACTACGATTTCATCGGCCTGCGGAAGTTCGCCTACGGGCTCACCGCGGCGATCATCATCCCCGGACTGGTCTGGATCCTGATCGGGGGGCTGAACTACAGCATCGAGTTCACCGGCGGCACGCTGGTCCAGGTGCAGACGGTGCAGCCCACCAACGCGGGCGAGATCCGCGCGGCGCTGGACAAGGGCGGCCTCCACAACGCCGAGATCCAGCAGTTCGGCACGCCGCAGGACTACGTGATCCGGGCGCGGCTCTCGCCCACCGAGGCGGTGGACCAGGCGCAGGCCGAGCGCACCACGGCGCAGGTGGACTCGGCGCTGACCGCGCGGTTCGGGGCCGGGAACTTCAAGGTGCAGCGGCACGAGGCCGTGGGCCCGAAGGTCGGGGGCGAGCTCCGGCAGAAGGCGTTCTTCGCCATCCTGCTCTCGTTCGTCGCGACGCTGGTGTACCTCGCCTTCCGGTTCGAGTTCCGGTTCGGCGTGGCGGCGACGCTCGCCACGGCGCACGACATCCTCACCACGCTCGCGTTCATCCGGTACATGAACCTCGAGGTGTCGCTGGTGGTGGTGGCGGCGATCCTGACGGTGGTCGGCTACTCGCTCAACGACACCATCATCATTTTCGACCGCGTGCGCGAGAACCTGCACAAGTACAAGCGCGACGACCTGGCGGGGATCCTCAACCGCAGCATCAACGAGACGCTGCCGCGGAGCGTGCTGACGCACGGCACGACCATCGCCACCACGCTGGCGCTGCTGATCTTCGCCGGCGAGGTGATCCGCCCGTTCGCCTGGGTGATGACGTTCGGCATCTTCACCGGGACGTTCTCGTCCATCTACATCGCCTCGCCGGTGCTGCTCGCCATCGAGCACCGCTGGCCGGGCAAGGAAGCGCGGGGGGTGCGGGCGCGCGTGGCGGCCGCGGGCGGCGCGAAGCCGGCCGCCGTGCCGGCGCCCGAGCCGCCGCGCGAGGCGGCGGCCAGGCCGTAGCGGCCGCTCGGACGGCCGCGGCGGCGGGCGCGTGCCGCTGATCGACTCGCACTGCCACCTGGCCGACCCCGCCTTCGACGGGGACCGACTCGACGTGCTGGCGCGCGCGCGCGGGGCCGGCGTCGAGTGGATCGTCTGCGTGGCCGACACGGTCGCGGCGTCGCAGCGCTGCCTCGCGCTGGCGGACGCGCACCCCGCGGCCAGCGCCGCCGCGCCACGGGTCGCGCCCACCGCCGGCCTCCATCCCCATCACGCCTCGCAGTTCGACGCGGCCGCCGCCGCGGCGCTCGAGCGGCTCTTCGCGGACGCCGGGGTCGCAGCCGTGGGGGAGACCGGACTCGACTACCACTACGACCGCTCGCCGCGCGACGCCCAGCGCGCGGCCTTCGCCTGGCACCTGGCGCAGGCGGCCGGCGCCGGCAAGCCGGTGATCGTGCATTCGCGCGAGGCGGACGATGACACGGCGCGCCTCCTGGCCGAGGCGCCCGCGGGCCTCACCGGCGTGCTCCACTGCTTCAGCGCGGGCCGGCCGGTGCTCGAGGCGGCGCTGGCGCGCGGGCTGATGGTGTCGTTCAGCGGGATGATCACCTTCAGGAGCTGGGACCAGGGATGGGCCGTGGAGGCGGTGCCCGACGAGCGGCTGCTGGTCGAGACCGACGCGCCGTACCTGGCGCCGGTCCCGCACCGCGGCAGGCGGAACGAGCCGGCCTTCGTGGCCGCGACCGCGGACCGGCTGGCGGCGCTCCGCGGCACGACGCCGCAGCGGCTGGCCGAGTTGACGGCGGACAACGCGCGCCGTCTCTTCGGACTGGGTAGCTTGGGTGGGTCGCCGGGCCGCGGGCCCGGGCGCGGAGCGGACGAAACGGGAGCGGCTCGATGAGCGACATCAGGAGCATCGGCACGCGGCACGCGCCGCAGGCCATCGGCCCCTACAGCCAGGCGGTCGTGGCGGGCGGGTTTCTGTTCGCGTCGGGGCAGATCCCGCTCGATCCGGCCACGATGCAGGTGGTCGACGGCGACATCAGCGCGCAGACCGAGCGGGTGCTGCAGAACATCGCCGCGGTGCTGGAGGAAGCGGGGTCGAGCTTCCGGCACGTGGTGAAGACCACCGTGTTCCTCGCCAACATGGACGACTTCGCGGGCATGAACGAGGTGTACGCGGAGGCGTTCGGGGACCACCGCCCCGCGCGCTCCACCGTGGCGGTCAGGACCCTGCCGAAGAACGTGCTGGTGGAGATCGACGTCATCGCGCAGCTGTAGCCGTCCCGCGGCGAGCGGCGCTAGGCGCGCACGTCCTGGACGACCTTGAGCAGCGACTCCCGCGAGATCGGCACGCGGAGCGTGGGCAGCTCGCCCAGTCCCTGCACGACGGTGAGCGGATCGACGCCGGCGTAGTCCGGCCGGCCCGCCAGTACGACGACGCGCGGGTCGGCCTGGCCCTCGCGCAGCCGCTGCAGGAACTCCGGAGCCGGCAGGCGTCCCGTCGCCACCACGTCGAGCAGCACCACGTCGGAGGGGAGCGCCTCGAACGCGCCGAGGCCCACGGCCGCGTCGTCCACCTCGATCACCTCGTGACCGGCGCTCACCAGCATGTCGCGCAGCAGGTTGCGCAGCGGGGTGACGCCGGAGACGACCAGCACCCGGGCGGCGAGCGTGTCGTGCATCACGGCCGCG
>DASPTN010000176.1:0-18804 GCA_035623395.1 Gemmatimonadales bacterium | reverse complement strand
CGTCAGCAGGCCGTCCTCGTCCCAGACGGCGTGGTCCCGCGATTCGCGCGACGGGTCGGCCTTGCCCGTGTTGATCACCGGTCGCACGCCGGCGAAGCTGGCCATGACGTCCCCAGGCGTGACGCCCAGCGACGGGAACTCCGCGTCGATGGCGGCGAACAGGTAGCGGATCTCTTCGGGGGTGACCGAGGGCTCGGCGTCGAGCGGAGGCTCGTGGTCGACGTCGGTCGTGCCGATCAGCGTCGCGCCTTCCCAGGGAATGAAGAACACCGGCCGGCCGTCGTGCGGATGCGAGACGGTCACCGCCTGCGCCAGCGGGAACCTCCAGGCGGGGAAGGTGAGGTGGCTGCCGCGCAAAGGCCGGATGCGGGGGGCGGCGCCGAGCTCGGCGCGGAGCCGGTCCGCCCACGCGCCCGTGGCGTTGATCACGACGGTGGCGCGCACCTCGGCCGTGCGCGCGCGCTCGCGGTCCCGCAGCACGACTCCGGTCACGACGCCGTCCTCGCGGATCAGACGCTCGGCCTCCGCGTAGTTCAGCGCCGTCGCGCCGGCCGCGACCGCCTCCTTGAGCACCCGCACCACGAGCCGCGCGTCGTCGGTCTGGGCGTCGCTGTAGCGGAACCCGCCCTCGAGGCCCCGCCGGGCGATGTGCGGCGCCAGCATCCGGAAGTCGTCCGCGTCGTAGTGCTGGTGGCTCCAGCGCACGGCGAGCAAGTCGTACAGGCTGAGTCCGGCCCGGTACGTCAGCGAGCCGGGGTGAGCGCCGTCGTAGGTCGCGAGGAGGAAGCCGAGCCGCTCCACCAGCCCGGGCGCCTCGGCCACGAGGCGCTCGCGCTCCGTGACCGAGGCCCGGGTGAGGCGGAGCTTGCCCTCCTTGAGGTACCGGAGTCCTCCGTGGACCAGCTTGGACGAGCGGCTCGAGGTGCCCCAGGCGAAGTCGCGCTGCTCGACCAGCAGCGCCCGGAGGCCGCGCCGTGCCGCCTCGCGCAGGATCCCCGCGCCGGTGATGCCGCCGCCGACGACCAGCAGGTCCCACCGCCGGCCGAGCGTGGCCCACGCGCCCTCGCGCCATCCCGTCCGCCACATCGCCGCCGCTCCCGTCATCAGAGCAGCTTGCCCGGGTTCATCATGCCGGCGGGATCGAACCGCGCCCACACGTCGCGCAGCACCTGCATGCCCAGCACACCCTTCTCGGCCGCGAGCCACGGCGCGTTGTCCAGTCCGACCCCGTGATGGTGGGAGATCGTGGCTCGGTGGGCGACGATCGCCGCGCTCGCCGCCGCCTTCAGCGTGCGCCACCGGTCGAGCGTCTCGTCCGGATCGGCGGCGAGGCGGAACAGGTAGGTCGCGTACAGGCTCGCACCGTCCGGGTAGAAGTGCGACAGGTGGGTGAACGCGTGCACGCGCTCGCCCAGCGGAGCCAGCCCTCCCTCGAGCGCGGCTTCGAGCGCCTGCACCAGCTTCGGCACCCGGCTCCACCGGGTCGCGGTCTCGAGGGTGTCCACGGCGTAGCCCGCTTCCCACAGCGCATTGCGCAGGTACGGCACCCGGAACCGGCTGCGCTGCCACTGCTTGCCGACGACGGCTCCGCCCACGCGCACGCCGCGGTGCGCCAGCGCGATCCCGATCGCGTCCTTCCGGGCCACCGTCACGACCGATTTCCGGCCGGTGAATCCGAGCAGCAGCATGCACTTCTCGGCGCCCGCGCCGCGCAGCGAGAGCACGCCCTCGAGCGCCTGGATCAACCGCTCGTGCCCCGCAAGGCGGAGCGTGGTCTCGGTCTCCACCGCGGTGCTGAGGCGCAGCATGCTGAGGGGCAGCCGCGCCTGCACCAGCTCGCGCACCGCCGCGACGCCGTCGTCGAAGGTCGGCAGAAAGACGGCGTAGAATCGCTCGCGCTCCGGCAGCGGCGAGACGCGGACGGTCGCCTCGGTGATGATGCCGAGCCGGCCCTCGCAGCCGAGGACGATCTCGCGGAGGTCGGGGCCCGCGGCGGACGCGGGGAAGGAGGGCAGGTCGAGCGTGCCGGCCGGCGCCTCCACGCGGCCGCCGGCGAACAGGCGCTCGATGCGCCCGTAGCCGAGCGACTGCTGACCGCTCGAGCGCGTGGCGATCCAGCCGCCGAGCGTGGAGAACTCGAACGACTGGGGGAAGTGGCCGAGCGTGAAGCCGCGAGCCCTCAGCTGCGCCTCGAGGTCGGGTCCGGCGATGCCCGCGCCGAAGCTGGCCAGCTCGCTGACCTCGTCGAAGCGTCGCAGGCCGTTGATCCGGGCCAGGCTGACGGTGAGCACGGGCGCCTCGCCGCCCAGCGGGTTCACGTGTCCGACGACGCTGGTGCCGCCGCCGTAGGGTATGAGTCGGGCGCCGGTCCGCGCTCCGTAGTCGAGCAGCGTCCGCACGTCCTCGCGCGCATTCGGGAGCGCGACCGCGTCGGGGATGACGCCGAGGCGGCCGCTCCTGGTGGCGACCCAGTCGGGCAGGCTCTGGCCGCGCGCGTGGCGCACGCGGATCTCCGGTGAGGCGTCGATCAGGGCGTGGGCGGGGAGCCGGGAGCGGGGCACCGCAGCCAGCACCGCCGACAGGGGCGCAGGCGCCGTCGCGGCGCCCGGGCCGAGCCGCTGCTCGAGCAGTCGCGCCGCGCCGGGCGGCACGGGGTACTCGGTCGCCTCGTCTCCCCAGCCGTTCCAGCGTCGCATCGTGGGGCCCCCGGGTTCCCGGTTCTACTGCAGCGCCGCTCCGAGCGCGTCGGCCGCCCGGCCGACCTCGTCGGCCAGGCGACCGACCGCGGCGGTGACGCGCGCGGCCTGGACCACGGCCTCCTCCGGCCGCCCCAGCTCCAGCGCCTCGCGGATCCCCGGCATGGTCTTCACGGCGTAGCCGGTGTAGAGGCCGGGCGCGTAGATCAGGTTGCGGAACCACGGCCGCGCGGGGAGACCGCCCGTGTCGGACACGGCGCGCTCGGTGCGGTACAGCATCTGGTTCACGCGGTCCAGCGCATCGCTGCGCGCCCGGACGTCGGCCTCGGAGATGCCGTCGAGCCTCGCCAGGGCGCCTTCGTAGCGCGCCGCGGCGGCCGCGAGCCGTGCGACGGCCTGGCGGAGCGGGCTCAGGTCCAGCCTGCCGCCGCTGTCGCGGACAGCCGCGAGGTGGACCAGCTCGTCCACGTAGCGGGCGAACTTCCGCGCCGCGGCTCCGAACTCGAACGGAAGGACCGGCGCGTCCGCCATCCGCAGGACGGCGGTGCCCACGGTGCGCGCCTCCGCGACTTCGGCGGTCAGCGAGCTGTCGAGGAAGCGGAGGTAGAACGTGTAGTCGTCGTAGATCGAGTGATAGATCCCGTCCTCGGTCGCGCCGCCGTACCGCACGTCGAGCGAGGCCACGCCGAGATGGTCGACGAAGGCGGTGTAGTCGGAGCCCGAGCCGAGCGCGCCGAGCGAGAGCGCGGTGTCCGTGGCGACGCCGGCGGAGTCCCGTCCGCGCTGTTCGCGCCGGTGTTGCTGCGCGGCCTGGAGCGCGCTGCGGCCGCCGCCGGTGGGGGCCGGCACGTCGCGGGCCACTTCGAGCAGGAACTCCTCGAGCGACGGCGAGCCCGAGGCACCGAACCAGCCCTGCTCGTTGACGTCGCCGTTGAAGTAGACGACGGCCTTCTGCGACAGCTCGTCGGCGTGCTTCTCCGCCCATTCCGTCGAGCCCAGCAGGCCCCACTCCTCGCCGTCCCAGGCCGCGAGCACGATGGTGCGCGCCGGTCTCCAGCCGGTCCGGAGCAGCGCGCCAAGCGCGCGCGCCGTTTCGTCGAGTGACACCTGTCCGGAGACCGGATCGGCCGCGCCGTTGACCCAGGCGTCGTGGTGATTCCCGTACAGCACCCACTCGTCGGGACGGGTCGCGCCGGGGATGACCGCGATCACGTCGTACAGCGGTCGCGTCTTCCACTCGAAGCGCAGGGCGAGCCGGGCGCGCCCCGGTCCCGGCCCGACGTGGTAGGTGAGCGGCAGCGCGCCGCGCCACGACGCCGGCGCGACCGGTCCTTCCAGGCTCCGGAGCAGCGGGACCGCGTCGCCGTACGAGATCGGCATGACCGGGATGGTGGCCAGGGTCCGGGCTGCGGCGATCGGGAGGCGGCGCGAACCCGGCTCCGAGGCCCAGCCCGGCGACAGCGGATCGCCGGGATACACGGGGATGTCCATCACGCTGCCGCGCTGCACGCCCTGCGGCGGACGCATCGGGCCGCGGGGCCAGGTGTCGCCCTGGAAGAACCCGTCGTCCCGCGGATCGGAGTAGATCAGGCACCCGATCGCGCCATGCTCGGCCGCGACCTTGGGCTTGATGCCGCGCCACGAGCGGCCGTAGCGCGCAATCACGATCCGCCCGCGGACACTGATCCCGAGACTGTCGAGCGTGCGGTAATCGTCGGGCACGCCGTAGTTGACGTAGACCAGATCGCCCGTGACGTCGCCGTCCGGCGAGTAGGCGTTGAAGGTCGGCAGCTGGTCCCGCTGTCCCGAGGTGGGATCGCCCGGCACCGGCGGCTCCCGCAGCAGCGCCCGGTAGCGCCGCGGAGAGATCAGCTCGAGCGAGCGGCTCAGCGGCCGCGGCATCAGGGCCTCGAACTGCTCGATCGAGGCGTCGAGCCCGAACGCGCGGAACCTCGCCAGGATCGCGGCGGCGACCCGGTGCGAGCGTTCCGTGCCGGCCTCGTGGGGAAACGCGCTCAGGGCCACGAGCTGGGCGCGCAGCGTGTCGGCGTTCGGCACGGCGCGCAGCGCGTCCTCGCGGGCGCGCTCGGCGGCGAGCATCGCGCGCGGGAAGCCGCGCACGGCCGCCGCGTCGGGCACGCTCTGGCCGTCGAGCCTCGCGGCGAGCGCGAGCGTCGCCAGGCCCAGTCCCCACGTCGTGCGGCGGATATCGATCATCGGCTCGTGCTCTCCGCTATTGGGCGCTGAACCGCTCGAGGAAGGCCCGCTCGTCGGGCGTGAGGCTGGCGGCGCCGGCCGTCGCCACCTTGGCCATGACGCGCTCGTACTCCTCGCGGTTGACGGGGTGCAGGCCGTCGGGCTGGATCCGCTTCCAACGCTCGAGGTCGGCGGCGCTGCTCCGGGGGGCGCCGGCCGCGGTCCGGGCCCGGAACTGCACGGCCGGCGAGCGCAGCTCGATCCAGCGCAGGTACAGGAACCCGCCCGCGAAGCCGCCGAGGTGCGCGAAGTTCGCGATGCCAGCCTGGCCCGTGAGGCCGCCGAACAGGGCCATCGCTGTCATCAACACGACCAGCAGCCGCGCCTCGAGCCGCAGCACGAAGAACAGGTAGATGGGATCGCGTGGCCAGAAGTGCGCGTACCCCAGCATGACCCCGAACACCGCGCCCGACGCGCCGACGATGCGCGCGTACGGCGTCACCAGCGACGCCAGGGCGCCGGCCACGCCGCTGGCGACGTACAGGCCGATGAACCGCCGCCCCCCGAGCCGCGCCTCGAGCCGCGGGCCGAAGAAGTACAGCGCCAGCATGTTGAAAAAGAGATGCGAGAAGCCCGCGTGCAGGAACATGTAGCTGATCACGGTCCACGGGCGGAACGGAATCCACGCCGGCACCAGCACGAGCAGGCCGGCCAGGCCCGGGGCGCTCTGCTCCAGGAGCAGCATCGCCACGTTGGCGAAGATGAGGAGCGACACCCAGGGAGTCGTGGCCGGCGTCCTAGGCCGCGGGCTCGATGTTGTGCAGCCGGCCCACGTCGATCGTGATCGGCTCGTCCCCGGTCGGATGGTGCAGGATGTCGCTGAACTTCGCGCCCCACACGACCTCGTCCCACTTGTACGAGCTGCGCGCGTGCACCCGCTGCGCGAACGTCTCGTCCACCCCGGCGAGCAGCACCAGGAACTCGCCGTCCCAGCGGCGCAGATCGTCGCGGGTCACGCCTCGCAGCGGGCTGGCCTCGTCGATCGGGTGCACCACGGTCCAGGAGAGCGGGAAGAACACCACCGAGTCGCGCTCCAGCGCCAGCGGGTGGAACCGGCGCATGAGCCGTCCGTTGTGCTCCTCCATCCGCGCGAACATCACGGTGGCCTCGACCTCGAGCAGCTGGCTGCTGCGCGCGTTCGCGATCCGGAACTCGAACGCCGTGATGCCGTGGTAAGGGGCGATCACCGCCGTCCGGCTGAACACGACCCGGGCGGTGGGGCGCGAGAACCGGGCGAACAGGAGGCCGGTGGCGAGGGCCAGCCACAGCAGGCCCGCCAGCGCCTCCACCGTCACCACCAGGTTCGCCGCCAGGCCGATCGGGACCACGTTGCCGTAGCCGATGGTCGAGAAGGTCTCGACGCTGAAGAAGAACGCGCGCGCGAACCCGGTCCCGGCGCCGCCCGCCAGCGCCCCCGGGCCGCACAGCAGGTACGCCACGGCGAACGCCCCGTTCACCAGCACGTACGAACCGGCCAGGATCGCCATGAACCGCGTCCAGGTCGTGGTCAGCAGCAGGTGGTAGAGACTCAGGGAGGAGGCGAGCCGGAGGCCCCGGCGCGCCACGTTGAACGACCCGTCGCGGTTGAGGAGCCGGCGCCGGCTCTCGCGCGCGACCACGGTCCCGAAGCCGAGGTCCCGGGCCTCCTCCCCGCTCACCAGACCAGGTCGCGCCACCCGCGGTCCCTCCCGCCTCCGTGACTGTACTCTGTACTACAAAGTACTTGTCAATCTAGAGTCCGCTGACCATCTTCCCCGCCGGACACACCGCGAGGCCCGCATGTCGGCACTGACCCGGATCCTGTTCCCGCTGCCGGACTACCGGCGCACGCCGCTCACGCTGCTCCGCTGGTGGGAGTCGCGGCGCCTCACGTACAACGTCGCCGTGGGCGGCGCGGGTCTCGTGACCCTCGGCTTCCTGGCCCTGTTCAGCGTCCTGCCCCCGGGGCTGCCCGGGCCGGTGTTCGTGTGGCGAGGCGTCGTAGTTTACGCTTGCCTGGCGAATCTCGGCTATTGCCTCGGCTGGGGGGCCGAGATGGCGATGCGCGCGCTGTGGAGCGAGCGGGCGCCCGACGCGGGGCCCGCGCTGTTCCGCCAGGGCCTCTCGTTCGCGGTGGGCCTGACGCTGCTGCCGATCCCGCTGATGGCGGTGTCGTGGCTGGCGAGGCTCGTCGCCCGGCTGTTCTAGGGCGGGCGCCCCGCTCCTTCAGCGCAGGTGCAGGTTGAGCAGCGGGAGGACCTCGAACGGTGACGGGTTGTTGCGGGCGATGTTCAGGACGCCCACCTGGAGGCCGTGCAGCTCACGGGCGTAGTTCAGCAGCCCGATGCTGATGCCCGTCTGCACGCGGCGGACCTGGTTGAAGGCGCTCACCGACAGGCCGGCCATCTCGTAGGTGCGGAGGTTGATGCCGGCGATGGTGATGCCCGCCGCGCGCGGCGTGCGCACCTGGTAGGCCGCGAGCGTGAGGCCGCCGACGCCCTCCTGGCCGACGACCGCGATTCCGCCGATCGAAATGCCCCGCACGCTCCCCTGCGCCACCAGTGCGAGGCCGCTCAGCGAGATGCCGCTGAGGTCACCCTGGGCGACCGTCGCCAGTCCGCTGGCGGTGACGCCGGCGATGTCGCCCTGGGCCACGAGCGCGAGACCGGCGACGTGCGCGCCCCACATCGCGCCCTGCGCGACGGCGGCGAGCCCGCTCAGGCTCGCCCCCCCGAGGTGTCCCTGCGACACGGTGCCCAGGCCCGTCACGAAGACGCCCGACATGCTTCCCTGCGACACCACGCCGAGGCCGGCGACCGAGAGGCCCGTCATCGACCCCTGGGACACGACGCCAAGCCCGGAGATGCCGACGCCCGTCATGTCACCCTGGGACACGGCGCCGAGCCCCGAGACGTCGATGCCCCGCATCGGGCCCTGCGACACGATGCCGAGTCCTGCAAGGCCGACGCCGTCGAGCGAGCCCTGGGAGACGACCCCGAGGCCGCCGATGGTGAGCCAGCGCGCCCGTTCCTGGGCGACAACGCCCGCGACGCCGATCGAGATGCCGTTGAGCTCCGCCGCGGCGGGCCCCGCGAGGCCGATGGCCAGGCCGTTGACGGAGCCCGTCACCACCTTGCCGGGTTTCCAGAAGGTGACGTTGACGCCGTTGATGCGCTCGAGGCCGTTGTCGCTGATGTTGAGCCGCAGGCCGGTGAACCTGGCCGAATTGCCGAACGAAATGCCGGCGGCGCGGGTCGGGATGTCGATGCTCCAGTGGCCCACCGAATCGGTGGGCGGGGCCGGCTCCTGGGCGGCGAGCGGGGACGCCAGGGACGCGAGAACGGCTGCCCCGAGCAGCGGGCGGATCAGCGAGTGCACGTCGGCCTCCGGAAGAGCAGCTCCGAGTGGCCTTACGCGGCCCCGCCTCGAGGGTTTCGCCCGTGCCCGGCTCCGAAGATCCGCTCGCCGTCGAAGCGCCCGTTCTCGATGAACACCTCGGCCGTGGCACGGCCGGCGGTGATGCTGCCGGCCATGAAGACGCCGGGCACGTTGGTCTCCAGGGTGGCGGGGTCGCATCGGGGGCGGCCGGTCTCCTCGTCGAGCCGGATCCCGATCCGCCGGAACAGGTCGAAGTCGGGGTGGTAGCCGGTGAGCGCGTACACCCGCTCGGCGCGAAGCCGTTCCTCCCGGCCCTCGGAGTCCCGGATGACGACCGCGCTGTCGTCGATGCGCAGCACCTCGGCGCCGAGCCGCGCGGCGATCTCGCCGGCCTTGAGGCGGTTCTCGAAATCCGGCTTGAGCCAGTACTTGACGGTGGGCTTCAGCTCCTTGCGCCGGTACACGAGGGTCACGCGGGCGCCGGCGCGGTACAGCTCCAACGCCGCCTCGATGGCGGAGTTCTTGCCGCCGATCACGACCACGTCGAGACCGTACGAGCGGTGCGCCTCGTCGAAGCGGTGGCTGACGTGGGGCAGCTGCTCGCCCTCGACGCCCAGGAGGTTGGCGTGATCGTAGTAGCCGGTGGCGAGAACCAGCCGGTGGCAGTCCAAGGCTCCGGGGCCGCGCCGGTCCTCGAGCTCGCAGCGGAGCAGCCGGCCCTCGCGCGTCACGCCCGTGAGTCGGGTGTAGGGACGGATCCGCAGGCCTTCGGTCCGCACGACGCCGCGGTAGTACTTGAGCGCCTCTTCGCGGGTGGGCTTCTGGCCGGCGCACGACAGGGGGTGACCTCCGATCTCGAGCAGGTCGGGAGTCGTGAAGAACGTCATGCCGACGGGATAGTGCACGATCGAGTTGACGACCGCGCCCGCGTCGATCACCAGCGGGTCGACGCCGTGGCGCTTGCCGGAGACGGCGCAGGCGAGACCGATGGGGCCCGCGCCCGCGATGACGGCGTCCTCGACCTGTCGTTCTGCTGCCATCCTCACCCCTTGTGTGAAGGTCCGGCGGACAGGTTAGAGTACACTCCGAGCGTCCGAGTTTGAACACCCTCGCTTTCAGCGCGACCATCGCCGTCGCGGCGTTCTGCGCCGGCTTCCTGGGTTCCCTCACCGGCCTGGGCGGCGGGTTCATCGTCACGCCGGTGCTCACGATCCTGTTCGGCGCCGACATCCGCTACGCCATCGGTGCCTCGCTCGTCTCGATCATCGCCACCAGCTCCGGCGCGGCGGCCGCGTACGTGAGGGAGGGGTTCACGAACCTCCGCGTCGGCATGCTGCTCGAGGTGGCCACCGTGACGGGTGCGCTGGTCGGCGCCTCGCTGGTGGCCGTGTTTCCCGCCCGGCTGCTCACGGTCGTCTTCGGGATGGTGCTGCTCATGTCGGCGTACCTGACGACCAGGCCGCGCGCCGAGCACCTCACCGCCGACGCTCCCGCCGATCGCCTCGCCTCGCGCCTCCGGCTGGACTCCGAGTACCCCACGCCGTCGGGGCCACAGCGCTACCGGACGCGCCGCGTGCCCGGCGCCTTCGCCCTGATGTGGGTCGCGGGCGTGCTGTCCGGGCTGCTCGGCATCGGCTCGGGGGCCGTCAAGGTGCTGGCGATGGACCAGGTGATGTACCTGCCGTTCAAGGTGTCCACCGCCACCAGCAACTTCATGATCGGCGTGACCGCGGCCGCCAGCGCCGGCATCTACCTGCGGCACGGGTACGTGGATCCGGGCCTGGCGATGCCCGTGATGCTCGGCGTGCTGGCCGGCTCGATGGTGGGCGCGCGGCTGCTGTTCGGAACGCCGACCCGGAGGCTGCGGCTGCTGTTCGCGGCGGTCATCGTCGTGATCGGGCTGGAGATGATCTACCACGGCGCCTTCGGAGGGCAGTGACATGGCGGCGGGTCCGGACCGCTCGCAGGACGCCCGGGTACAGCGGGCGGTCGGCACGCTGCTCCGGGCGGGCGTCCTGCTCGCCGCGACGGTGGTCCTCGTCGGCGGCGTGCTGTACCTGCTGCGGCACGGCGGCGGTGTGCCCGACTACCACGTGTTCCACGGCGAGCCGCTCGACCTGCGCGGCTACGGCGCGATCCTGCGCGACGCCTTCTCCGGCAGCGGCCGCGGCATCGTGCAGCTCGGCCTGCTGATCCTGGTCGCCACGCCGGTCGCGCGCGTGGCGTTCACGGCCGTGGCGTTCGCGTTCGAGCGGGACCGCGTCTACGTGCTGGTGGCCCTGCTGGTGCTCGCGCTGCTCCTCAAGAGCCTCGCGGGCTGAGGGTCAGCTCGCCGCCGCCGGGACGAGGACGGCGGCGCCCCGCACCTGGCCGGCGCGCAGCCGGTCGAGCGCCTCGCCTGCGCGTTCCAGCGGAACCGGCTCGACGGAGGTGCGCACCGGGACCCGCGGGGCGAGCGCAAGGAACTCCTCGCCGTCCTTCCGGGTGAGGTTCGCGACGCTGCGGACCACCCGCTCGCCCCAGAGCAGGTCGTAGGGGAACGCTGGGATGTCGCTCATGTGAATCCCCGCGCACACCACCGTGCCGCCCGGTTCCACCGCCCGCAGTGCGGCCGGAACCAGCGCGCCCACGGGCGCGAAGACGATCGCGGCGTCGAGCGGCTCGGGAGGCGCGGCGGCGGAGCTGCCCGCCCACGCGGCGCCGAGCTCGATCGCGAAGCGCGCAGCCTCGTCGTCGCCCGGGCGCGTGAAGGCGAACACGCGCCGCCCCTCGGCGCGTGCCACCTGCGCGACGATGTGGGCCGCGGCGCCGAAGCCGTAGATCCCGAGCCGTTCGGCGTCCGCTCCCGCCGCGCGGAGCGAGCGGTAGCCGATCAGGCCCGCACAGAGGAGGGGCGCCGTCTCGGCCGGTGCGTCGGTGCCCGGCAGGGCGAAGCAGTACCGCTCGTCGGCGACCGTGAGCTCCGCATAGCCGCCGTCGACGTCGTAGCCCGTGAAGCGAGCCCTGGCGCAGAGGTTCTCGCGGCCGGCGCGGCAGTGCGTGCACTCGCCGCAGGTCCAGGCGAGCCACGGGACTCCCACGCGGTCGCCGGCGGCGAACCGGCCGGCCTGCGGGCCGTTCGCCACCACCTCGGCGACGATCTCGTGGCCGAGCACGAGGGGGAGCTTCGGCTTCGCCAGCTCCCCGTCGGCCACGTGGAGGTCGGTGCGGCAGACGCCGCACGCGAGCACCCGGAGCAGCACCTGATGCGGTCCGGGCACGGGGTCCCGCACGTCCACGGCAACCAGCGGGCGGCCGGCCGCCTGGAGAAGCATCGCGCGCATGAGCGTAAATAGTACATTCGTGCCCGTGCGCCGCTCCCTGCTGGGGTTGCTGCTGGGCGCCGTGGCCTGCGTCGGCGTGCTCGCCGTCACCGACCCTCCCGGGCCCGGATTGGATCCGGACACCATGTCGTACGTGGGTGCGGCCGTGTCGCTCGCGCGGCAGCACGTGCTGCGCATACCTGCCGGGCCGTGGTCCGAGGCCGACAGCACCGCCGCGCTCGGGCACTTCCCTCCGCTGTTCCCGGTCGCGATCGCGGTTCCGGTGATGCTGGGGGCGCCGCCGATCCAGGCCGCGCGCGGCATCGAGGCCGCCTCCGCGTTCGTCACGGTGGCGCTCGCGGCGTGGCTGGCGGGCACGGCCGCCGGCGCCGCCGCCGGCCTCCTCGCCGGGGGCGTGCTGCTGGTGACCGAGAGCTTCGCGTTCGATCACTGGCAGGTCGTCAGCGAGCCGCTGTGCCTGGCGCTGCTGATGGCGACCCTCGTCCTGATGTCGGTCTCGAAACGGCCCTGGACCTACGGTCTCGCGGCGGCGGCCGCGGGCATGGTGCGGTACGCGGCGTTCGCGAGCACGGGGGCGGTGGCGCTGTGGGCCTACGGCACCTCCGGCAGCCGGCCCGGGCGGGTGCGGCGCGCGGCGCTGGCGGCGGCGCCTTCCATCCTGATCCAGCTCGCCTGGTGGCTGCGGACCGCGGCGGAGCAGGGCGAGGTGAGGCGCCTCGGTCTCCGCGGCGGTCTGGGCCCCACGTTCGGCGAGCTGGCCGGCACACTCGGTGCCTGGCTCGCGCCCGCCGTTCCGTTCCCATGGCTCGCCGCCCCGATCGCGGCGGCCGTCGGGTGCTTCGGGCTGGTCGTGATGCTGAAGGTGGGTCGCGCGGACGGAGGGACCGGGCCGGAACGCCCGGTCGCTCCGCGCCGCGTCCTCTCGGCCGCCGCACTGCTCATGTCCTGCTACGCCGCCCTGGTGCTGTTCTCGCGGCTGTTGGTGGACCGCACGATTCCCTTCGACGAGCGGATCCTGTCGCCGTTCATCGTCCTGGCCGAGGTGGCCGTGGCCACCGCGTTCGGCGCGGCGTGGCGTCACTGGAGGCGCGGCGAGCGACTGGCGGTCGCGCTCGTCTGGGCGCTGTGGCTCGCCGGCTCCGCTCGCGCGACGGTCGCGGCGGTCCGGGACGCGCTCGACGGCGGGTGGGGCTACGCGAGCGACGAGTGGCGCAGCTCCCGCCTTGGCGAGTGGCTGCGCACCGAGGCCAGGGGATCGGCGATCTTCTCCAACAACACGGCGACCGGGTACTTCGTCACCGGCCGGCCCACGCGCGACGTACCCGAGACCCTCGACGAGGATTCGGTCGCGGCCTTCGGCCGGGTGCTCCGTGAGCGCCGCGGCGTGCTGGTGCGCTTCCCGTTCGATCTCCGCGAGGGCGCCTCGCCCGATTCGCTCGCCAACCGTCTGGGGCTCATCGAGATGGCCCGGTTCGCGGACGGCGTGGTGTGGCGCCCGGGCGGACCGGAGCGCACGCGCCGGTGACGCGGCCGCCGGCGCGGAGGCGCCTGCGCCGAACCGGGGCCGCAACGCGCGTGCGCGCGGGCTCGTATAGAATTTGCGACGGCCGCAGCCGTCGTCTCGCGTCCCGCCTTCAACGGAGAGTCTCTATGCATCGAGTTCGCATCGCTCCTGTGCTGTTCGTGGCCCTCAGCCTGGGCGGCGCCGCGGGTCTCCGCGCGCAGCAGCCGGCGGCGGCCGAGTACCCGGGGATCGAGACCGGGAAGATGTGGACGTTCGACGTGCCGCCGCTCGACTACTGGGCCCGCCGCTACAACTTCCGGCCCAGCCAGGAGTGGCTCGATCACGTTCGCCTGTCGGCCGGCCGGCTGCCGGGCTGCTCGGCGTCGTTCGTGTCGCCCGACGGGCTGGTGATGAGCAACCACCACTGCGGCCGCGGCTGCATCGACGCGGTCACGAAGCCCGGCGAGGACCTGCTGCGGGACGGCTTCTACGCGAAGACGCGGGACGAGGAGCGGCCGTGTCCGGGGATGACCCTCGACCAGCTGCAGTCGATCACCGACGTCACCGACAGCGTGGGCGCGGCCATTCCGGCGGGCACGCCGGCCGAGCGTGCGGCGACGCTGCGCGACGCGGCGATCAAGGGCATCGTGGATCGCTGCACCGGCGGCGCGGCCGACGTGTACTGCCAGGTCGTCCCGATGTACGCGGGCGGCCAGTACAAGCTCTACAGGTTCCACCGCTTCACCGATCTCCGGCTGGTGTTCGCGGTCGAGAGCCAGACCGGCTTCTTCGGCGGCGATCCGGACAACTTCACCTATCCGCGCTACGACCTCGACATGTCGATCGTGCGCGCGTACGTGAACGGCCAGCCGGCGCACACGGAGTACTTCCGCTGGAGCCCCAACGGCTCGAGCGACCACGAGCTGGTGTTCGCGGTGGGCAATCCCGGCGGCACGGGCCGGCTCAATACCGTGGCGCAGATGGAGTACCTCCGCGACGTGCAGTATCCGGCGAACCTGCGGCAGCTGGCGGACCGGATCCGGATCGCGCATCAGCTGTCGAACCTGAGCGAGGATCGGGCGCGCAGCCTGCGCAACCTGATCTTCGGCCTCGAGAACTCCTACAAGGCCATCGACGGCTATCAGGCCGGTCTCACCAATCCCGCCATGATGGCGCACAAGCGGGAGTGGGAGCGCAACTTCCGGGCGCGGGTGGACGCGAACCCCGAGTGGAAGCGGCTGTACGGTAACGCCTGGGACGAGAGCGCGGCGGTGTGGCGCCAGCTGGGGCAGGTCGCCGCGCGGCGCCGCTATTACGCCTTCGACGCGTACGGCGCGCAGCTGCTCCAGGTCGCCGGCGTCATCGTGCGGCAGCCGGTCGAGGCCGCCAAGCCCGACAGTGAGCGGCTCGGGATCTTCAGGGACGCGAACCAGCGGCGGCTGCAGGGGCTGCTCGCGCAGCCGGCCGACACGACCGCGGAGATCATGACGCTGACGGCGTACTTCACGCAGATGCAGAAGGACCTGCCCGCCTCCGATCCGCTGGTCCGGATGGTGCTCGCGGGGCGCACGCCGGAAGCGGCGGCGCGCGGGATGGTGACCGGCAGCCAGATCCTGACCGGCGACCAGCGGCAGGCGCTGATCCAGGGCGGCGCGGCGGCCGCGAAGGCCTCCACCGATCCGTTCATCAAGCTGGCGCTGTTCATCGACCCGGTGGAGCGGCAGCTCACGAAGCAGGTGACCGATCTCAACGCCCGCGACGCGCAGGCGTCGGAGCGCATCGCCCGCGCCCTGCTGGCGGTGTTCGGCAACACGGTGGCGCCGGACGCGACGTTCAGCCTCCGGATCCAGGACGGCGAAGTGATGGGGTATCCGTACAACGGCACCGTCGCCCCGCCGTTCACGACCTTCTACGGCCTGTACGACCGGTTCTACAGCTTCGGGCAGAAGTCGCCGTTCGACCTGACGCCGCGCTGGGTGTCGCACCGCGACTCGCTCAACCTGTCGACGCCGTTCAACGCGGTCTCGACCTGCGACATCATCGGCGGCAACTCCGGCAGCCCGGTGATCAACAAGAACGCCGAGATCGTCGGACTGATCTTCGACGGCAACATCGAGGACCAGCCGCTCCGCTTCCTCTACTCGGAGGCGGTGGGTCGCGCGGTGTGGGTCGATTCCCGCGGCATCATCGAGGCGCTCCGGCACGTGTACGACGCCGGCGCGCTGGCCGACGAGATGACGGGCCGGCGATAGGCACGACGCCCGCTCGAGCGCCCGGGCTCCGGCGAGCGGCCGGAGTCCGGGCGCTTCGTTTCCACCGGCTCCGGGCACCGCCTGGAGGCACGGCGGGCGGGGCGGCGGGGGCGGGTCCCGGCGCCCAACTCGCCGTCTGGCAACCATTTCCACTCTTGCCCGTGGTTCCGGGAGTTTTATTATTGCACAACCTTCCGCGGGGGAGTCCTGCTCGATGTCGGATCCGTTCCTAAGCTCGGACGAATACGATGAGCGAGCTCACCAGCTGTACAACGAAGGACGATACGACGAAGCCGTTGACGTACTGAAGGAAGGTCTGGCGGTTTATCCCGACGCTCTGGAGCTGCATGTCGGCCTGGGCTACGCGCGGCTGGCGCGTGAGGAATACGCGTGGTCGCGGCAGAGCTTCGAGGCGTCGCTCAAGCTCGACCCCGACCACGAGGACGCGCTGGCGGGTCTGGGCGAGGTGCTGCTGAAGATCGGCGAGCGCGACGCCGGCGTGAAGTGCTTCGACAGGGTGATGGAGCTGGGCTTCAAGGACGACCTGGACATCGTGCTGCAGATGGGGCGCGCGCTGTTCCGGGAAGGGATGGTCGAGGGCGCGCGCCGCTTCTTCGAGCTGGCCCTGCTCTCGCATCCGGCCAGCGCGGAAGCGGCCGCGTGCGTGGGCTACGCCGCCCACCGGCTCGCGGCGGAGTCCGACGCGCTGCGCTGGCTGCGCCATGCGCTCGAGCTCGATCCCGGGCACATGGAAGCGCGCATCTACCTGGCGAACCTGCTCTACGATCGCGGCGAGTACGAGCCGTCGCTGGCCGAGTTCGAGCGCACCCAGCCCGACGACCACTGGGACGAGCTCGGGATCTGGCGGCTCATCGAGCTCAAGCGCAGCGTCTACCGTCTCCCGGAGGACGATCCGGAGCTGAAGCCGTGGCTGGTGCGGCTCGCGGACCTGGCCGGCGACGCCGACGCGACCGACCTGCTGCTGGCGGAGATCGAGGCGGCGGGGCCGGACGGGACGGGCTCCCGCGACCCGGCGCAGCTCGAGCTCTTCGGCACGCTGGTGACCGAGCTGCAGGCGATGCACCGGCAGAAGCGCGGCTTCGAGGTCCACCGCGTCACCACCAGCGACGGCGTCACCTACGTCGGCACCTGGGAAGACATTGTGGCCGGGATGCGCGATGACGACCAGGCCTACACGGGCCGGCCCATCGAGGAGTTCCTGGCCGGGGCGGCCGCGCGCGCCACGCGGCTCACCGGCGTCAGCGTCCCCGCCACCGACGCGGAAGCGTTCCTGCGCGGGTATGCGGATGCGGGGTTGGTGAAGATTCTGAGATAGAAACGGAAGTCGGCGGTTCGTGGGTTGTCGGTTGTCGACCACAACCCACCGCCCACTATCCACCGACCGCGGTTCTCACGGACACGCGTTCGTCCACGTCACCAGCGGCGCGCTGAAGGTGTAGACGGCCGACAGCGTATCGGGGCTGCCACCCGAGCCGAGCTGCCCGTTCACGAGCCCGCGCATCCGGAAGACCATCCGTCCCGACACGGCCACGTAGCCGGTGCGGGCGGCGTAGCTCGTGATCACCGCCATCCCGCCCTCCAGCGAGAACAGGGCCGTGGGCTGGGTCAGGCTGGTCGCGTCCGAGTAGGTGGCGAACGGCCGCGGCGGCTGACACTGCAGCTTCGCCACCAGCTCGCTCGAGTTGAGCGAGTCGAGCGGCAGGCTCGCCGGTCCGGTGACGGCGGCGCTGTCCACGTACGCCAGCGCCTTGACCCCGCTGTCGCCGATCTCGACCGCCGGCCGCCCGTTGGTGCGCGTGAAGTCGATGATCCGCGCCGGCAGCCGCGCCCGCACTTCCTTGGGTCCCGACAGCCACAAGTACGAGAGGCCGGTCACCGAGTCGGGCGGGCTGTAGACGTCCGCGGCGCCGGAGCCCTGGACGCCGCAGGCGGTCAGGGTGAAGCTCGCCCGTCCGGCGGCCTTCGCGGTGACGAGGCCGGACGCGTCCAGCTTGGCGACGCTGGTGTCGACGTTGGGCGTGATCAGCGGGACGTGCGCCGGCACCGGTCCGCTGGAGGTCCGGCGCAGGCGGACTCCCAGCGTCATCGTGTCGCCCGGCGCCAGCACGAGGGAGTCGGGCACGAACTGCGGCACGAGGTCGGCGGGGACGTCGAGCGTCGCGGCCGAGCTGCGAGCGCCACCGTAGGTCGCGACGATCGCGGTCGAGCCGGTCGTGAGCGCGCGCGCCACGCCGCGCGTGGGGTCGATCGACGCGACCTGGGGCGTGCCGGAGCTCCACGCCGGCACCGCGCCGCCGACCGGCCGGCCGGAGCCGTCGAGGACCTGCGCCGTGAACGCCTGGCTGTCGCCGACGCACAGCGCGGCGGACGACGGCTGAACGGCGACGGTGTACCCGGGGCCCTCGCCACCACCGCCGCCGGAGCAGGCGGCGATCGCGGCGACGCACGACAGCGCGGCGGCGAGGCGAGCGGGCTTGCGCACCACTGGTGGCCCAGTCTACACGCCGCCGCCGCGAAAGCCAAGCGCGCGCTTGTTCCTCTTCCGCCCCGCGTCTAGGTTCTGTCAGTGCTCGACTCGATCCTCCGTCCCCGGTCCATCGCGGTCGTCGGCGCGTCACGGCACCCGAACACCATCGGGTACCAGATCCTCGACAACCTCATCCGCTACGGCTTCCACGGTCCGCTGTACCCCGTCAACCCGAAGGCCCCGGTCGTCCACTCGATCCGTGCCTACCCCAGCGTGTCCGCGATCCCGGACCCCGTCGACCTGGCGGTGATCGTGGTGCCGAAGGATCTGGTGCTCGCCTCGGCGGAGGAGTGCGGGCGGAAGGGCGTCAAGGGTCTGGTCGTCATCACGGCGGGTTTCGCCGAGGTCGGCGGCGAGGGCGCGGAGCGGGAGCGGCGGCTGGTCGAGGTCGTGCGCCGCTACGGGATGCGGATGGTCGGCCCCAACTGCATGGGCGTGCTCAACAGCGCGACGGATTTCTCGATGAACGCCACCTTCGCGCCGACGATGCCACCGTACGGGCCGGTGGGCTTCATCAGCCAGTCCGGCGCGATGGGGCTCAGCATCCTCGATTACGCGGAGGAGCTGGGGATCGGGATCCACCAGTTCGTGTCGGTCGGCAACAAGCCGGACGTCACGGGCAACGACTTGCTGGAGTACTGGGCCGACGACGCGGCGATCCGCGTGATCCTGATGTACCTGGAGAGCTTCGGCAACGCCCGCCGCTTCTACCAGCTGGCGCGCAAGCTCACCCGCAAGAAACCGATCTTCGTCGTGAAGGCGGGGCGCACGGCCGCGGGGGCGCGGGCAGCCTCCTCGCACACCGCCGCGCTCGCCGGCACGGACCTGGCCGCCGACGCGCTCATGGAACAGTGCGGCGTCCTGCGCG
>DASPTN010000175.1:0-3755 GCA_035623395.1 Gemmatimonadales bacterium | reverse complement strand
ACCACCGGCGGCGCGACGAAGCTGGCGTTCACGACCCAGCCGAGCAGCGTGACGGCGGGCGCGTCCATCACGCCGGCGGTCGTCGTGACGGTCCAGGACGCGCAGGGCAACACTGTCACCAGCGCGACCAACAGCATCACGCTGGCGATCGGGACCAACCCGGGCGGCGGGACGCTGGGCGGGACGGTGACGGTGGCGGCCGCGAGCGGAGTGGCGACGTTCTCCAACCTGACCGTCAACAAGGTCGGGACGGGCTACACGCTCACCGCGGCGACGAGCGGACTGACGGGCGCGACGAGCGGGAGCTTCGACGTCACCGCGGGCGCGGCATCGCAGCTGGTCTGGACGCAGCAGCCGAGCGGCGTGGTGGCCGGGGCGACGATGGCGCCGGCGGTGGCCGTGACGGTGGAGGACGCGAGCGGCAACCCGGTCACGACGGCCAGCGGGACGGTGACGCTGGCGCTGACGACGCCGGGCGGGGCGACGTTGACGGGCGGCGGGCCGGCGACGGTCACCAGCGGCGTCGCCACGTTCGCCGGGTTGAGCGTCAACAAGGCGGGCACCTACACCTTGGCGCCGACCACGACCGTGAGCGGGGTGACGACGCTGCCGGCTTCGGGCAGCTTCACGGTGAGCAGCGGCTCGGTCAGCGCGTCGCAGAGCACCGTGACCGTCGCCTCCGGCACGCTGACGGCCTCCAGCGGCAACATCACGGACCTCGTGACGGTGACGGTGAAGGACGCGCAGGGCAATCCCATTCAGGGCGTGACGGTCAGCCTGTCGGCCACCGGCACGGCGAACCTGGTGCAGCCGTCGGCGGCCACGGACGCCACCGGCGTCGCGACCGGCACCTTCAGCAGCACGGCGGCCGGGACGCACACCATCACGGCCACGGCCGGTGGCGTGGGGATCACGCAGCAGCCGACGGTGACCGTGAACCCGACCGCCGCCATGGGCGTCGTGTTCAGCGTGGGGCCGTCGAACGTGGTGTCGGCGGTCGCGATCTCACCCGCGGTGCAGGTCGCGGTGCGCGACACGTTCAACAACCCGGTGACGACCGCGACCAACAGCATCACGGTCGCCTTGTTCAACAACCCCGGCGGCGGGACGCTGAGCGGGACGCTGACCCAGGCGGCCTCCGCCGGCGTGGCGACGTTCTCGAACCTGAGCATCGACAAGACCGGGACCGGCTACACGCTCGCCGCCACCAGCTCGGGGCTGACCGGAGCGATCAGCGGCTCGTTCAACGTGACCCCGGCGGCGGCGTCGAAGCTGGTGTTCTCGGGGCAGCCGACCAACGTGACCGCGGCGGCGTCGATCAGCCCGGCGGTGACGGTGACGGTACAGGACGCGCAGGGCAACACCGTCACCGGCTCGAGCGCCAGCATCACCGTGGCGATCGGGACCAACCCGGGCGGCGGGACCCTGAGCGGCACCACGCCGGTGAACGCGTCGAGCGGCGTGGCGACGTTCTCGAACCTGAGCATCAACAAGGCCGGGAACGGCTACACGCTCACCGCGGCGTCCAGCGGGCTCACGGGCGCGACCAGCACGACCTTCAACGTGACGCCGGGCCCCGCGAGCAAGCTGGCGTTCACGGCGCAGCCGACCAACGTGACCGCGGCGACGTCGATCAGCCCGGCGGTCCAGGTGACCGTGCAGGACGCCCAGGGGAACACCGTCACCACGGCGACGAACAGCATCGCGATGGCGATCGGGACCAACCCGGGCGGCGGGACCCTGAGCGGCACCACGCCGGTGAACGCGTCGAGCGGCGTGGCGACGTTCTCGAACCTGAGCATCAACAAGGCGGGAACGGGCTACACGCTGGCGGCGTCGGCCTCGGGGCTCACGGGCGCGACCAGCTCGACCTTCAACGTGTCGGCGGGCCCGGCGAGCCAGATCGCGGTGAACGGGGGGAACAATCAGAGCGCCACGGTGAATACCGCGGTCGGGACGGCACCGAGCGTCCTGGTGACCGATGCGCAGGGCAACCCGGTGGCGGGCGTCGGCGTGACGTTCGCGGTGGCGACCGGCGGCGGGACGGTGAACCCGACCACGGCGGTGACGACCAGCGCGAGCGGCATCGCCCAGGTGACGAGCTGGACGCTGGGAACGGCGGCCGGGAGCAACACCCTGACGGCGACGTCGGGCAGCCTCTCGGGCTCGCCGGTGACCTTCACGGCGACCGGCACGGCCGGGGCGGCGACCCAGATCGCGATGAACGCCGGCGACGGCCAGACCGCCACGGCCGGCACGGCCGTCGCCACGCCGCCTTCGGTGATCGTGAAGGACCAGTTCAACAACCCGGTGAGCGGGGTGAGCGTGACGTTCGCGGTGACCCTGGGCGGTGGGAGCGTGGTGCCGGCCACGGCCATCTCGACCGACGCTGGCGGCATCGCCCAGGTGACGAGCTGGACGCTCGGGGCCGCACCGGGCACCAACACGCTGACGGCGACCTCGGGCAGCCTCGCCGGCTCGCCGGTGACGTTCACCGCGACCGGCCAGTGACCACCCGTGCGCGGCGCGCCCTGACGTGATCTGCCCCAACTGCGGCTCCGCCGAGATCTCGCCGCTCACCAACAAGTGCGAGCTGTGCGGCTTCGTGCCTCCGGGCGTCGTCGCCGTCGAGGCGCCGAAGAGCGAGGCCATCGACGACCTCGCGCGCCAGGAGCTCGCCGAGGACTTCCGGCTCGACACCTTCCTCGGCCGCGGCGCCGAGACCGTCGTGTACGTCGCGCGCGCCCAGCACTCCAACCGCCCCATCGTCATCAAGGTGCTGCCGCGCCCGGCGGACCGGGCGGACCTCGACGAGCGGTTCCGCCGCGCCATCGAGTCGGTGGCCGCGCTCGAGCACCCGCACATCGTGCCGGTGTTCGACAGCGGCTGGACGGAGCACCTCTACTGGTACTCGATGGAGCACATCACCGGCCGCTCGCTGCGCAACTTCCTGCTGCAGCGCGGCGCGATGGACCTCAAGGCGTGCCTGCGGGTCATCTCGCAGATCGCCAGCGGCCTCGACTACGCGCACCGCCGGGGCATCGTCCACGGCGCGCTGAAGCCGGAGAACATCCTGGTCGACGCCGACGGCTGGGTCCACCTGTGCGACCTGCTGGTGGGACGCACGCTCGAGCCGCCCACGCCGCCGGTCCGTCCGCCGGAGGTCCTGGTGGCCGAGGGGGAGCCGGTGCCGCCGCCGCCGGTCGCGCGGCCGCCGTACGCGGCGCCCGAGGACCTGTGGACGGCGTCCGCGGACCAGTACGCGCTCGCGGTCGTGGTGATCGAGTGCCTGACGGGCAGCCCGCTCGCCGAGCCGGTCGACAGCCTCACGGAGGCGAAGCTCCGCGCGTCCCTCCCGGACGTGCCGAAGCACGTGCTCCAGGCCGTCCAGCGCGCGCTGAGCGCCAAGCCCATGGACCGGTTCGTCGGGGTCCTCGACTTCCTGGCCGCCCTCCAGGGCCACCACACGGCGGCGGTGCCGGAGGTGCGTCCGTCGTCGCGCGGCTCCACCGTGGTGCTGCGCCAGACCGACTGGGAGCCGCCGGGCGGGCGGCTCAACCGGCGCCTGGTGATGGGCGGCGTCGCGCTCCTGGTCCTCGGCCTGCTGTTCGTCTGGCAACGGCCCCGGATCATCCGGATGTTCCGGCCGGGCAGCGCGCGCCCGGAGCTGGTCACGCTCCAGCCGCTGCCGTCGGCGACGACGCCCCGGACCCCGCCGCCGCAGCCCAAGCCCAACCTGCCGGCCAAGCCGGCGC
>DASPTN010000174.1:0-4693 GCA_035623395.1 Gemmatimonadales bacterium | reverse complement strand
CGTGGCCGCGCCAGACGGCTCGACCACCAGCTTCAGGCGGTCGAGCGCGAAGCGCACGGCCTCCACGATCTGCTGATCGGAGACCAGACACGCCCTGGCCGCGTGGCGCGCCAGGTGCGCGAACGTCAGCGAGCCGATCCTGAGCGGCAGCAGGCCGTCGGCCACGCTGCCGGTGCGCTCGAGCGTCACCGGCTCGCCCGCTGCGCGGGCCCGCTCGAAGGTCGGCGCGCCCTCCGGCTCGACCGTCACCACCGTCGCCTCCGGGCGCAGCGCCTTCACCGCCGTCGCCACCCCAGCGGCCAGGCCGCCGCCGCCCACCGGCACGGCGACCGTGCGTACTTCGGGACAGTCCTCGACCAGCTCCAGGCCCGCGGTCCCCTGCCCGGCGATGATCGCCGGGTGGTCGAACGGCGGCACGATCGCGAGCCGCTCGCGCTCCGCGATCTCCACCGCGCGCGCGAAACGGTCCTGCGATGTCCGGCCGGCCAGCACGACTTCGCCGCCCAGCCGTTCGACGCCGCGGCGCTTGGGCGCGGCCACCGTCTCGGGCATCACGATCACCGCCCGGAGGCCGAACCGGCGCGCCACCCAGGCCACCGCCTGCCCATGGTTGCCCGACGAGTAGGTGATCACGCCCCGCGCGCCGCCCTCGGCCAGCTGACGCACCAGCGTGAACGCGCCGCGCAGCTTGAAGGCGCCGACCCGCTGCAGACTCTCGGGCTTCACGAACGCGGGCACGCCCAGCCGCTCCGCCAGGTCGTCGGCGGGCAGCAACGGCGTGCGCACCGCGACGCCCTGCAGGTAGCGCGCGGCCTCGCGAATCGCTTCGAGGGTGACGAGCTCGGGGGCCGACGCGACCGTCACGGGAGCGACGACTCCATTGAGGGCCGCAAACTACGGCTCGGTCGGGATCGCGGCAAGGCCGTCTGCACCGCGCTCTCAGCGCCTCCGCGCCGTCCGGCGCAGCAGCCAGTGAGTGGCGACGAGATCGACCACCATGACGGCGAACAGCACGATCGTGCCGGTGGTGGCGATCACACCAAAGTAGCGCAGGGCGGCGACCAGGAGGGAGTACGCGACGACGCCTCCCAGCACCAGCGGCCGGTTCATGCCGCAGGCACCGTCGGCGGCGCCACCCCGCGCTCCAGCAGCCTGATGAACTCCCTCGCCGCAGGCCCCGGCTCCACGTCCGGGGGCTTCACCACGGCAAGGTAGCGGGACAGGTCCAGACCGGCGACCCGCCGCACCCGCAGCCGCAGACCGAGCGGCGCCTCGCCCACGGCCAACCCCGACACCACCGACGCTCCGAGGCCGGCCGCCACCGACCGGAGGATGGCCTCCGTGCTCGGAAGCTCGAACAGCACCCGCAGCGCGAGCCCCGCCTCGGCGAGCGCGCGCTCCAGTGTGCGGCGCGTGCCCGAGGAGGGCTCCCGCACGATGAGCGGATGCGCCGCCAGCGCGGCGCCGTCCAGCCTGGCCACCGTCGCCAGGGCGTGACTCGGCGCAGCCACCGCGACCAGCTCGTCGCGCCGGAACGGCCTCACCGTCGCCTCCGCGCGGCCGGATCCGTGACCCACGACGCCCACGTCCACGTCGCCGCGCGCGACCCATCGGTCCACCTCCGCGGCGACACCGAGCCTCAGCTGAACCTCGACGCCGGGAAAGCGGCGATGGAACTCCGCCAGCGCACCCGGGACGACGTACGTCCCGGCCGTCGCGGTCGCCCCGACCGCGAGTCGGCCGGTCTCCAGCTCGACCACTTCGCGCGCCGCGCGCTCGGATTCCTCGGCGAGCCGCACGATCCGCCGCGCGTAGTCCACGACCTCGCGTGCCGCCCGCGTCAGCACCACACGACGCCCCGCGCGCATCAGCAAGGGGAAGCCATAGTGGCGCTCGATGATCCGGAGGTGCTGGGAGAGGGCGGGCTGGCTGATGCCTGCAGCCTTGGCCGCGCCCGTCACGCTGCCCTCGTCGGCCAGGGCGACCAGGAGGCGGTACCTCTGCAGTGACAGGCCCGGCTGCTGTCGCACGTAGATAAACTTATGTGTCATGCTCTATATATCAACATCGCTTATGATAACCATGTCGGTCGAACAGATTTCCGCCGTCCGCGCCGGTGCCCGGCAGCCGCAGGCTGGCCGTGGCGCAGCCCCCAGGCGCGGGTCGCAGCGGCTTACCGGGAGAGCAGGCCTTCCGAGTGCAGCAACTCGGCGTTGAGGAGCGACGCGCCGGCGGCCCCGCGGATGGTGTTGTGCCCCAGGACGATGAACTTGTAGCCCAGCAGCTCGCAGCGGCGGACGCGTCCGACGATCGAGGCCATCCCGCGCTCGCGGTTCACGTCGAGCCGCGGCTGCGGGCGGTCCTCCTCGTCGACCACCAGGGTGGGGTGCGCGGGGGCGCTGGGCAGCTTCCGCTCCTGCGGCACGCTGCGATAGGTCCGCAGCGTCTCGCGCACGGCATCGGGGCCGGGGTCGCCGCCCAGCGTGACGAACACCGACACCGTGTGGCCGTCCACGACCGGCACCCGGGTGGTCGTGGCGCTGACCGTGAGCGGATGCGGGGTGACGCGGTCCCCGCTCATGGTGCCGAGGATCTTGCGGGTTTCCCGCTCGATCTTCTCCTCCTCGCCCGAGATGAACGGGATCACGTTGCCCACGATGTCGAGCGACGGCAGGCCCGGGTAGCCGGCGCCGGAGATGGCCTGCAGGGTCGTGACGGCGACGGCCTTGAGCCCGAAGGCGCGCTCCAGCGGCGCGAGCGCGAGCACCAGCGTGGCGGCCGCGCAGTTGGGGTTGGTGGCGATGAAACCGCGCCAGCCGCGCTTCTTTCTCTGGACCGGGATGAGCGCCGCGTGGCCGGGGTTCACTTCGGGCACGAGCAGCGGGACGTCGTCCGCCATCCTGTGGTTCCGGGCGTTGCTGAGGACCGCGTAGCCCGCGGCGGCGAACGACTCCTCGGCCGGGCCGGCGACGGCGGCGTCGAGCGCCGAGAACACCACCTCGCACTCGAGCCGGGGCTCCACCGGCTGGACGACGAGCTTGCCCGCCGCCGCCGGCATCGGGACGTCCAGCTTCCAGGTGCAGGCCTCGCCGTAGCACTTGCCGCTCGACCGCTCCGACGCCGCCACGGCGACGAGGTCGAACCACGGGTGACCCTCGAGGAGCTGCACGAACCGCTGGCCGACCGCACCCGTCGCGCCGAGCACTCCCACCCGAATCGTCACCGCAGAGCCTCCTCGAGGGCCGTGGCCGCCGACGTCTTCCCGTCGCGGTACTTCACGATCACCGGGGCGTACAGCGCCACGCCCATGGCCGCGGCCCCTTCGCCCGCCGCCGGGCGCGACCCCGGCACCACCACGGCGTCGGGCGGGATTTCGAGCGGGGTCTCGGCCGTGCGGCGGTAGATGGTCTTGCGCACGAGGTCGTAGACGGGCGTCGATCCCGTGAGGATCGTCCCCGCGGCGAGCACGGCGCCCCGGCGGACGATGGCACCCTCGTACACGCCGCAGCCGCCGCCCACCAGCACGTCGTCCTCGATGATCACGGGCATCGCGCCCGCGGGCTCGAGCACGCCGCCGATCTGGGCCGCCGCCGAGAGGTGCACGCGCTTGCCGACCTGGGCGCACGAGCCGACCAGGGCGTGGCTATCGATCATCGTGCCCTCGTCGACGTAGGCGCCGACGTTGACGAACATCGGCGGCATGCAGACCACCCCCCGCGCCACGTACGCCCCGTCCCGGATGGAGGACCCGCCCGGCACGACGCGGACGCCGTCGTGCACGACGAGCGGCTTCACCGGGTAGGTGTCCTTGTCGAAGAACCGCAGCGTCGGGCCGTCGGACACTTCCACCAGCGTGCCCGCCCGGAAGCCCAGCAGGATGGCCTGCTTCACCCAGGCGTTGACGCGCCATCCGCCGTGCGCGGGCTCGGCCGCCCGCACCTCGCCGCGGCTCAGCGCCGCGCGGAACTCGTCGAACAGCGCCCGGTCGGACCAGTCGAAGGTCGCCGGCTGCTTCGCCAGCAGCGCCTCGACCCGTTCACGCAGCGGCATGCGACCGCTGCGCCAGCAGCGACATCCCGCCCAGCACCTCGCGTACCCTGGTCCGGCTCGCGTCCTTCACCGGGACCAGCGGCAGGCGGAACTGCTCCTCGAGCAGGCCCATCATCGCCATCGCCGCCTTCACGGGACCTGGGCTCGACTCGATGAAGTTGACCTCCATGAGAGGCAGCAGCCGGTAGTGCAGCGCGCGCGCCTCGTCCCACGCGCCGGCCAGGGCGAGGTCGGCCAGGCGCGCCATGAGGTCGGGAACCTCGTTGGACACGACCGACACGATGCCGTCCGCGCCCAGGGCCATCAGCGGCAGGGTGACGGCGTCGTCGCCCGAGAGCACGCGGAAGCCCGCCGGCCGGTCGCGCAGGATCGCCATGATCTGCGCGAGATCGCCCGAGGCCTCCTTGATGGCGACGATGTTGGACACCTCGCGCGCGAGCTTGAGGGTCGTGGCGGCCTGGATGTTGGAGCTCGTCCGCCCGGGCACGTTGTACATCATCACCGGCAGCGGCGCGACCGCCTTGGCCACGGCGCCGAAGTGGGCGAGCAGTCCCTCCTGGGTCGGCTTGTTGTAGTACGGCGCGACGATCAGGACGCCGTCCGCGCCGAGCTTCACGGCCTCCCGCGCCTGCTCGATGGCGTG
>DASPTN010000173.1:0-12137 GCA_035623395.1 Gemmatimonadales bacterium | reverse complement strand
GGATCTCGGTCAGGAACCGCGCGCCGCCGAGGATCGCCGACAGCTCGGGTCGCAGGACCTTGAGCGCGACCTTGCGGTCGTGGCGCACGTCGTGGGCGAGGTAGACGGTGGCCATGCCGCCCGCGCCCAGCTCGCGCTCGATCCGGTAGCGGCCGGCCAGCGCGCCCGTCAGGCGAGCGACGGCGTCAGTCATGCGCGGACGTGCGCCGGTGCGGCCGCCTCACGGCTCGACCGCTCCCGGCGGCCGGCTCTCGCTCTGCAGCCGCTGGAACCGTGGGTCGGACCGCAGGGGATTCAGCTCCGGCCACAGCATGTTGCTCCACAGCGCGGCGCCGCGCGGCGTGCCCTCCTTGAGCACCTCCAGCGCCCGCTCCTTCTGCCCGGCGGCCACGAACGCCTCGGCGAGGGCCCCCACGATGAACGGCCCGCGGCGGCCCCCCGCCACGGCGGCCGCCCGCGCCGCCAGGTCGCGCGCCGCCGCCGAGTCGCCGCGCGCGGCCGCGACGGCCGCGGCCGCCCCGAGCCCGTAGTACTGCTCCGACGGCGGGCTGGTGCGCATCGCAGCCTCGGCGTCGGCGCGCGAGCCCGCCGTGTCGCCGAGGCGCAGCCGCACGTAGGCGCGCGACGCGTACGCCAGGTAGAAGTCGGGGTCCGCGGCGAGCGCGCTGTCGTAGGCCGGCACGGCGTCGCGGTCCCGGCCCAGGATCTCGTAGGTGTTGCCGTCTTGGAAATGGGTGATGGCGCGACCCGGCTCGAGCTGGAGCGCGCGGGCCGCCGGGCCGAGGGACCGCTCCGGATCCACCACGGAGAGCCAGGAGCTGTACTGGTGCCACGCCTCGGCGTTGCGCGGGTCGAGCCGGGTGGCGCGCTCGAGCGCGGGAAGCACGCCCTCGAGCGTCCGCGGGTGCACGAAGGCGAGGAGGTAGCCGCGCGCCATCCACGCGTCGGCGGACGTCGAGTCGAGCGCCAGCGCGCGGTCCACGGCACGGGTGCCGCGGGCGACGAGGCTGTCCGTGCCGAGCCCCTGGTAGTCCCAGCCCCAGTCGAGGTAGAGCGCGTAGCCCAGGGCGATCCGCGCTTCGGCGCGCGCGAACGTCGAGTCGAGGCGCACCGCCTCGCCGTACTCGTCGATCGCCCGCGCCACTCCCTCCGGCGTGCGTCGGGCGAGGTGAAAGTCGCCGCGGAGGAGGTGGTCGTAGGCGTCGGCGTTGCTCGTGGGCCGGCTGGCGAGCACCGTGCGCTCGGCCGGCAGCAGCCGTCCGGCGATCGCCGTCGCGACGGCACCGGCGATGTCCTCCTGCACCGCGAGCAGGTCCGACGCGGGTCGCGTGTACGACTCGGCCCACTGCTGTGTCCCCGTCGGCACGGCGACCAGGTTCACGGAAATGCGGATGCGGTCGCCGCCGCGCTGGTAGTCGCCCTCGACCACGTACCGGACTCCGAGCCGCCGGCCTAGGCGGCGCGGGTCGGCGTCCCCGCCGTGCTGCGCGCTGCGCACCACGCCGGGACTCGTCACCGCGAGCCGCGGCACCCTCGCCAGGCTGGTGGCGATCTCGGACGCGAGCCCGTCGGACAGATACGCGTCGGACGAGTCACCCGTGACGTTGGCGAACTGCAGCACCGCCACGCTGTTCACGGCCGGCACCGTCAGACCGGCCGCGCGAGCGCACGGGGGCGGCGTGCCGTCGGGGCATTGCGCGGCGGCGAGACGCCACGCGCCCGACGACGCGGCGGCGGACAGCGCGAGGGCGAGGACCCTCATCCTCGGCCCGCAGGCCCCGGTCATTCGAGCCGGATCTCGCCGTCGATGGTGGCCAGCGTCCCGAGGCCCTCGACCGTCAGGACGGCGCGCGTCTTCAGCGCCTCGTCACCCTTCAGCTTTCCGGACCCGACGGCCGTCGCCACCGCGCGCTCGATCTCGCGCTGCGCCGTGATGCCGAACTGCTTGAGGAACTTCCGGATCTCGAGGTTGAACGTCTCCTCCCGCACACAACCCTCCCGGCGCCCCGGCCTTCCGGCGACCCGCCGCGGACGGGCGAACGCCGCGACAATCCGACGGTCTCTGTGCTGCGGCCCCCGCTGACGTGCTCTACTAAGGAATGGGAACGGCTGCAATCAATGTCGGTCCGCGGGCGCGGGCAAGAGCGACCCGGCCCGATCCCGGTGACCCGGGTCATCCCCGGCCGGACCCTTGCGACCGCGGGCTCCGGCGCGGACACTTGTGCCATGGAGTTCCTCAACTTCCTGATCATCGGCTGGGCCGCCTGGCTCCTGTGGCGGCGGCCCGAGCGCGAACGGCTGGCGTTCCTGCTGCTGGTGGTCGCCTGCCTCCTGATGGCGCTCGGCTTCTTCATCGGCAGCCACGGCTCCCTGGTGCCGGGCGTGAACCTCTGATGGCCCTCTCCGAAGACCGGCTGCGCTCGATCCTGGCATGGGTGGTGATCGTGCTGATCGGCGGCCCCGTCCTCGGCGCCGTCCTGCTCGGCGTGCTGCACGGCGACTCGCCCTGCATCCTGTGCTGGGCCGAGCGCGTCGGCATGGTCCTGATCGCGCTGACGGGCCTGTTCGTGGTCCGCTACGGGCCCCGCCCCCGTTACCTCGGCATGGCCGTCCTGCTCGGGGTGTGGGGCGTCTACATGTCGCTGCGCCACTCGGGCCTGCACGCGGCCCGCGACGTCGGCCAGGGGTTCAGCGCGCCGATCCTCGGCGTGCACACCTACGTCTGGGCGCTCGTGATCTACGTGATCGCGCTGACGGTGATCGGCGTCCTGCTGCTGTTCGTGAAGCAGATCGGGCCGGCCGAGGGCGCGCGCGAGCCCGGCCGCGCCGGCCGCTTCGCGATGGGGCTGTTCGTGGTCGTCGTCGCGGCGAACGCCCTGCAGGCCTTCGCCTCGACCGGGCCGCCGCCGTGGTTCGGGCAGGGCGACCCGGTGCGCCTGTCGTGGAACCCGACGCACTGGGTGTGGTCGTTCGAGGAGCTGGACCCGCCGTACGTCTCGCTCCGCGGCTCGTGGACGATTCCGCGGCCGGACCCGTCGGTCGCCGACCCGGATCCGGCGCACGGACCGCTCGCCGGCCTGCCGGTGCTCGCGGTGTCGGGCTGGGAGCGCCTCGGCGCGCCGCTCGCGGGCGCGCTGAGCGGTTTCGCCCGCGACTCGGCGACCGGCCGCTGCCTGGTGACGACCGACCGCTTCGGCGTGGTGCTGCTCGACAGCGCGACGTCCCGGGTGCTGCACCAGGTCGTCCTGGACCCGGGGTTCAGCGTCGACGTCTCGACGCTCGCCGGCGCCGCGTTTCTCGGCGGCGACACGCTGGCCGTCGTGGCGGACAACAAGAGCTGGGCGCTGCTGCGGCCCGACCTGCGCGCCGACGAGCGCGCCGAATGGCGGCACTTCCTCTCCTGGGACGGCCGGGTGAGCGAGGTGGGGCTGGGGCGGTTCCAGACCGTCAGGGCGCACCAGATGTACGTCCGGTCGCTCGCCTTCGACCCGGCCGCGCAGCAGCTGGTGACGGTGAGCGTGCCGAACCCGCGGCACCACCAGCTCGTGGTTTCCCGGTTCGCCCGCGGCGACATGGTGGTGTCGTCCGAGTTCGAGCCGCGGGCCGGGGCGGGCCTGACGCTCGCGCCCGGGCGGTCGCTGGCGGACTACCTCGTGACCGGCGCCACGGTCGCCGGCGGCCGGCTGTACGCGATCAGCGCCGCGTACTCGACGCTGCTCGAGATCGACCTGCAGGATCAGACGGTGCGCGGCGCCTGGGCCGTGCCCGGCCTGGTGCATCCGGTCGGGGTGGCCGCGCGGGGACCGCAGCTCCTGATCGCGCAGTCCGACGGCGGAATCGCCGTGCTTCCGAAACCGGCACCGTAGGCACGAGGGCGGAGCCGCCAGGCCTCCGCCCCCGCCTGTCCGACGACGCTACCGCGGCGCCACGCGGTACAGCGCCTGCATCCCCATCAAGAGGTGTGGCCCGACGTGGCAGTGGAACAGCCAGATCCCGGGATTGTCCGGGACCATGTCGGCCGTCACCATGCCCATCGGCAGCAGGCCGGCCACGTCGGCGCGCATCCGGTTGATCAGCACGCTGTTGCCGTGCCAGTGCGGCGCGTGGAACTCGAAGCCGGTGGTCGCCATCAGGTACCAGCGCACCCGCTGGCCCACCTTCATGGTGAGGCCCGGCAGGTGGCCGTAGAGGTACCCGTTCATCGTCTCCTTGAAGTTGCCCTCGGGGTGCGGCACGCCCGCGTCCTGCCCGAACGGATCGTTGACGATGTGCTCCTTGGGAGCGTAGCGCCGGATGTTCTCGCCCAGGTACCAGCTCTGGCTCTCGTCGAACTCGGCGAACGCGACCACCAGCTCCCGGTCCACGTCCCTGGGCGTCCCGTCGGGACGCGCCGCGTTCCGCGCGGTGACGATGATCGGGCCCACCAGCCCCGCGTCCACGTCCCGCTCGTCGTTGGTGTGGGAGTGGTACATCCACATCACCGAGCTCTCGTCGCCCGGACCGGGGCCCGCGCGCTCCGGCACCGGCCAGACGTACACGTGCGTGCCGCCGGGCGGCACCGCGTCGTCCTCGTGGTCGGCGCCGGTCGTCGAGTCGGCGTACAGCGCGCCCTCGGACGACTTCGCGTAGAACACGCCGTGCGGGTGCATGCTGGCCGGATGCGGCGTGTCGTTCCGGAACACGACCCGGATCGTGTCGCCCACCACCGCCCGGAGCAGCGGCCCCAGGATGCCGAGGTGCTCCCAGCCCGCGTCGCGCGGCTTGAGCGTGGTGAACGTCGAGTCGGTGTACTCGCGGTAGATCGCCTTGAGGTAGCGGTGGCCGATGTTGATCGAGTCGTTGCCGACGACGAACCGCGCCACGCTGTCGTAGGGCTGGCCCGTGATCAGGTTGACCTCGGGTCCCGGCGCGTAGTCCCACGTCACCGTGTCCGCCGCGACGTAGTAGGTGCGGGTCCGCGCGGGCGGGCCTCCGGCGCCCCGCGGGCCCGAGCCCACTGCGAGCGAGAGCAGGGCGCCGGTGCAGGCCAGGCGGCTCAAGACGATCATCGGGCGAATCTCCTGATCAGGGTGGCGCACGCACGGCGCGGGCCCGCGCGGGCAGCGAGGTTCCGGAACGGATGCGGAGCTTGGGAATCGGGCGCGGAAGATAACGCCGGCGATTCCCGAAAGTTAGAGTCGGAATCCCCCGGCGGGCTGTGCCGCACGTCACCACGCCCCGGGGCCGGTCCCGGCGCCTAACCCCGCACCCCCGTGGCTCTTGCGTCATCCCCGCCCGCTCTGCATTTTCGCTGTCCGCGCCGAGAGCCGTGCCCTTGATGAAACGCGACGACTCGACCACTCCGTTTCTGGCGGCGCTCACCACTGCGCCGTCGGCGGAGACGGCGAAGCGTCTGGTGCGGACGCTGGTGGAGCGACGCCTGGTGGCCTGCGGGACCATCCTTCCCGGGGCCGCCTCGACGTACTGGTGGCACGGCGCGGTGACGGAAGAGGAGGAAGTGGTCGTCATCCTCAAGACGACGGCCACGCGCTGGGCGGCGTTGGCCGCGGCGCTGCCCGCGCTGCATCCGTACGAGGTGCCGGAGCTCGTCGCCCTTCCGATCGCGGGCGGCTACAGACCCTACCTCGAGTGGCTGCGCGCTGAGACGGGGGCGGCGGAGGCTGGCAGGGCGAGATCGCGCGGGCGTGCGCGCGCGTCTCGGCGCAAGCGGAAGGAGTGAGGGCATGGGTCGTTCGAGGCGGCGGCTCCGGCTGCCGCGGCTCAGCAGCGGGAATGGCAATGGGAATGGAAGACGATATGCACCGGACGCCGCCCTGCTCGCGGCGGTACTCTCCCCGGCCCAGGAGCCGGTCGTGAGCGACCTGCCACCAACCTACGTGCCGGTCGCGAGCGAGCATCCCTTCGCCCCGGCGTACGTGCCGGCCGTGGTGGACCGGCCCCCGGCGCCGGCTCCCGTGCTCGAGCTGGATGGATTGGATCCGTGGGCCGAGATTCGCGGCCCGGGCCTGGTGCTCGAGGAGGTTCCGGAGGCGGGAGAGGTCGTGCTCCCCGCCAACGACCCGGCGCAGCTCGAGCTGGAGGCGGCGTCGGCGGAGGTCGTCGAGGCCGCGACCGCGCGGACACCTGGCGCGCCGGTGTTCGAGCTGGCCGAGCCCGAGGCGGCCGCGACGGACGAGCCCGTGGCCGCGGCAGCGGTCGCCGTGGCTCCCCCCGCACCCGATCCCATCGAAGTGCTCTACGACTCCGCGTGCACGGCCGCCGAGGCCGGCGACTGCGACGCGGCCAGGCGCCTGTTCGGCCAGCTGCTCTCGGGCGCGCCGCGGCACGTCCGGGCCCGCCACGCCCTGTCGCGGGTGCTGGATGCGCAGGGCAACCACCAGGCGGCCCTGGCCGAGCTCGATCGCGCGCTCGACATCGACCCCGAGCACAGCGCCTCGCTGGTGAGCCGCGGCGCCCTGCTCGGCTCGCTGGGCCGCTACGCGGCGGCGGAGCGCGACCTCAAGGCCGTCCTTCGCGTCGAGCCCGCGAACGCGGAAGCGCTGTTCCATCTCGGCGTCGTGATGACCAAGAAGGGGCTGTGGGGCGAGGCGATCCCGCACCTGCGGCGCACGCTGGAGGTCGACCCGTCGCGCGGGTCGGCGTACTACTACCTCGGCGAGGCGCTGAACCACGTGGACGACCTCGACGGGGCGCTGGCCTCGTACCGGCGCGCCGCCGAGCTGCAGCCGTCCAATCCGCGCGCGCTGTACGGCCTGGGCATCATCTACGACCGCCTGGCCCGGCCGGACGACGCCGCCCACATGTACCGCCGCGCCCGCGAGGTCGGCCGACGGTAGTCCGCGTCATCGTGGACGACCTCGGGTCCGCCACGGCGGACGCCGTGGTGCGGCCCACGAACGGCAATCTCGACGCCATCACTCCGGCCCTGCGCCGCCTCGAGGTGGCCGCAGGGCCGAAGTTTCGCGACCTGTGCCGGGTCCAGCGCGAGCTGGGGGTGGGCGCGGCGGTCGTGACGGCCGCGGGCGACCTCCCCGCGGAGCTGGTGGTCCACGCCGTGGTGATGACCAGCGCGGAGCCGGTGACGCGGGCCGGCGTGCGGCGGGCCGCCGAGGCGGCGCTGCGGCAGGCCGACCAGTGGCGCATCGTGACCCTCGCCACCCCGCCGCTCGGCACGGGCGCCGGGCAGCTCAGCCTCGACGACGCCGCCGACACGCTGCTCGGGGCGGTCTTCGAGCACGGACGCAGCGCCGCGCATCCCGCCACCGTCGTAATCGTCGTGGAAACCGACGCCGAGCGCGACGTCTTCGAGGCCCGCCTGGCGCGAGGCAGCCCCTCCTGAGCCGCAAGGTGCTGGCGACCCTGATCCTGGCCGCGTGGGCGGCCGGGGTGGCCCTGCTCGTGCACCGCGAGTACTTCAAGCCGAGCGCGCTGCGGCTCGAGGAGGCGGCGCTGCGCGTCGGGCCCGGGGCCGAGTTCTACGCCATCTCGATGGGCGACGGGCCGATCGGGTACGCGTCGAGCACCGTCGACACCACGCCGGACGGCGTGCGGGTCCGGGACCTGACGGTCGTGGACATCGACGCGCTCGGGCAGGTGCAGCGCACCCAGATCGCGACCGAGATCCGCCTCACCCGCGACTTGCGGCTGAGGGGGTTCGACGGCTCGCTCGACGCGCCCGGCGCCGCCTTCCGCGCCGGCGGCCGGGTCGAGGGCGACTCGGTCCTCGCCGTCACGCTCGACGCCGGCGGATCGCGGCCGCAGATCGCGCGCGTGAGCCTCAAGCACCCCATCGTGATGAGCGCCCTGCTGCCGCTGCAGCTCGCCTTCGGGCACCGGCTCGCGCCGGGCCGCGAGTACTCGGTGCGGCTGTTCGACCCGATGCTGATGGAGGAGCGCGAGGTGACGGTGCGCGTGCTGGCCGAGAGCGCGCTGGCCGTGACCGACAGCGCGCAGCGCGATTCCGCGGCGCGGCGCTGGGTGCCCGCGCACGTCGACAGCGTCCGGGCCTGGAAGGTAGCTGAGGAGTTCGAGGGCGTCTCGACCGAGTCGTGGATCGACCGGCAGGGTCGGATCGTGAGCTCGGTGTCGCCCATCGGCTTCCGGACGGAGCGGATGCCGTTCGAGATGGCGGTCGAGAACTGGCGGCGCTGGGCGGCGGCGCGGGCCGCCGCCGGCGGCGTGGGGGACGTGATCGCGGCCACGGCCATCACCGCGAACGTGCCGCTGCAGCCGCACGATCTCGAGGTGCTGCGCGTCGCGCTCGACAACGTCCCGCTCCCGGGCTTCGACCTCGCGGGCGGCCGCCAGTCGCTCGCGGGCGACACGCTGGTGGTGCGGCGCGAGACCGGCGTGGGCGCCCAGCCGGGGCCGGCGCCGCCGCTCTACGCGGCGATGCTGCCGGTGACCGACACCGCCCTGGCCGCCGAGCTCTCCGCGGAGCCGCTGGTGCAGGCGGACGATCCGCGCGTCCAGGCGCAGGCGCGCCTGATCGCGGGCCGGGAGCGGCGCGCCGGCGCGGTGGCCGGGCTGCTCGAGCGCTGGGTGCACGACAACCTGCGCAAGGAGATCACCATCGGCGTGCCGAGCGCGGCGCAGGTGCTCGAGGAGCGCCGCGGCGACTGCAACGAGCACACGGTGCTGTACGTCGCCCTGGCGCGGGCGCTGGGCCTGCCGGCGCGCACCGCCGCCGGGCTCGTGTACCTGCGGGGCCGCTTCTACTACCACGCCTGGCCGGAGGTGTGGCTGGGGCAATGGGTGGCGGTGGACCCGACGTTTGGCCAGTTTCCTGCCGACGCCTCACACCTGCGGTTCGTCATCGGCGGCCTGGCGCGCCAGGTCGAGCTGCTGCGCCTGATCGGGCGCGTCCACGTCACCGTCGTCGGAGGCGGGCGCTGATCGCGTGATCAAGCTCGAAGGCCTCACCAAGGACTACGGCTCGTTCCGGGCCGTCGACGACGTCACGCTGCACGTGCCGAAGGGGGCGCTGTACGGCTTCCTCGGCCCCAACGGCGCCGGCAAGACCACGACCCTGCGGATGATCGCGGGGATCCTGCGCCCGACCGCCGGCCGCGTGCTCATCGGCGACGACGACGTGATCCGCCGGCCGATGGCCGCGAAGGCGCGGCTGGGCTTCATCCCCGACCGGCCGTTCGTGTACGAGAAGCTCACCGGCGCGGAGTTCCTGCGGTTCGTCGCCGGCCTGTACGGCCAGGACGGGCAGCTGGTGGAGCGGCGCATCGACGAGCTGCTCGAGGTGTTCGAGCTGACGACCTGGAAGAACGAGCTGGTCGAGTCGTACTCCCACGGGATGCGGCAGAAGCTGATCATCTCCTCGGCGCTGATCCACCGCCCCGAGGTGATCGTGGTGGACGAGCCGATGGTGGGGCTCGACCCGCGCGCGGCGCGGCTGCTGAAGGACCTGTTCAAGGGCTTCGTCGGCCGCGGCGGCACGGTGCTGATGAGCACCCACACCCTCGAGATCGCCGAGGCGCTGTGCGACCGCATCGCGATCATCCAGGGCGGCCGGATCGTCGCCGCGGGCACGATGGCCGAGCTGCGGGCGCAGACGGCCTCGGGCAACATCGGGCTCGAGGACCTGTTCCTCCGCCTGACCGGCGGGGCCGAGGCCAAGGAGCTGGCGGCGGTGCTGGAGGGCGGCCGCTGAGGCAGCCGTCGCTGGTCCACGTGCTCCAGCCCAAGTGGCGCACCGCGCTGACGCGGGCGCGCCAGGACCGGGCCAGCGGCGGCGCCGGCAAGCTGGTGGTGCTGGCGGTCGTGGGCCTGGGATTCTGGGCCGCCGTGTTCGGCGTGCTGTTCCGGGTGCTGCGCTACTTCCGCGACGTGCGCGAGATCGGCGCGCTGCTCGCGGGGAAGCTGCTCTCCCTCGCGCTGCTGTCGTTCGTGTCGGTGCTGCTGCTCTCCAACGTGATCACCGCGCTGTCGTCGTTCTTCCTCGCCAAGGACCTCGACCTGCTGGTGAGCTCCCCGGTGGACGGGGTGCGGCTGTACGTCGCCAAGCTCGGCGAGACGCTGATCAACTCCTCGTGGATGGTGGCGCTGATGGCGGTGCCGATCTTCACGGCCTACGCCGTGGTGTACCACGGGGGAATCCTGTTCCCGCTGGTCGCGGCCGGGGCGTTCCTGCCGTTCCTGGTGCTGCCCGCCGTCCTCGGCTCCGCGGCGACGCTGATCCTGGTGAACGTGTTCCCGGCGCGCCGCACCCGCGACCTGCTGTCGATCATCGCGCTGGGCGCGGCGGCGGGCGTGATCCTCCTGTTCCGCATCATCCGGCCGGAGCAGCTGGCGCGGCCCGAGGGCTTCCGCAACCTGCTCGACTTCATCACCGTGCTGCGCGCACCCGCGAGCCCGCTGCTCCCGAGCGACTGGGTGACCAAGGCGGTGATGGGCTACCTGGGCGGCCGGATGGACTGGCTGCCGCTCTACCTGCTGTGGTCCTCGGCCGGCGCGGCGGTGGTCCTGGGCGCGCTGGTGCACGTGCAGTTGTACCACACCGGTTTCACCCGCGCCCAGGAGGGCGCGGAGCGGTTCGTGCGCGGCGGACTGTGGACCTGGGCGCTGGGCGGCCTGCTGCGACCGCTCGGCCCGGCGCGTCGCGAATTCGTGATCAAGGACCTGAAGCTGTTCTTCCGCGACACGACCCAGTGGAGCCAGCTGATCCTGCTGGCGGCGCTGCTGCTGGTCTACCTGTTCAACATCCGCGCGCTGCCGCTGTTCCGCGGCGAGCAGGTGCCGTTCTATCTGGTGTCGGTGGTGTCGTTCCTCAACCTCGGCCTGGCGGGCTTCGTCCTCGCGTCGATCGCGGCGCGGTTCATCTTCCCCGCCGTGAGCCTCGAGGGCCGGCAGATGTGGCTGCTGCGCTCGAGCCCGCTGGAGCTCAGGGCGCTGCTGTGGTCCAAGTACTGGGTGGGCACCGTCCCGCTGCTGGTGCTGGCGCTCGCCATCACGGTGCTCACCAACCTGATCCTCAAGGCGAGCCCGTTCATGATGGTGGTGGGGATCGGCACGATCGTGCTGCTGACCCTGGCGATCAGCGCCCTGGCGCTGGCCTTCGGCGCGCTGTACCCGCAGTTCGAGACCGAGAACGCCGCGCAGATCCCCACCAGCTTCGGCGGGCTGGTGTTCATGATGGCGACGGTGGCGCTGCTCGCGCTGGTGATCGTGATCGAGTCGGTGCCGGTGTACCGCTACCTGCGCGCGGCGTTCGACCACGAGCCGCTCCGGGTCTCCGCGCTGATGATCGCCGCGTTCGTGCTGGTGATCGCCGTGTGCGTGACCGCGACGGTGGTGCCCCTCCGGGTCGCGCTGAGGCGGATCGAGCGGTTCGAGTTCTGAGGCGGCCCGGCGCACCGGCCCGGGCCGCAGCGCTCAGGACCCCGGCCCGGCGACGCGCGTCGGCACCGCGGCGTCCACGAACGATCCGTCGCCCAGCTCGCCCAGATCGTTGGCGCCCCAGCAGTACGCCTCGTGCCCCGTCGTCAGCCCGCAGGTGAACCCGTTGCCGCCGGTGACGATCCGCGAGAACGTCAACCCGCCGGCGACCGGCACCGGGACGCTGCTGCACGGAGAGATCGCGCAGCCGCCGTACGCCGTCGTCGTGCCCAGCTCCCCCCGGTCGTTCGGCCCCCAGCAGTACGCCGCCCCGGCCGTCGTCAGTGCGCAGCTATGGACCCCCAAGCCGGGGCTCACCGACGCGAACACCTGCGTGCTCGGCACCAGCACCGGAGCGTACGCGTCGGCCTGGTAGTCGCCGCCCATCCTGAGGCCCCAGCAGTAGACCTTGCCCGCGGGCGTGACGCCGCAGGCGCGAGCCACGCCCGCGGTGATCGACCGGAAGGTCAGGCCCCCGGAAACCGCGACCGGCGCGCTGGAGAACGGCGTGGTGGAGTCCACGCCCAGCTCGCCGTACTCGTTGCCGCCCCAGCACCACGCGGCACCCGCGCTGGTGAGGCCGCAGGTGACCTCGTAGCCCGTCGAGATCGTGGTGAACGTCATCCCGCCGCCGGCCGCGCTCGGAGCCGGCACGTAGGCGACGTTCGCCGGGGAGCCGGCTTCCAGCATCTCGTTCGTGCCCCAGCAGTACGCCGCGCCCGCCGCCGTCAGGCCGCAGGACGTGCCGG
>DASPTN010000172.1:0-22050 GCA_035623395.1 Gemmatimonadales bacterium | reverse complement strand
TCCGCACCCGCGCCCCGCCGGTTGCGAGCTGCGAGTCGGAAGGACTGAAGACCACCCCCCGCACCACCCCGATCGCGTCAGCCATCCGCGACACCGGCGCGCCGGCCGCCGTCACCCGCTTCTCCCTCGTCCGGGCGTCGTAGCCGGCGGAGACGCTCCCGCCGTCCGTTCCCGCCTCGACCCGGAAGCCATCCTCGCCGAACCGGACCAGGTCGCGATCGCGCGCGCCCCGGAACGAGCGGAACACCTCGAGGTACAGCAGCGCTTCCAGCAGGCTCGTCTTTCCGTGCCCGTTCGGCCCCACCAGCACGAGCCCGGCGACCGGCAGCTCCAGGTCGGCGTCCGCCAGGTTGCGGAACGCACGCACCGAGAGCGAGCCGACCCTCGCTATCGCAGCCTCACCGTGACGCTGTCCGTGACCGTGTCGCGCCCGAGCACGTCGTCGGCCGCGACCCGGTAGCTGAACGGCCGGTGATGCAGTCCGCCGAGAGCGACCGTGTAGATCAGGTCGGCCACCGTGTCGTGCACCGTGGAGGCCGGGAACGCGATGGGCGCGCCCGAGATGAGCAGCGCGACCGTGTCGATCAGCGCCGCGTCGTGCGCCAGCACCTCGATGTTCAGCAGGCCGATCGAGTCGACCGTCGTGTCCTGGCCCGGACGGGTCACCACCGCGGGTGCCGACAAGTCGGGTCCCTTGGGGTTCGGCCCGGTCGGCGTCACGGCCTCGCGGCATCCCAGGACGAGCCAGCCGGCCGCCGCCGCCACCGCCAGACGCGAGGCGACTACGGGCCTCCCCGGGGTCTTCCGCCGGGGGCCGGGAACACTCGCGCTGGGGGGCCGAATCACGTCTCTGAAAATAACGACGAAACCAATGTCAATCAAGAGGTTAAGGCGTCTCTGCGCGGTCCTATTGCGAGGTTACGACGGCGCTGTCCGAGGCCCCAAAACCGATGAGATTCCACACCTTTCCCACGATCGTGATCCGGGTGCCTGCCGGGACGCCCGCCGGCACCTGCCAGTCCACGTTGAGCGTCGCCTCCGTCGTGTCGGGGAAGAGGTAGAGCGAGTCGCCGCCGAACCCGGGAGCGGTGCTGCGCAGGGTGACGCGGAGGCTGTCGAATCCCTCGGCGTCGTAGGCGTAGATCGAGGCCGGGAGGTCGCCGGGGCTGCGCGGGTGCGCGCCGGACGCGACGATGACCTGCACCGTGGGCGGCGCCACGCGGGCGCGTGGATCGGTGCAGCCCGCCGCGGCGAGCAGCGCGAGCAGCGCGGTCACTTGCCTTGGAATTTGGCCGGCCTCTTTTCCAGGAACGCGCTCAGGCCTTCCTTCATGTCGTCGGTGGCGGACACCAGGCCGAACGCGTCGGCCTCGAGCTTCAGGCCGTCTTCGAGGGTGAGATCGAGCCCGCGGTCGACGGCTTCGATCGTCAGCTTGAGGGCGAGCGGTCCGTTGGCGAGGATGGCGCGCATCAGCCTGTCGGCCTCGCCGAGCAGCTGGTCGGCCGGCACCACCTTGCTCACCAGGCCGATGCGGAGCGCCTCGGCGGCGCCGATCTGCTCGCCGGTGAGGAGCAGGTGGAGCGCGTTGCCGCGGCCGACGATCCGCGGGAGCCGCTGGGTGCCGCCGTAGCCCGGCGTGATGCCAAGCTTCACCTCCGGCTGCCCGAACTTCGCGTTCTCGCTCGCGATGCGGACGTGGCACGCCATCGCCAGCTCGCAGCCGCCGCCGAGGCAGTAGCCGTTGACGGCGGCGAGCACGGGCTTGCCCATCGCCTCGAAGGCGCGCAGCATCGCCTGCCCGATGAGGGAGCGCTGCCGGCCCTGGAGCACGCCCTGTCTCGCGAGGTCGGCGATGTCGGCGCCCGCGATGAACGCCTTGGGGCCCGCGCCGGTGAGGACGACGCCGCGCACGTCGGGCGCCTGCCCGAGCGCGACCGCGGCCTGGTGCAGCTCGCTCACGACCTGGTCGTTCAGGGCGTTGAGCTTGTCGGGGCGGTTCACGGTGAGCGTCGCGACGCCGTCCGCGACCGCGACGAGCAGGCTGTCGAAGTTCATGGCGAAAAAACTAGCGGGGGCATAGGTTGCCCGCTATGAGCCCGCATCCGCTCGGCTGGACGCCCGAGCGCCGCCTCGCGCTCCTCGATCAGACCCTGCTGCCGGGCGAGGAGCGGTGGATCACGGTGGACACGGTCGACGGCGTCGTCGAGGCCATCGCGACGCTGCGCGTGCGCGGCGCGCCGGCGATCGGCATCGCCGCGGCGATGGGCCTGGTGGCGTCGCTCCGCGCCCGGGCGACGGCGGGCCGCGAGGCCTTCCTCGCGACGGTGCAGCGCGACGCGGCGACCATCGGCGCCGCCCGCCCCACGGCCGTGAATCTCTCCTGGGCCATGACCCGGATGGTCGAGCGCGCGCGGGCCGCGCGCGGCGACGCCGGCGCGGTGCTCGCGGCGCTCGAGGAGGAGGCGCAGGCCATCTGGGACGAGGACCGGGAGTGCTGCCGGCTCATCGCGGAGCACGGGCTGAAACTGGTTGCCGGTTGCGCAGAGGCCAGGTTGCGCAGATCGCGCGGGACCGGGGACGGGGTGGGCGTCGGGGACGTGGTGAACGTCCTCACGCACTGCAACACCGGCTTCCTCGCCACCGGCGGCGTGGGCACCGCGCTGGGCATCGTGCATCTGGCCGCGGAGCAGGGACGGCGGGTGCACGTGTGGGTGGACGAGACCCGGCCGCTCCTGCAGGGCAGCCGGCTCACGGCCTGGGAGCTGGGCAAGGCCGGGATCCCGCACACCGTCGTCGCGGACGGCGTGGCGGCGAGCGTGATGGCGGCCGGCAGGGTGGACGTGGTGCTGGTGGGCGCCGACCGGATCGCCGCGAACGGCGACGCGGCGAACAAGGCCGGGACGTACGCGCTCGCCGTCGCCGCGCGGCACCACGCCGTGCCGTTCTACGTGGTGGCGCCGTCGTCGTCGTTCGATCCCGCCTGCCGCTCCGGCGACGCGATCCCGATCGAGCAGCGCCCCGGCACCGAGGTCACCCGCGTCCTCGGCCGGCCGGCGGCGCCGGAGCAGAGCCCGGCCTACAACCCCGCGTTCGACGTCACTCCCGCGGCGCTCATCGCGGGCTGGGTGACGGAGCGCGGCATCCTGCAACCGCCGTTCTGACGAGCGTCGTCATGCGAGCGATCCGCTATCACGGTCCCAGGCAGCCCCTCCGTCTCGAGAGCGTGCCCAAGCCCGCGCCCAGGCCGGGCGAGGTGCTGGTGCGCGTCACGGCGGCCGGGATCTGCCACACCGAGCTGCACTTCCTGAGCGGCCTGCTCGACCTCGGCGTGCATCCCCTGACGCTCGGCCACGAAGTGGTGGGCGTGGTCGAGGAGACCGGCGCGGGCGTCGAGGGCCCGAAGGCCGGCGACCGGGTGATCCTCTACTACTACGTGGGCTGCGGGCGCTGCGCGTACTGCCTGGTGGGCGAGGAGAACCTGTGCGACGCGCTCGTGGCGGAGTACGGGTTCGTCAGCGACGGCGGCTTCGCCGAGTACGCGGTAGCCCCGGCGCGGAACGCGGTGCCCCTGCCGCCCGAGGTGAGCGACGAGGCGGCGGCACCGATCGGCTGCGGGGTGACGACCGCGGTGCACGCGGCGGCGCTGGCGCGGCTCGCCGCGGGCGACGTCGTGCTCGTCTACGGCGTGGGCGCGGTGGCGTTCGGGCTGATCCAGCTGGCCCGGCTCTCCGGCGCGGAGGTGATCGCCGTCTCGCGGACGCCGGCCAAGCTGGAGAAGGCCAGGGCGCTCGGCGCCGCGCACCTGCTGAACGGCAACGAGGGGAAGATCGCCGAGCGGGTGCGGGAGATCACCCGCGGCCACGGAGCCGACGTGGTCTTCGAGCTGGTCGCGACCAAGGAGACGATGGCGGCGTCGACGGCGGCGCTGGCGAAGCGCGGCCGGCTGGTGTTCGTCGGCTACTCGGAGGACAGCTACACCGTCCACCCCATCCAGCTCGTGATCACCGAGGCGAGCGTCACAGGCTCGGTGGGCAACACGCTGGGAGAGCTGGTGCGCGCCGTGGACCTCGTGGCGGCGGGCAAGATGGTCACGGTGGTGGACCGGACGCTGCCGCTCGGCGAGTTCCAGAAGGGGATCGACGCGCTGGCCAAGGGGCAGCTGGTGGGGAGAGCGGTGCTGCGGCCCTGAGTTCGGTGTTGGTGGGTTGCAGGTGGTGGGTTGTGGTGGCAACAACCGACCACCCACCAACAGTCTGACTTCTCGCCTTTACCAGCCCACCCCGACCGCGGCCACGAGTCGCGCGTCGATCTGCCCCGGCCTCGCGCTCCGCGTCGGATCGTCGATCGTCACCAGCTCGAACCAGCCGCCGACGTCCACGAACAGCGGCCGCAACGGCATCAGCCGCACCCCGATCTCGGCTCCAGGCTCGAAGCCGGTCAGGCGCTGGCTCGGCGGCGGCAGCGGAAGACCGGTCGAGCCGTCAATGGTGACGTAGTCGGACTCGATGGTCACGGTGCGCGCGTGATAGCCGAGGAACGTCCCGAGGTACGGCGTGAGGCCCCGGCTCGGCCCTCCCACGGCGAGCGGCGCTGGGTAGTACCGCACCGCGACGTCGAGGCTCCAGCCGTCGGAGATGATCGAGCCGACCGGACCCGGCTGGCCTGGGGGAATCAGCTGATGGGTGTCCATCTGGATCACGCTGCCCCGGTCGTGCGTCGCGACGAGGCCGACGGCCCAGCGGCCGATCCGCCACGGCTCCAAGCCGAACCGCGCCCGGCCGCCGGAGATGGCCGACGGGTCGAGGAACGCGCCCCGCGTCGGCGAGACGACGGCGACGGGTGAAGGGGCGTCGGTCGCGGGCGGCGGCGCCTGGGCGGCCAGGGATCCGGCGACGAGCAGCGGCAGGACGGCGAGGCGAAGGGCGCGCACGTGCGCCTCCAGTGGCGTCAGCCCAACGATGCGCGCGTCCCGGACCGGTGGCAAGCGGGGACCGGCGACGGCGCCGCCCGGGCGCTACCCTCCGAGGGAGACCGCCAGCCGGCGGAAGCGCGGGTCCGCGCGCAGCGTGTCGAAGATCTCGAGGCTCAGGTAGAAGCGCTCGAACGCCGTGGGGGGTATCCGCTCCAGCGCCGCCAGGGCCGCGTCGCCGTCCACCACGTAGCGCACGCCGAGCGCGCGCCCGGTGCCGCGCACGCTGCCGGCGTTCTCGCGCTGGGCGCGGCGCACGGAGCTCGGCGCCTTCACTTCGACGCGGGGCGCGAGGCGGCCGAGCCCCGCCGACGGGGCAAGAGGACAGGGGCAGGGGATCGTGTCATGGCGCGCCTTCTGGCGCGGGACAGCCGGCCGCCATCCGGTCGTACCTCGGCTGGCCGCGCAGCGCGGCGAGGGCGGGGTAGCGGGTCAGCAAGAAGCATCGCGTCGCTCGCGAGGTCATGCTCTCGATCCGGTCCAGCGAGACGTCGGCATGGCCGGCCGCGATGGGCCACTCGAACCCGAAGTATCCCGAGTACCCGGCCGAGGCCGCCTCGCGGCGGGCGGCGGCCGTGTCGCCCCCGAAGGCGAGGATCAGGACGCGGAGCCCGTGCGCGTCCACCGCGTCGCCGCCGCGGCCGATGGCGAGGGCGCTGGCCGCGTCCCGGTCCGCTCCCGCGGCGTCGCCGAGAAGCAACCGGGCCCTGCCGCGCACCAGGTACCCGCGCACGTGCTGCGGGTCGGCCGCGAGCGCGCTGTCGCACCACTCGATCGACTCCCGGTAGCGACCCTCGATGAGGCGCAGGAACCCGGTCTCCTGGTAGGTGACCGCCCGGCCGGGCTCCAGCGCGAGCGCCCGACGGTACTCGGCGAACGCCGCGGAGTCGCGGCTCTCGAACTCGAGGCCCTGGGCGTACTGGTGGTGCGCTTCGGCGCTGGAGGGATCGAGCTCCGTCGCGCGGTCGAGGGCTTCGACTGCCGCCTCGAGCGAGTCCACGTGCCTTCCCACGGTCAGCGCGAACCGCCGGAACCCGACGGCCATCCAGGTGTCGGCGACGTCCGGCGCGACGCGCAGCGCGCGATCCACGGCGCGGCCGCCCCGCGCCCAGATGGAATCGGCCGGCAGGTCGCCGAAACCGTAGATGGTGCTCACCGCGTAGGCGTACGCGATCCGGCCCGGCGCTATCACGAGTCGGGGATCGAGGGCGTACGCGCTCTCGTATTCGTCCACCGCGCGGGCGAAGCCCGTCGGCGTGCGCTGCGCCAGGTACACGTTGCCGCGCACGTAGTGCTCGTAGGCCGCCGGGTCCGCGGTCGGGCGGCGAGCGAGGCTGGCGGACTCGTCGGGCAGCAGCTGGCCGGCGACGCCCGTCGCCACCCCGCGCGCCACGTCGTCGATCACGTCGAGGACGCTGGCGCTCGTCTTGTCAAAGCTCTGGCTCCACACGCCGACGCCGCGGTCGGCGCGCGTCAGCTCCACGCGCACGACGAGCCGCTCGCCCTCGCGCTGGATGGTCCCGTCCACCAGGTAGCGCGCCCCCAGGGCCCGGCCGAGTGCCGCCGGAGCGGCATCGTGCTGCCCGCGCACCCGGCGCGACTCGAACCGCGACTTCACCTCGAGCCGCCGCACCTGCTGCAGCCGCACGATGACCTCGTCGGTCAGACCTTCGGCGAGGTACGCATCGCTGGTGTCCCGCGAGAGGTTGTCGAAATACAGCACGGCGACGCTGTTCGCCGCGGGCGCGGGAGCGGTGCGCGCCGGCCGCGCGCCGCACGGCGGCGGCGTGCCGTCGGGGCATTGGCCTTTCAAGTTGCCGGTTGCGCAGACGGCAAGCAGCAAGAACAGCCCCGGGGTTCGAGGCCAACCATCGAGCGGGCGACGGTTCAGGAAGGCTGGAGCAGGCACCGGGCGCCTCGGGGTCATGGCGCCCGGGGCCGGTTGCGCTCGACCAGGGCGCGGAACCGCGGCGTGTCGCGGATCGGGTCGAAGCCGGGGTCGCGCATGATGTACCACACGGACATGCCCTGCGGCTGGACGTTCTCGAGCACGGACAGCGCACGCGCCGCGTCGCCGGTGCGCAGGAAGCCCAAGGCCAGCCACTGCGCCTCCGAGTAGTCGGAATGGGCCGTGTCCGGCAGCTGCCGGAGCGCGTGCTCCAGCCGAGCACGTCCGCGCGCGGTGTCGCCTGCCATCGCCTCGAGCCCGGCGGCCATGGCCTCGCTCGGGATCACGTAGTCGGCGGGACGCAGGTGGAGCGCCATGTCCGCGTCGGCGCGCGCCCCGGACGGGTCGCCCATCGCGAGGCGGACGTTGGCGCGGTCCACGTACAGGTAGTAGGCCCGCGGATCCACCGCGAGCCCGCTGTCGGCGAGGCGGAGTGATTCGGCGAGGCGGCGCTCGAAGTAGCGCAGCACCGCCAAGTTGTCGTACGTGATGGCCCGGCCGGGATCGAGCGCCAGGGCCCGGCGGAACTCCTCGACGGCCTGACTGTCGCGGCCCATGCACTGCAGGATGCCGCCGAACTGGTGGTGCGCCTCGGCGTTCATCGGGTCGAGGCGGACCGCGCGCTCGAACGCCGGGACGACGCCGGCGTACGTCGCGGGATGCTGATAGACGCGCGTGTATCCGCGGCCCAGCCACGCGTCGGCCGACGTGGAGTCGAGCTCGACCGCATGATCCGATGCCCCGGCGGCGAGCGCGAGCAGGCTGTCGTAGCCGAGTCCGGGGAACGGCCAGCCCCAGTCGATGAACATCGCGTAGGCCAGCGCCAGGCGGCCGTAGGCGCGGGCGAACGCGAGGTCGAGCACGATCGCGGCCTGGTACTCCGCCACGGCTTGGCGGGCCGCGCCGGGCGACCGCTGCGCCACCAGGAAGTTGCCGCGCAGGAAGTGGTCGTACGCCTCGCTGTTCTGCGTGGGCTGCGCGGCCAGCGTCGCCTGCTCGGCCGGCAGCAGCCGGCCGGCGATGGCGCTCGCCACCGCGCGCGCCACGTCCTCCTCGATCGACAGCAGGTCCGCGTCGCTCCGGTCGTATGCGTCCGCCCACAGCTGCACGCCGTCCCGCGCGCGCAACAGCTCCACGTTCACGCGGATGCGGTGCCCGGAGCGGCGCACGCTGCCGCTCACCAGCTGCTCGACGCGGAGGGCCCGTCCGAGGGCCGTGGGCTCCAGCGCCGCGGGGCCGCGGTAGCGCCGCATCGTGGTGTTCGACGTCACCGCCAGGCGGCCGATCTGGCCCAGCTTGGTGGTGATCTCCTCGGTGAGGCCGTCGGCGAGGTAGGCGTCGCTGGTGTCGCGCGATTCGTTGTCGAGGTACATCACCGCGACGCTGTTGGCGGGCGGCGCCGCGGGCCGCGCGGGCCGGGCGCCGCACGGCGGCGGCGTGCCGTCGGGGCACTGGCCGAGCAGGTTGCCGGTTGCGCAGACGGCAAGGAGGAAGACCAGCCCCGAGGTTCGGGCGCGGGCATCGAGCGGGCGACGGGTCAGGAGAGCGGTCACTGGCGCATCGAGGCGAGGAAGGCCTGGAACTGCGGCGTCGCACGCAGCGGTTCCCAGTACCAGTGGCGCGCGAACACGACGGCGTAGTAGCGGTGCGGGGCCCTCGGGACGCGTCCCGCCCAGCGCACCGCGCCGTCCACGTCGCCCAGCTGCGCGAACAGCCCTGACAGCACGGCGGCGCACGAGAACGCCATGCCACCCGGAGGCGCCGCCTCGGTGAGCTGCATCAGCGCCGGCAGCTCGGCACGCGCCGCCGCCGTGTCGCCGCCGCGGGTCCGCGCGATGGCGCGCATCAGGCGCACGCCGAGCCGATCGAACCCCAGCGCCTCCGCCCGGTCGAGGGCCGCGCCCGCCTCGGCCAGGCGGCCGAACCGGAGCTCGGCGTCGGCCAGCTGGAACCACATCGGTGCGTTGGTGGAATCCACCGCCCGGCCCTCGATCGTCGCCACCAGCGCTTCCTCGGGGCGGCCGGCGATGTTGAGCATCTCCGCGAGGCCCGCGTACGCGTAGGCGTAGTACGGGTCGCGCGCGAGGGCCCGGCGCTCGAAGACGATGGCGCTGTCGAGGTCCCCGCTGCCCAGGAAGCCCCAGGCGAGCTGGTGGACGGCCTCGACGTTGGTCGAGTCGACGGCGAGGGCGCGCCGGTGGAGCTGCAGCGCCAGCGCCATGTCCGTCGCGCGGACGGCCATCGCGGACGCGAGCCAGCCCTCGGCGCTGGCGGAGTCGAGCTCGAGCGCGCGCTGCGCCGCGCGGACGGCCAGGGGCTGAAGGCTGTCGGCCGGGACACCGGCGATGGGCCATCCCCAGTCCCGGGCCAGGGCGAGGGCGACGGCCAGGCCGGCCCAGGCGCGCGCGAACCGCGGGTCCAGGGCGATGGCGCGCCGGTACTCCGCGACGGCGGCCGAGCCGGCCGCGGCGGTGCGCGAGCGGATCGCGACCCGCCCCCGCAGATACGCCTGGTAGGCCTCCACGTCGGACGAGGGTGCGGCCGGAGCGAGACGCGAGCGCTCGCTCGCGGTCGGCCGGCCGTGCACCGCCTCGGCGACCTGCACCGCGACGCTGTCCTCGACCGAGAAGATGTCCTGCATCGGCCGCTCGAAGGTCTCACCCCACACGTTGAAGCCGGCGCCCGCATCGGTGACCGCCACGACCAGGCGCATCCGCCCGGCCGCGCGCCGCAGCGCGCCGCCGAGCACGTAGTGGACGCCGAGGTCGCGGCCCACCTGGTGCGGGTCGGGCGTCCTCCCGCGGTAGCGCATCACCGCGTAGCGGCTGGCGACCCGCACGCCCGGGACCTGCGAGAGGCGTGCGATGATCTCCTCGGTGAGGCCGTCGGCGATCGCCGCGTCCGCCGTGTCTCGCGAGGGATTCTCGAAGTACAGCACCGCGACGCTGTTCGGGGACGGCGCGGCGGCGTGAGACGGGCGCGCGCTGCACGGCGGCGGCGTGCCGTCCGGGCACTGGCTCCTCAAGTTGCCGGTTGCGCAGACGGCAAGGAGCAAGAACAGCCCCGAGGCCGTCAGCCGGGCATCCTGCGGGCGACGGGCCAAGCCGGGAGTCATCAGAACCGCAGCTGGCGCTCGAGCGCCGCGTAGCGCGGGTCGGCGCGCAGCGTCGCCAGCTCGGGGTCCTGGCGCACCCACAGGCAGTAGACGGTGCGCTCGTCGAACGCGGTGCGCAGCCACGCGATGCCGCGGTCGACGTCGCCGAGCACGGCGTAGGCCCGGGCGATGGCCACGGGGTTGTAGTAGCCCGGCGTGCGCGCGGCCACCATGGAGTCCACCGTGGCCCGGGCGGCCGCGGTGTCGCCGCGCACCAGCAGCGCGCGCACGTACATCGCCGCGTCGTACCCGCCACCGTAGTAGCGCCAGTCCAGCCTGCGCGCCGCGTCGCGCCAGTCGCCCCGCGCGGCGAGCACCATGCCCTCCAGCGGGTCGACGTCCGTGGGCGGCAGGATGGCCCGGATGCGCGGCAGCATCTCGGCGGCGTCCGCCACGCGTCCGGCCGCGATCAGCAGCGAGACGTACCAGACGCTCATGATCGAGAACGACGAGTCGTCCTGCCACGCCCGCCAGGCCTCGTCGAGGCCGTCGTCCGCCCGTCCCTCCGCCCACAGCGCCCCGCTCAGGAACAGGCGTGACCAGGCGCTGTGCGGATCGAGGGCGAGCGCGCGCCGCGCCAGCCGCTCCCCTTCGTGCGCGTCGAGGTCCAGCGCCAGCACCGCGTTGGCCAGCATCGCCCAGGCCAGCGCCTGGGTGGAATCGCGGGCGAGCGCCTGGGTGGCGGCGTCGCGGGTCTGTCCGTATCCCTCGCGCGGCGTCACGTAGCCGTCGGCGAGCATGCTCCACGCCATCGCCTTGCCCGCCCAGGCGGCGGCGAACCCGGAATCGCGCTCGACGGCGCGATCGAAGTAGGCCACCGCGCTGCGCAGCGCGGCCTCGTCGCCGAAGTTGTGGGCGGCCTGGAGCCCGCGCAGGTATTGCTCGTAGGCGGCCGGATCGGAGGTGAGCGACTTCTCCAGACGCGTGCGCTCGCCGGGCAGCAGCTGGCCCGTGATCGCGGAGGCCACCGCGCCCGCGATATCGGACTCGAGGCTCAGAATGTCGCCGCTGGACCGGTCGAACACGTCGCCCCACACCTGTGCCCGCGTCGCCGAGCGCAGCAGCTCCACCCGCATCCGGACCCGGTCGCCCGCGTGCTGGACGCTGCCCGCCACGAGGTACGCGGCGCCGAGCACGCGGCCGGTCGCCGCGGGATCGAGCAGCGGCCTTCCCCGGAACCGCAGCACCTCGAAGCGCGACTTGACGTCGAGCCGGCGCACCTGGCCGAGGCGGATGATGATCTCCTCGGTCAGGCCGTCGGCGAGGTATGCGTCCGACGTGTCACGGGAAAGGTTCTCGAAGTAGAGGACCGCGACGCTGTTCGTGGGCGGGGCCGCGAAGTGCGCCGTGCGCACCGAGCACGGCGGCGGGGTGCCGTCGGGGCACTGGCCTTTCAAGTTCCCGGTTGCGCAGACGGCAAACAGCAGGATCAGCCCCGCGGTCTTGGACCGAGCCACGAGCAGGCGCGGGCCAAGGCAGGCAGGCACCGGGGGCCAGGGCACGCTCATCGTGCCTCCCCCGGCGGCGCGCTCTCGGCGAACAGGCGGACGAACCGCGGGTCGGCGCGCAACGGGTCGAAGCCGCTGGTCCTGAGCAGCAGGTGCATGACGATGCCGTGCGGCTGCAGCCGCTCGAGCAGGCCCAGCGCGCGATCCGCCTCGCCCACCTCCGCGAGCGCCATGGCGGCTGGCATCCCCAGCCACAGCTGGCGCGGGTTGCCGCCGAAACTGGTCACGGCGCGCTCGGCGCGCTCGCGCGCGGAGGCGGTGTCGCCGCGCCAGGCGTCGTACTGGGCCACCGCCGCCATCGCGGCCGGAACCGCGTCCGGTGCCGTGACGGCGTCGAGCGCCGCGGCGCCCGCGCGCGCCGAGGCCGTGTCGTGCTGCGCGATGCCGATGCGCACCCGCGCCGCCAGACCGTAGACCCAGCCCGGGTTCACGGCGAGCGCGCTGTCGCACCAGCGCCGCGCGTCGTCGAAGCGGCTGGCCAGCTCCGCGCTGGTGGCGAGGTTCGTGAGCGAGACTACGCGGTCCGGCTCCAGGGCCACTGCGCGCCGCAGGGCCGAGTCCGACCCTGCTGGCTCGCCGAGGTACTGGCGCTGGGTCCCGAGCGCGTGCCACGCCTCCACGTTGCGGGGATCGAGGCGGACGGCCCGCTCGAGGGACGGCAGCACGCCCTCGAAGGTGAGCGGATGCAGGTAGGTGAGCAGCAGCCCGCGTGCCAGCCAGGCGTCGGACGACAGCGAGTCTAGCCGCACGGCCTGCTCCGCGTCGGCGACGCCGAGTGCCAGCGCGCTGTCGCGCGAGAGGCCGAAGTCCCAGTCGTACGACAGCACCAGGCCGTACGCGTAGGCCACGCGCGCTGGGGGATCGGCGTAGGACGAGTCGAGCCTGGCCGCCGCCCGATACGCGTCGATGGCGCGCCGGACCGCCGCCGGCGTGCGCTGCGCGAGGTAGAAGCTGCCGCGCAGCAGCAGGTCGTAGGCGGCCGCGCTGTGGGTGGGCCGGGCGGCCAGCGCGCGCGTCTCGGCCGGGAGCAGCGCCCCGGCGATCCGGGTCGCCACCTCGCGGGCGATCTCCTCCTGCACGCCCAGCAGGTCGGCGCTGGGCCTGAGGTACGCGTCGCCCCAGCGCTCGGTGCCGCTGGGCACGGCCACCAGTCGGACCGCGACGCGGATGCGGTCGCCGCCCCGCTGGTACTCGCCCTCGACGAGGTAGCGCACGTCCAGCTCGCGGGCGAGCAGCCGCTCGTCGTGCAGCGCGGTCTGGCTCACGCGGCGCACGAACCCGGGGCTCCGGACGGAGAGGCGGGGCACCTGCGCGAGACTGGTCGCGATCGAGGAGGCGAGCCCGTCCCCGAGATACGCGTCGGCGGTGTCCCGCCGCACGTTCTCGAACGGCAGCACCGCCACGCTGTTGCCGTCGGGCGCGCGGGCGACGGCGAGCACGCGCGGCGCCGCCGCGCACGGCGGCGGCGTGCCGTCGGGGCACTGGCTCCGCAACGCGCCGGTCGCGCCGACGGCGAAGAGAAAGAGCCCCAATCCGCAGCGGACCGGGGCACGACCGGCGAGGGAGCGATGTGATGGCATGGTCTGGACTGCGCCAAACCTATGGTAATGGGGCCCCGTTTGGGAGGTGGCCCGCCGGACGGCGACGGCCCTCGCGGACCGCCCGGCGGAGCGGTACCATAGTGCCGGACAGCCGGGAGGACCCATGGCCGAGCTCGAAGTGGGCGTCGTGACGCACTATTTCGACCGCCCGCACGTCGCGATCGTGAAGATGACCGCGGACCAAATCAAGGTCGGCGATCAGATCCACATCAAGGGCGCGCACACCGATCTGACCGAGACGGTGACCTCGATGGAGGTGGAGCACAAGAAGATCGAGGTCGCCAAGCCGGCGGACGAATTCGGACTGCAGGTCGCCGACCGCGTGCGGACCGGCGACAAGGTCTTCAAGGTCACGCCGTAGCCTGCCGGAAGACCCGCCGCGGCTCGAGCCGCGGCACGGGGAAGAGCAGCGGGCTCGCCAGCCGGAACAGCCGGTGGCCCAGCGGCGAGCGACAGCGCAGGAACAGCGTGCGGGGCGTGACGGCGGCGCCGAGCCGCCGCTTCGGCTCGTACGACGTCTGGCCCATCTCGAGCGCGGGCGCGCCCGACCGGATCGCCTCCGCGACCACCTCGGCCACCACGTTGAGGTACGCGTGGTGCCTCCGGTTCTCCGCGTAGTCGATTCCCGCGAGCAGGAACGTCATCAGCCCCGGGGACCGGAGCAGGATCGCCATCGCGAGCAGCCGATCGCCGCGCTCGACCAGGATCGCGCGCGCCTCGGCGGCGAGGTTGGCCGCCAGCCGCTCGAAAAAGGCGAGGGGAAGGCGCTCGAGCTGGAACGGTGCCCGGTCCATCACCTGCTCGTACAGGGCGAAGAGGCGCGGGCACTCGCCGCGGAAGTCCTGGACGACGCGGACCGTGGTCCCCGCCGAGCGGCCGTGGCGCGCTCCGGCGTCGATCTGGTGGCGGTAGCCCGAGCGCATCGCGCCGAGCCATTCCTGCGGTGACCGCCACGGCAGCTCGAGCCGGCACGACGGCAGGCTGGGAGCGGTGAAATAGCCCGACCGCACGAGCGGCTCGAGCTCGTCGGCCTCTTCCTCGGTGAACTCCTTGAAGCAGACGATCGGCGCGCCCGCCTCGGCGGCGAACGCCTCGGCCTCGGCGGCGAGCGCGCGCAGCACCGGCTCGCGCGCGGCATCGGCGCGCAGCCGCAGGCAGGAGCGTCCGAACGACACCGGCAGCCCGCCGAAGACCACGGGCACCTCGAGGAATCCCGGCCGGAGCCGCCGCGCCCCGCGGATGGCCGCGCGCGCCGGCCCGGTCGAGAGCAGGTCCAGCTTCACCTTCATCAGGCTCAGCGATGCGACGGCGGCGAGCCCGGCACCGTCGTGCACCAGCACGTGGCGGTACTCGGCGTGCTCGACTTGCGCTTCCTCGCAGGTCCGCACGAAGCGGTGGGTGGCCTGGAGATCGTCGGCGCCGAGCAGGGCGTCCCACTCGGCCGGATCCACGTCGCCGATCGTGCGGGCGACGCGCACCGTCACGCCCCGGGCCGCGAGCGTCGGCGGGGCGCAACTGCCCGGGCGGTCCGTCCGCGCCTGCTCGAGCGCGAGGCTCACGCCGGTCCGACGCCGGCCAGGGCCCGGTGCCCGGCGCGGAGCCCTGCGAACGCCTCGAGCGCGTCGTCGATGTCGGCGCGCGCGTGCGCGGCCGTGGCACAGAGGCGCAGCCTCGCCGCGCCATGCGGCACCGCCGGCGGAATCACGGCGGAGGCGAGGATGCCGAGGTCGAACAGCCGGCGCGCCGTCCGGAACGCGGCCTCGTCGCTGCCGAGCATCACCGGGACGATCGGGGTGCTCGATGCGCCCGTGTCGTACCCGGTCTCCTGCAGCCCCGCGCGCAGGCGCGCCGCGTTGTCGCGCAGGCGCGCCAGCCGCTCGGGCTCGGCCGCGAGCACGCGCAGGGACTCGGCGGCCGCGGCCGCGGCGGCGGGGCAGAGCGCCGCCGAGAACATGAACGGTGCCGCGCCGTGCTGGAGGTAGTAGATCAGCGCCCGGCCGCCGGCGAGGAACCCGCCGTTCGACGGAATGGCCTTGGAGAGCGATCCCATCCACACGTCCACGTCGGAACTCGCGACGCCGCACTCTTCGTCCACGCCGCGCCCGCTCGCGCCCAGCACGCCGAACGAGTGGGCCTCGTCCACCATCAGGAACGCGCCGTAGCGGCGCTTCAGCTCGACGATGGCGGGCAGCGGGCAGACGTCGCCGTCCATCGAGTAGATCCCCTCCACCACGATCAGCGTCCGGCGGGCCCGGGGCCCGCGCCGCAGCGCCTCCTCGAGCGCCGCGGGGTCGTTGTGCCGGAACGGCCGGAACGGCACGCGCGCCAGGTGGCAGGCGTCGATCACGCTGCGGTGCGCGCAGGCGTCGAGCACCACCCGGTCGTCCGGCCCGAGCAGCGCGCCGACGACTCCCAGGGTCGCCATGTACCCGGAGCTGAACGCGACGGCCGCGGGCGTGCGCTTGAACGCCGCAAGCTCGCGCTCCAGCTCGCGGTGCGCCGCGGTCGTGCCGGTCAGCAGGCGCACGCCGCCCGAGCCCGTGCCGTGCCGCCGCACGGCCTCCACGGCGGCGCGCTCGACCGCCGGATGGCCGATCAGCCCCAGGTAGTCGTAGGCGGACAGCATCAGCATCCGCCGTCCGCCCACCGTCACGTGCGGGCCGCAGCGCCCGTCCAGCGGGATCTGGTAGGTGTACAGGCCGGTGCGCGATCCCCAGCCCACCAGCTCCAGCCACCGGCGCGCCCGCTCGTGGTCGAGCAGGCCGCCCGGCGCCTCGGCGCCGGCGCCGTCCTCGAAGAAGCCGTCGAAGGGATCCACGGGTGCGGGCGTCATGGCGGGCTCCCGGCGGCGAGCGCCGGCCCGGCGTCCTCCGCCTTCGCGATCGCGCGCGCGGCGTGATGCCGGTGCGCTCCGAGCAGCTGGATGCCGACGCGGATCGCGCCCCACCACACGCGCAGGTAGGCGCGCGAGAGCAGCGGGGGGCGGGTCCGGAGCGAGAGCCGGCTCGCGCGGCGCGGGTCGAGCGTCGCGCCGGCGTAGGTCCGGAACAGCTCGCGGTAGTAGGCCTTGAGGGGCATCCGCGTCGGCACCACGGCGTGCGACAGGTCCCACAGCCCGTGCGCGCGCCGGCTCACGGTGAGGGCGTCCTTGTGCCGGTCCCAGATCGCCGTTCCCGGGAGCGGCGTCAGCGGCGAGATGTTGAGGTAGTAGAGGCCGAGATCCTCGATGTAGCGCCGCAGCCGGTCCCAGTCGTCGGGTCCGTAGTCCGGTCCCGGGATGAGCGAGGCGTACGGGTCCACGCCGTGGCGCCGCAGCACATCGACCGCGCGGCGGTTGTGGTCCACCGTGGTCCGTTTCGCCATCGCGTCCAGCTCATCCTGGGTCGGGGCCTCGAGCCCGATCAGCACGGCGGAGAGCCCGAGGCCGGCCCACTCGGCGATCACGTCCTCGTTCCGGGCGACGAAATCGGCGCGCGCGAAGCACAGGAACTTCTTGCGGATGCCGCGGGCCCTGAGCAGCGCCGCGAGGCGCGCCAGACGGTCGCGGTGGATCAGGAAGATGTCGTCGACGATGTAGACGTCCTCGGCGTCGATCGCGGCCAGCTCGTCCACGATCGACTCCGGGCTGCGCGCGTAGACCTTCCCGCCGGTGATCCGCCAGGTGAAGCAGAAGTTGCAGGAGTACCAGCAGCCCCAGGTGGTCTTGAGCAGCGCCACCGGCCGGTGGAAGAGGTAGTAGTAGCGGTGCCCCAGGTGCGCCACGAGGTCGCGCCGCGGCATCGGGAGGCGGTCGGGGTCGTCCATGTAGGGGCGCGGCGCCGTGCGCCGCAGGCCGCCGTTCGCCGGCAGGGCGAGGCCCGCCACGCCCTCCAGCGGCTCGCCGCGCTCGAAGGTTCCGAGCAGTTCCGGCATCAGCGTCGCGCCTTCGCCGAGGGCGATGCAGTCCACCGCGGCGTCGGCGAAATCCTCGGGCGCCACGGACGCGTGGACGCCGCCCACCACCGTGTGCACGCGCGGATTCCACCGCTTGGCGGCGCGGCACAGCTTCTTCACCTCGTTCACGCCGGTGATGTAGCTGCCGGTGCCGACCACGTCTGGCCGGAAGCGGCGCAGCCGCCGCTCGAGGCCCCGCTCCACCTGCAGGTCGAGGATCTCGACCTCGTGGCCCGCGAGGCCGGCCGCGACGTACTCCAGCTCCAGCGGCTCGCACAGCATGATGTGCTTGAGCCCGATAGTGTGGGACGGGACCGGAGGCCGGACCAGCAGGACGCGCATCGCGACTACACGATCCCGGGCGTGATGCCGCGCCGGATGTGGCTCCGGTAGTGGAGGTTCACGCCCAGCTCGAAGGCGCGCAGGTACGGGCCGAGCGACGCGCGGTTGCGCAGCAGGCGGCGCGCGATGGAGCCGAGCGAGGTCATGCGCCGGTACAGCGACCAGTAGCCGCGCTGCAGCTGCTCGGGCGCGAGGCGCCGCGGCCGGAAGATCACCTGGCCGCCGTTCACGCGGCTGAAGTCGTCGCCGAGCAGGCGCCCCTCGCGCTTCATCCGGTCGAACAGCGGCGTGCCCGGAATCGGCGTCACGACGAACACGCGCGGCACCGAGATGGCGTTGTCCATCACGAAATCGTAGGTCCGCTGGAAGGCCCACGCGTCGTCGCCGTCGAGCCCCACCATCATCTCCGTCGACACGTCGATCCCGGCGCGCCGGACCGCGGCGATCGCCGCGGCGTAGCGGCCCGGCCGGTTCCACGCCTTGCGGTGCGCCGCCAGGCTCTCCTCCGACACCGACTCGATGCCGAACGAGAGCAGGCGGCAGCCGCTCCGCCGCGCCAACGCCAGCAGCTCGGGCCGCTCGGCGACGTGGAGGCTGCACTGGCTCATCCACAGGATCTTCTCCGGGACGAGCGCCTCCCACAGCGCCGCGCAGTACTCCCGGTCCACGCCGATGTTGTCGTCGACGAAGGCGATGTAGCGCGTGCCGTGGCGCTTCGCCGCGCGGACGTCGCGCACCACCTGGTCCACGGGCCGCCGGCGCTGGCGGGCGCCGAAAAAGGCGGTGACCGAGCAGAAGTCGCAGATGTGGGGACAGCCGCGGGTGGCCTGCACCGGCCGCCAGCGGCCCAGCGTGCGCCGGTCCAGCAGGTCGTAGCGCGGCACCGGCAGCGCGTCGATGGGCGGCGGCGCCGCCGCCCGGTAGGTGCGGCGGAGCCGGCCGGCCTCGAAGTCCCGCACCAGCTCGGGCCAGGTCTCCTCGGCCTCGCCGCTCACCACGGCGTCCGCGTGCTCGAGCGAGCGTGCCGGCCCGACCAGCGTCGCGGCGATGCCACCGATCACCACCGTGCAGCCGCGGCGCCGGAACTCGTCCGCGATCCCCCACGCCCGCACCAGCCCGGAGCCCATGCCCGTGATGCCCACGAGGTCCCAGCGCTCGTCGAACGGCACGGGCTCGACCGTCTCGTGCACGAGACGCACGTCGCACCCGGCGGGGGTGACCGCGGCCAGCATCGGCAGCGTGAGCCCCGGCAGATGCAGCCGGCGCTGCGTGATGGGTCGTCCCGCGTCGTCGGTCGCGGTCGGGGCCACGAGCAGGATCCGAGGGTGATCGAGTCGGCTCACGACTCAACCTCCGGGCCGCGCGTCAAGCGTGCGTCAAGCCGCGACGGCGGCGCCGCGTTTGACACCGCTGCCGGCGCGCCCTATGGTCGCCGCATGGTCGCACCGGTCGAGGTGAGGGCCGTAGAAAGCCGAGCGGACGAGTCGGCGTTTGTCGACCTGCCGTACCACCTCTACCGGGACGATGCCCGCTGGGTGCCGCCGCTGCGGACGGTGGAGCGCCGGCGCTGGTCCCTCAGGCACAACGCGTCGCTCCGCGGCCGCTGGGTCGCGAGATTCGTCGCCCGGCGTCAGGCGAGCGTGAGGGGGCGCATCGCCGCCATCGTGGACCCCGAGTTCGGCGCTAGGTGGCGGGCCGGGGCGGGATTCTTCGGGTGCTTCGAGTGCGCCGACGACCCCGAGGCGGCGGCGGCCCTGTTCGGCGCGGCGGAGGCCGCGCTCTCGTCGCGCGGAGTGAGGCACGTGCTGGGCCCGGTGAACGTCACCACGCAGGACGAGGTCGGCCTGCTGGTGGACGGGTTCGAGCGCCCCTCCACGCTGCTCTCGCCCTACACCCCCCCCTTCTACCAGCGGCTGGTCGAGGCGGCCGGCTACGGCCGCTCGCGCGACTATCACGCCTACCTGTGGACGCCCGAGGCGCGAGCGTCGCCGGCGGTGGAGCGCGTCGTGGCGATGGGGGCGCGGCGCGCCGACGTGCTGGCCTCCATCACGGTGCGGACGGGGGACGGGTCGCACTGGGACGACGAGGTGCGGCTGCTGCACGGGCTGTACAACGCGTGCTTCGAGGGCGTGTGGGGCTTCGTGCCCGTCACGTGGGACGAGTTCCGCGAGCGCGCCGAGTCGTTCAAGCCGTTCTACCGCCCCGAGCTCGTGGTCATCGCGGAGTCGGGCGGCGCCCCCGCCGGTTTCGGGCTGGTGCTGCCGGACGTCAACGCGGCGCTCGCCGGTTTGGGAGGGCGGCTGCTGCCGTTCGGGTGGCTGCGCCTGGTGCGGCGCGTGCCTCGCCTGCGCACCGGGCGCTTCATCCTCCTCGGGGTGCTGCCGGCCCTCACCGGCCGCGGCGTCGCCGCGCTCATCGCCGGCCGGATGATGGAGGAGGGCCGGAGGATCGGCATGCGCGAGGTGGAGCTGTCGCTGGTCCTCGACGACAACCGGCGGATGCGCCGCGTCATCGATGCGTTCGGCTGCCCGCGGATCAAGACGTGGCGACTGTACGAGAAGGCGCTGTGACCGCGGCGCCGATGGAGGCACTGCTGTTCCGGCACGAGGTCGTGCGGTACCTCGCCAGCCGGGCGGCGTACGCGGCGGCGCGGCCGCTGTGGTCGGCCAGGCTGGCGCCGCTGCGGCGGGTGCGCCTGCCGCGCCCGGAGCCGCGCTTTCCGGGCTGGCAGCGGGTGAACGTCCGGCTGTCGGGCATCTGCGCGTCGGACCTCAACCTCGTCACCGCGCGGGACTCGCTCTACCTCGAGCCCGAGGCCACCTATCCGTTCGTGCCCGGCCACGAGATCGTGGGCTCGGTCGACGGCCCCGACGTCCGCGGTCGCGTCGCCGTGTGGCCGGTGCTGGGGTGCCGGGTGCGCGAAGGCGCGCTCTGCCCGGCATGCGCGGCCGGGTGGGACGGGCTGTGCGAGGCGCGCGCGGAGAGCTTCCCCGGCCCCGGACTCGCGATCGGGTTCAGCAGCGAGACGGGGGGCGGCTGGTCCGAGGCGTGCCTGGCGCACCGCTCGCAGCTCTGGCCGCTGCCCGACGCGGTCAGCGACGAAGACGCGCTGCTGCTCGATCCGGCGTCCACGGCGCTGGCGGCGCTGCTGAGGACCGGGCCGGTGGAGGGGCGCACGCTGGTGATCGGCGGGGGCACGATCGGCCTGCTGACCGGGCTGCTGCACGCGGCGCTACGGCTCCCCGGCGAGTGCGAGCTGCTGGTCCGCTATGACGCCCAGCGCCGCTGGGCGGAGGCCCGGGGGCTCAGAGCCTCGGTCGTGCCGGGCGACGGCGCGTTCCGCGCCTGGGCGTCGGACCGCCGTATCCCGTCGCGGAAGGTCACGGGCTACGGCCACGTGTTCCGCGGGACCTTCGACCGCGTGATCGAGACGGCGGGCTCGAGGCAGTCGCTGCGCTGGGCAATCGCCGCGGTCCGGCCGCGCGGTCGCCTGGTGCTGGCGGCCTCGGCCGCGTCGCTGGCGGGGATCGACCCGACGCCGCTGTGGTACCGCGAGATCAGCTGCCGCGGGATCTACCAGTACGGCCCGGTGCCCTGGGAGGGCAGGGAGGCGCATCCCTTCAGCGTACTGATCCCGCTGCTCGCGAGCGGCACCGCGCGGTTCCGCGACCTCGTCACCCACGTCTTCCGGCTCGCGGACTACGTCGCCGCCTTCGACGCGCTCGTCCGACGGCGGGCGAGCGGAGCGGTGAAGGTGGCCTTCCGGCCGGCCTAGTCGGCGGCCGCCGTCGCGAGGGCTCGCACGGCGTCCGCCACGCCGGCCGTGGCGCGGGCGAGGAATCCGTAGTCGAGCGTGTCGGGCGTGTCGGTCGCCAGGTGGTAGTGCGGATTCCGGAAGTCCGCCGTGTCGGTCACCATCAGCGCCGGATAGCCCTCGTCCCAGAACCGCGCGTTGTCGGAGCGGCGGGTGTCGGGCAGGAGCCAGCCCCTGAGCGGGACCGTGAGGCCCACGACCGGCAGGTGCGCGCCCGCCGAGCGCTCGAACGCCGCCAGCAGCGCGCGCGATCCCCGGTCGCCCACGGCCGATAGGAAGTTGCCTTCGCGGGGCACGTCCGAGAACAGGCGCGCGCCGGGCGGCGCGCCCTGGCGCTCGTGGGTGAAGCCGAGCATCTCGAGCACCAGCGCGCCGGCGACGTCCTGCCCGCGCGAGCGCAGCCAGCGCGCGTACGCCCGGCTCCCGAGGGCGTAGTGGTGCGGCTTGCGCTGCAGCTCCTCGAGGTTGAACCCCACGAACTGCACGGTGGCCGGCAGCGGCTCCGCGCGGAGCATCCGCGCCACCTCCAGCATCGCGGCGACGCCGCTGGCGTTGTCGTCGGCGCCCGGCGAGCCGGCTCGGGTGTCGAAGTGGGCGCCGATCACGACCCACGGCCGCGCGGCGTCGGCGCCGTCGCGGGTGGCCACGACATTGTGGAACTCGGCGCCGCCCCACTCGAACAGCTGCCGCTCGACGCGCAGCCCGGCGGCGCCCAGCGCCAGGGCGACGTAGTCCTCGGCGGCGGAGAGCGCGGCGGGCGCGGCGACGGGGTGTCGCACCA
>DASPTN010000171.1:0-9568 GCA_035623395.1 Gemmatimonadales bacterium | reverse complement strand
ATCAGCTCGATCTGGTCGAAGTCCAGCCGCTGGTTGACGGTGACCATCATCCCCAGCTCCTTGAAGGCGAAGGCGACGATCTGCGACGCCGGCACCTTCAGGATCTCCGCCAGCTCCGCCACCGAGATGAACTCGTTGACGCGGACGCGGGTCTTTTCCTTCTCCTTCTCCTCGGCGACCCGCGCGGCCTCCAGCTCGCGGAAGCTCGGCTCGTCGTCGCGGCGCCGCACGCCCTTGCGCGCCGGCCCGCGGATGGTGGCCAGGGTGCGCGCCACGTTCTCGGCCACGGCCTCCTGGTCCACCGTCCACTTCTTGCCCTTCTTGCGCTTCTTCTTGTCGCGGCGCCGGTCCTCGATCACGCCGCCCGGCGCGGCCGAGGCCACCGGACGCGGCGGCGGCGCACCGGCGCCGGGCACGGCCGAGGCCACCGGCTTGGGCCGCGCCGAGATCGGGCGGCCGACGGGCGTCGGGATGTGCGGCACGCGCGGCGGCGCCGAGGGCGGCGCGGCACCCGCGGGCGCGGCGCTCGCGACCGGCGCGAGCGGGGGAACGGCGGCCGAAGGCGGCGCGGCCTCCGTCGCGGCCGGCATGAAGATCGGACGATCTTCCGCCTCTTCCTCTTCCTCGGCGGACTCCGGGGGCGCGAGCTCCGGCGGGAACAGCTCCGAGACGTGCAGCGCCGGCTCCTCCGCGGTCTCCTCGGCGGCGGCGAACAGCGCGCCCACCTCGGGCTCGCGGGCGGCGGCCTCGGCGGCGGCCGCTGCGGCGGCCTCGGCCTCCTGGGCGGCGACCTCGGCGGCGGTGCGGCGGCGGCGCTTCTGGCGCGGCTCCTCGGCGGCCTTCGGCGCCGGCGCCTCCGGCGCCTTGGCCTTGGCCGGCGCGCGGCGGCGGCCCTTGGCCGGCGCGGGCTGCTTTTCCTTGCGCTTCTCGCGCTCCCAGCGCGTGCGGACCCGGGCGACCTTGTCCTCCTCCAGGGCGCTCAGGTGGCTCCGGACGAAGATGTCCATCTCCCGGAGCAGCTTGATCAGCTCGTCGCTGGCGATGCCGAACTCGGCCGCCAGATCGTGCACCCGCAGACTCATTTCCTGACTCTCTCCCCTCGGTCTTCCACCGCGCCGGACGCCCGCCGGAGGGCAACCGACCCCTCCGATGCGCCGCCCGCCGGATTCCGCCCTGCCACGTCCGCCACCGCCAGGTACGCCTTCAGCCCCCGCGCCAGCTGCCGGTCCAGCACGGCGACGCCGTGCACCGGCGGGTGGCCCAACGCCTTGCCCAGCGCGTCCGCGTCCGGGCCGATCAGCACCGTCACCGCCCGGTGGCCCGCGAGCGGCTCGAGGCGCTCGCGCGCCCGCGCGCTCGCGTCCGTGGGCAGCACCACCGCCTCCGCCACACCCCGGCGCAGCGCCTCGCGCGCGGCGTCCACGCCGATGGCGAGGCGGCGCGCCCGCGCGCCGAGGCCCAGCAGACCGAGGGCCGTCCGCGCGGCGTCGGTGGCACTCGCGCCGCGGCCCGATCGAGCGGGTGGCGCCGTGGCACTCGTGCGCCGGGTGGATCCTGCGGACGGCGCGACGGAGGCCGCGGTGACAGGTCGGCTCGCGTCCGGCGCGACGGACGCCTCCGCTGCCGGTCGGTTGTTGTCAGGTGCGCTCACTCCGCCGGCTTCTCCTCCGGCGCGGCGGGCGCCTCGTCCTCGCCCGCGTCGCCCGGCGCCTCCGCTTCGGCCGCTCCGCCCCCGGCCTCCGCGCTCGCGGCCGCGTTCGACTCGTCGGTGGTCGTGAGCTCGTCGATCAGGGCCAGCAGCCGGTCGGCCATCTCCGGCGCCATGCCGGGGATCGCCCGCACTTCCTCGGGCTCGAGGTCGAGGATGTCGGAGAAGGTGCGGTACCCGGCGCCGTCGAGCACGGCCAGCAGGTCCTGGGTGATGCCGCGCAGCTCGGCCAGCGGCACCGCGGCGACGTCCTCGCCCTCCTCGCTCGGCGCCGGCGGCAGCGGAGCGAACAGCGGCCGCTCGCCGCCGCGCTCGAGCCACTCGCGGCTCGAGTAGAGATCGATCTTCCAGCCGGTCAGCTCCGAGGCGAGGCGGACGTTCTGCCCGTTGCGCCCGATCGCCAGGCTGAGCTGGTCCTCGTCCACGATCGCCTGGATGGTCTTGGTCTCGGGATCCGAGAACACGCGCGCCACGCGCGCCGGCGCCAGCGCCAGGCGGGCGAACCGCTCGGGGTCGGGGCTCCACGGCACGATGTCGATGCGCTCACCGCCCAGCTCGTTCACCACCGCCTGCACGCGGCTGCCCTTGAGGCCCACGCAGGCGCCGACCGGGTCGATGCCGTCGTCGCGGCTGAACACGGCGATCTTGGTGCGGCTGCCGACCTCGCGCGCCGTGGCGCGGATGTCGACGATGCCCTGCTGGATCTCCGGCACCTCGAGCTTGAACAGCGCCTTCACGAACAGCGGGTCGCCGCGCGAGAGGATGAGGCGCGGCCCCTTCGGCGTCTCCTCCAGCTTCTTGAGGACCGCGCGGATCGTGTCGCCCTGGTGGAAGTGCTCGCGGTGGTTCTGCTCGCGGTAGGGGATGATCGCCTCCGCCTCGCGGAACTTGTTCAGCATCACCACGATCTTGCCGCGCTCGATCTGCTGCACCTCGCCGGACAGCAGCTCGCCCACGCGGTCGGCGAACTCCTCGCGGATCCGGGCCCGCTCGCCCTCCCGCACCCGCTGGATGATCCGCTGCTTGGCCGCCTGCACCGCGTTGCGCCCGAACTCCGCGAAGTCGACGTCCTCCTCGAGCACGTCGCCCACCTGGAAGTCGGGGTCGTTCCAGCGGGCCTCCTCGAGGGAGACCTGCCGGCTCGGGTCCTCCACGGCCTCCACCACCTCGCGCAGCACGGTGATGCGGATCTGCCCCGTCATGTCGTCGAGGCCGATGTCGGCCCGCACGTTCGGGCCGTACTTCTTGGTCAGCGCCGCCAGCACGCCATCGCGGATCAGATCGCGCAGCTCGTTGCGATCGAGCTGCTTCAGCGAGGCCAGCTCCTTGAACGCCGACAGGACTTCGGTGCCGCTCATGTCATGTGCTCCACGCGCGCCTACCACTCGAACACGAGGCGCGCCTCCTTGATCTCCGACAGCTTCAGCGTGCGCCGCACGCCGCCCGGAAACTCCAGCTCCACACTCGGCCCGTCGGGGCCGTCGGTCACGTCGAGCGCCTTCACCTTGAACCGCCCGTTCAGCGCGGGCACCAGCACCTCGGCGCCGTGGCCGAGGAACCGCCGCCACTCGTCCGCCCGCCGCAGCGGCCGCTCGAGGCCCGGGGACGAGACTTCGAGCACGTACCGCCCTTCCCCGACGCCCTCGGCGTCGAGCCACGGCTCGAGCGCGCGGCTCACCTCGGCGCACTCGTCCACCGTGATCCGGCCCGCTCCCGCCTCGGCTCGGTCGATCCGGAGCTGGATGAGCGGGCGCCGTCGGGCGCCGCCCACCCTGCACTCCACGACCTCGAAGCCCAGCGCGGCGACCCGTTCGGTCAGGGCGCGTTGGAGGTCGGATGGCAGCAACACGGAGACCCCAGGAAACAAAAAATGTGGGGCAACAACCCCACATCCGAGAAAGCGAGCCGCGCCCCCACGACCCGCGACGACCCGGGAAAGCTAGACCCCGCCCGGGGCGGCGTCAAGCCGACGCGGGGCGCGCGGCGCCTACGCCGGCGGCCGCCCCAGGTAGGCTACCATCCGCCCGTCACGGCCCGAGGAGCCGCGGTGCGAGAAGAACCGGTCGCGCGAGCAGGCCGTGCAGTGCGGCGAGCGGCTGACGTCGCGGATGCCGAGCCTCACAGCCCGCGCCGCCAGCGCGTCCCGCAGGTCGAGCAGCGCCGGCCGCCGGGTGCGGCGCCCCTCGATGGCGAGCACGACCTCGGGTCCGACCTCGTAGCACGCCCCGCAGATGGCCACGCCGAGGTGCACCGCCAGGTCGGCGGCCGCCACGCCGGCGCGGGACGCCAGCAGGCCGACGCCGCGCTCGAGGATGCCCGCGGCGATGCCGCGCCACCCGGCGTGCAGCAGGGCGAACGGCCCGCCGCCCGGCGCCGCGAGGTAGACCGGCACGCAGTCGGCGATCGTGACCCCGAGCAGCAGGCCCGGCTGCGCGGCGGCGTGGCCGTCCACGTCGTCCATCACGTGCCAGCCCGGGGCGACGCCGTCGTGCCAGACCACCGTGGCCGTGTGCGCCTGCCGCGCCATCTGCACGGCGGGAAACGCCGGCCGCACGCTGTGCAGGAACGCGCGCCACCGCCCCATCACCCGGCCGACCGGCTCCTCGGTCACGAGACCGAGCGAGAAGCCGCCGTTGCCGCCGCGCACCGTGAGGCCGGCCACCAGGCCGAACCGCTCGCGCCACTCCTGCAGCTCCGCCCGCGGCACCATCGGGTCCGACAGGAACGCCTCGGCGAGCGGACGCGTCGCGACCGCGTCATCCTCTCGGTTCCGCAGTGGCGCGGTGGCTCTCGTGGCGGGTTGGGATCGAGCGGGCGGCGCGGAGGAAGCGTCGGTCACCGGTCCGCTTGCGTCCGGCGCGCTCACCGCTCCCGCCGCTCGATCACGGCGCCGAGGGCCGTGAGCCGCTCGTGGATCCGCTCGTACCCGCGCTCGATCTGCCCGACGTTGTGGATGGTGCTCGTCCCCTCGGCCGCGAGCGCGGCCAGGAGGATCGCCATCCCGGCGCGGATGTCCGGGCTCTCCACCGTGCCCGCGCGCAGGGCCGAGGGGCCGGCCACGACGGCGCGGTGCGGATCGCACAGGACGATGCGCGCGCCCATCGAGATCAGCTTGTCGACGAAGAACAGGCGCGACTCGAACATCTTCTCGAACAGCAGGAGCAGCCCCTCGCACTGCGTCGCCGTCACGAGGGCGATGCTCATCAGGTCCGCCGGGAAGGCGGGCCACGGCCCGTCCTCCAGCTTGGAGACGTGGCCGCCGAGATCGTCCTGGATGCGGCGCGCCTGCCCCGCCGCCACCACCAGCCGGTCACCGTCGAGCCGGGCCTCCACGCCGAGGCGCTCGAAGCCCATCAGCGTGGCGCGCAGGTCCTCGGCGCGCACGCCCTCGACGGTGAGCGCGGAGTTGGTGACCGCTGCGAGTCCCACGAACGAGCCCACCTCGATGTGGTCGGGCCCGATCGCGAACCTCGCCCCCTTGAGGGAAGCGCCGCCCTCGACCGTGACCGTGTTGGTGCCGATGCCGTCGATGCGGGCGCCGAGCGCGACGAGGAAGCGCGCCAGGTCCTGGACGTGCGGCTCGGAGGCGGCGTTGCGGAGCACGGTGCGGCCCTTCGCCCCCACGGCCGCCATCAGGGCGTTCTCGGTCCCGGTGACGCTCGCCTCGTCGAGGAACACCTCGGCGCCCACCAGCTGCTTCGCCTCGAAGTCGAAGGTGGCGCCCACGTCGATCCGGGCGCCGAGCCGCTGGAGCGCGAGCAGGTGGGTGTCGATGCGCCGCCGGCCGATCACGTCCCCCCCCGGCGGCGGGAGCCGCACCCGGCCGAAGCGGGCCAGCAGCGGCCCGGCGAGCAGCACCGACGCGCGGATCCTGCCGCACAGGGCCGGATCGGGATCCGCGGCCCTGGCCTCGCGCGCGTCGAGCACCAGCGTGTGATCGCCTTCCCAGGCGGCGGTGACGCCCTGCGCGATCAGCAGCTCGAGCATCGTCTCGACGTCGCGGATGCGCGGCACGTTCTCGAGGGTGCAGGGTCCGTCGGCCAGCAGCGCGGCGGCGAGGATCGGCAGGGCGGCGTTCTTGTTGCCCGCGGGCCGGACCGTCCCGGAGAGACGGTGCCCGCCTTCCACGACGAAGAAGGGAGCCATGGCGCTCCAACAATGCAGATCGCGTTCACGCAGCGTCAAGGCGAAGCACAAGTGGCCGCGCGGGCTCGAGCGGGCGGCGCGACGGCCGCTCCGTTCGAAGGTCGGGGCATGTCCAGCGCGATTGCTTGACACCTCCGGCGCGCGGGCCGATGTTGCAGCCGCCATGACCGCCATTCCCGCCTGGGTCGCGCCGACCATCGCCATTGCGCTGGCGGTGATGGCGGTGTGCCTGCTGGCGATGGGCGGCGTGGCGGTCGCGATCGGGCTCGGGCTGCGCGCCCGCACGCGCGCGCTGTCCGCCCAGCTCGCCAACCTCACGGCCGACGCCCGCACCGTCGCGGACCGCCTCAAGGTCGAGATCGAGGGCTACGTCGACCTCTCGGGCGACGCGCGCGCCAAGCTCAAGGGGGCGCTGGACGCCGTGCAGACGCGGCTCGAGGACCTGGACTCCCTGGCCGACGTGCTGCAGGACGAGATCGAGCAGACGGCGCTGAGCGCCGCCTCGCTGCTGCGCACGGTCCGCCGCTCCGGCGCGGTCCTCGGGGCCGCGCGGCGCGCCGTGCGCCGCCGCCATCCCGCCGAGCGGGAGGGCTGAGACGGGCGTGCGCCGGGTCGCGTTGTGCCTGGTCGTGGCCGTGCTCCTCCTCGCGCTCGTCCCGCACGACGCGTGGGCCTGGTCGCCCGGCACGCACGTCTTCATCGGCCAGTCGGTCCTGGCCAACCTCCAGTTCCTGCCCGGCTACCTGGCCGAGCTGCTGCAGAGCCATCCGTTCGAGTTCCTCTACGGTTCGATCGCGGCCGACACGTCGTTCGCCAAGAAGTACGCGCCGGTCGGGCGGCACAGCCACGCGTGGCACGTGGGCCTGGAGATCGTCGAGCTGGCCGGCCGCGCTCCGCTGCGCGCGTTCGGCTTCGGCTACCTCGCGCACCTCGCCGCCGACGTCGTGGCGCACAATTTCTTCGTGCCGCGCCAGCTGGTGCTCACCTCCTCCACCCGGGCGCTGGGACATTCCTACTGGGAGGGACGGTTCGACATGCACGTCGGCGACGCGTACGCGCGGACCGCGCACGAGATCATCGCGCGCGACCACGCCGAGGCCGACGAGCACCTCGACCGCATCATCTCGCCCACGATCTTCAGCGTGGGCACGAACCGGCGGCTGTTCCGCGGGATGGTGCAGCTCACCGACTGGGCCAACTGGCGCCGGGTGGTCCAGCTCGCCGCCGACGCCAGCCGCTGGGACCTGACGGACCGCGACGTCGAGCGCCACGTGGGCGCGTCCTTCAACTACGTGATGGACCTCTTCAACGCCGGGCCCGAGGCGCAGGCGCGGCGCTTCGAGCCCTCCGGCAGCCGGGCGCTCGCCGAGGCGAAGCGGCTGCGCCGGCTCGCGCTCACCAACGGCGGCCGCAAGGACGCGGACCGCGTGGCCGAGGTCGCGGAAGCGCACTTCGGCCTCCGGCCGAACCACCTCGGCTACTGGGAGCGCTACGACGCGGTGCCGCCGTGGCGGCGGGCGGGAGCGGCCTGAGGCGCCGCGCGCCTACGTCTTCAGCGCCGCCGCCAGCGCCGCGTTGACGGCCTTCGGATCCGCCTTGCCAGCCGACCGCTTCATCACCTGCCCCACCAGGAAGCCCAGCAGCTTCGCCTCGCCCGCCCTGTAGCGCGCCACCTCCGCCGCGTGCGCTTCGAGCGTCTCGCGCACCCAGCCGTCGATGGCGCCGCTGTCCGAGACCTGCAGCAGCCCCAGCCGCTCGGCGATCGCGAGCGCGGGCTCGGCGGGATGCTCCAGCATCTCCGGCAACACCCGCTTCGCGGCCTGGCGGGACAGCTTCCCCGCCTTCACCAGGCCGGTGACCTCCACGGCGCGCGAAACGGGCAGCGGGATCGATTCGCCGTCCGTGCTCAGGCTGAGCAGGTCGTTCGCCACCCAGTTCCACGCCTCCTTGCCCGAGCCCTCGCCCTTCACCATGCCCTCGAAATAGTCGGCGATGGCCGCGGTCGCGGTCACGACCGCGCTCTCGGCGCTCGACAGCGTGAACTGCTTCTCGAACCGCTCCCGCTTCGCCGCCGGCAGCTCCGGGAGCTGCCGCCGCTCCTGCGCCAGCCACGCCTCGCCCAGCACCAGCGGCGGGATGTCCGGCTCCGGGAAGTACCGGTAGTCGTGGCTCTCTTCCTTGGAGCGCATCGGATGCACTTCGCCCGACGCCGCGTCGAACGTCATCGTCCGCTGCTCGATCTTCTCCCCGCGCTCCGTCGCCGCGATCTGCCGCCCGCGCTCCGCCGTGAGCGCGCGCTCGACGCCGGAGAACGCGTTCAGGTTCTTCACCTCGGTGCGCGTCCGCAGCTCGGAGGAGCCGGCCGGACGGACGGACAGATTCGCGTCCACCCGGAGGCTGCCTTCCTCCATGTTGCAGTTCGACACCGCGACGTAGCCCGGCCCGAGCACCTGCTTCAGCACCGTGAGGTAGGCGCGCGCCTCCGCCGGCGAGCGCAGGTCGGGCTCGCTCACGATCTCGATGAGCGGCACGCCCGAGCGGTTGAAGTCCACGGCGGTCATCCCGGGTACGCGGTCGTGGAACGACTTGCCCGCGTCCTCCTCGAGGTGCACGCGCTTGATGCGCACCGTCACGGGTCCGCGCTCGGCCGACACGAAGGCGAGCGACCCGCCGGTCGCGAGCGGCTCCTCGAACTGGCTGATCTGGTAGCCCTTCGGCAGATCGGGATAGAAGTAGTTCTTGCGCGCGAAGATGCTGCGGCCGTGCACGGTGCAGCCGAGCGCGTACGCGGCGCGCACCGCGAGCCGGACCGCCTGCTCGTTCGGCACCGGCAGCGCACCCGGCAGCCCGAGGCACACCGGGCACACGTTGGTGTTCGGCGGATCGCCGAACCGCGTCGAGCAGGCGCAGAACATCTTGGTGCGCGTCAGCAGCTGCACGTGCACCTCCAGACCGACGACGGTCTCCCAGCTCGTCGCGCCGGCCTGGCGCCGACCGAGCTCCGCTGCGGCCTTCGCGCCGTCCGCGGGATCCCCGCCCACGCCCGGCGTCACCGGACCTCCGCCACTGGATCGGTGACCCGCTCCAGCGCCTGCGCGATGCGGATGATCGTGCTCTCGCCCTCCATCGGCCCGATCAGCTGGCCGCCGACGGGCAGTCCCTCGTCGCGGCCGATCGGCAGCGAGAGGGCCGGCACCCATGCCAGGTTGGCCGTGCACACGAACACGTCGGACAGGTACATGGCGAGCGGGTCGGCGATGTGCTCGCCGAACTTGAACGCCGGCGTGGGCGTCGTGGGCGTGAACAGCGCGTGCACGCCGGAGGCGAACACCCGCGCGAAGTCCGCGCGGATCGCTTCGCGCACCCGCTGCGCCTTCCCGTAGTACGCGTCGTAGTAGCCCGCGCTCAGCACGTAGGTGCCGAGCAGGATGCGGCGCCGCACCTCCGGCCCGAAGCCCTGGCCGCGCGTGGCGCGGTACATCGCGCGCACGTCGGACAGGCCGCCCTCCCTCAGGCCGTAGCGCACGCCGTCGTAGCGCGCGAGGTTGCTCGACGCCTCGGCGGGGGCCACGATGTAGTAGGTCGGCACCGCGTACTTGGTGTGCGGGAGCGAGACGTCGCGAACCTCCGCGCCCAAGTCCCGCAACCGGGCCAGCGCTCGATCGCTTGCCGCCCGGATCCCCGCGTGCAGCCCAGACGGGAAGTACTCGCGTG
>DASPTN010000170.1:0-9120 GCA_035623395.1 Gemmatimonadales bacterium | reverse complement strand
GACCAGTCCATCGCGCGCAGGTTGTGCGTGAGGAACCCGCTGCCCACGATGAGCACGCCCTCGCGCCGGAGCGGCGCCAGCGCCCGGCCCAGCTCGAACAGGGTCGTGGGGTCCAGGTTCGGCAGCGACACCTGCAGCACCGGCACGTCGGCCGAGGGATACATCGCCAGCAGCGGGACGTACGCGCCGTGGTCGAGGCCGCGGTCGGACTCGATCACCGGCTGCGTCCGCCCCAGCAGCTCCTTGAGCCGCCGCGCGAGGTCGGGCGCCGCCGGCGCGGGGTACTGCACGCGGTAGTACTTCTCCGGGAAGCCGTAGAAGTCGTAGACCAGGGGCACCGGGCGCGTCGCGCCCAGGGTGATGGGCTTCTGCTCCCAGTGGGCCGACAGCATCAGCACCGCCCGGGGGCGGGGCAGCGACCCGGCCCACCGCCGCAGGTCGGCCACCCAGGCCTCGTCGTCGAGGAGGAACGGCGAGCCGTGGGCGAGGAAAATGGCCGGCACTCGGGGGTCGGGCATGGGCGGCTCCTTCATTGTAGAAGAGAAGGATAACCATCCGATCAACGAGAGAATCAGTCGGAGATGCGGCGGGCCTTGCTGCGCCGCGGTTCCCGGGGATATTTCTGCGACTTCGCGGGGCCGGCGCCCGCGCGCCTCGCAGGCAGCCTGCAGGCGCGGAGAACGGGCCGAGGTGACGGGAGACGGATGACCCATCCGGGGACGAGCGAGCAGGAATCCCGCTGGACGGTGGAGGTGCTGCGCCGGGCCGGCGCGGCCCTCAACGGCCGGATGGTCGGCGTGTGGGTCGTGGAGGATTCAGGCACGCTCCGCCCGCTCGCCAGCAACGGCACCGAGGCGCAGGCCTGGGAAGTGACGCCGGACGTGAAGGTCGCCGTGACGCACCTGGCGATGCCGGCGCCGCCGGGCAGCCGGTGGGTCGCCGGCCGCCTGGCCGACGACCAGTGGTGCGTGGCGCCGGTGCGCGACAGCGTCCCGGATCCGCCGCCGGTCGAGCGCGAGCGGCGGAGCCGCGAGCGCCTGGCGCTGGAGCTGGCGGGGCTGTGCCTGGGCCTCAGCGCCCGCGTCCTGGGCGAGGGAATGCCGGCGGACCTGGACCTGTTCGAGCGCTTCATGGAGCAGCTCGGCAGCTTCGCCCAGGACATCGGGGGCCCGCTGGCGGTGGCGCGCACGGCGGTGGTGCGGAGCGGCGCCGTGCTCGCCGAGGCCGTGCCGACGGACGAGGCGGGTCGGGCGCGGCTGATCGAGGACCTGCGGGCGGCCGGCCGCGCGCTCGAGCAGGCCGTCTCGCTGGTGCGCACGGTGCACGACCGCGCCCGGGCGGTGCTCGAGCACGGGGGAGAGTTCGACGTCGTGCAGGTGGTGTGGTCGTGCGTGGACGCGGAGCGGCCGCAGGCCGCGCTGCGCGGCGCTTCGATCGAGCTCAAGACCCTCGCCTACGTGGTGTCCGTGCCGGGGAGCGCCGACAGCCTGCGCATGGCGGTCGCGTCGATGCTCCGGCTCGCGGTCCGCGGGCTCCAGGGCCGCGTCGGCACGGTGACGGTTTCGCTCGAGAACGTGGGCCCGGTGGTGCGCCTGGTGGTGTCCGCGCCGGGGGCGGAGGTGGTGGACGGGCAGAGCGCGGTCGCCGACGCGCGCCGGGTGGTGGAGACCGGGTTCGGCGGCACGCTCACCGTCACGTCGGTCGCGGGCGAGGGGGCCACGCTCACCCTGTCGTTGCCGGCGCCCACCCACCGGTTCCGGGATCCGGCGCTGTGGTGGGAGCGCTGAACACGGATCTTGATGGTTTCTTGATGCCGCACCGGGGTTTCCTGACCCCGTCTTGACGCCTCTCGCAGTACCCTCCCCGCATGCTCGACCTCGTCTACATCGTCGTCACGCTCGCCTTCTTCGGCCTGATGATCGCCTACGTGTCCGGTTGCGAGCGCCTGGGCCGGGATGGCACGGGCGAGCAGGATCGGCCGTGAGCGCCGAAGCGCTGATCGGGGGCGTCGTGTCGTTGCTGCTCCTGGTCTACCTCGTCTACACGCTGCTCAAGCCCGAGAAGTTCTGAGCGGGCGCACGCCGAGCATTCCGGGGACGGCATGACTCCCAACGGCTGGCTCCAGATCCTGGTGTTCTGGGCCGCGGTGCTGCTGGTCACGAAGCCCATGGGGCTCTACATCCTCAGGGTGTACGACGGCTCGCTGCGCTGGCTTGGGCCCGTCGAGCGGGCGATCTACCGCTGGTGCGGCGTCGATCCGGCGGAGGACCAGCACTGGACCCGCTACGCCGCGGGGCTGCTGGTCTTCAGCGCGGCGTCGATGCTCGCGACCTACGTGGCGCTGCGGCTGCAGGCGCACCTGCCGCTGAATCCGTTCCACCGCGTGGCGGTGACCGACCGCCAGGCCTTCGAGACCGCCGCCTCGTTCACGACCAACACGAACTGGCAGTCGTATTCCGGCGAGACGGTGATGAGCTACCTCTCGCAGATGATGCAGCTCGCCTTCCACAACTTCACCTCGGCGGCGAGCGGGATGGCGGCGGCGATGGCGCTGGCGCGGGGGCTGTCGCGCCGCTCCGCCGGCCGCATCGGCAACGTCTGGACGGACCTGGTGCGGGGCACGCTGTACCTGTTCCTGCCCTTCTCGTTCGTGCTGGCGCTGCTGTTCGTGCAGCAGGGCGTGATCCAGAACTTCCATCCCTACGTCACGGCCACGACGCTCGAGGGCGCGAAGCAGGTGCTGGCGATGGGGCCCGTGGCGAGCCAGGAAGCCATCAAGCAGCTCGGCACCAACGGCGGCGGGTTCTTCAACGCCAACGCGGCCCACCCGTTCGAGAATCCGACGCCGTGGACGAACCTCCTCTCGATGCTCGCGATCTTCCTGGTGCCCGCCGGTCTCACCTACACCTTCGGCCGGATGGTGAAGAACCAGAAGCACGGCTGGGCGCTGTGGGCGGCGATGTTCGTGCTGTTCGCGGCGGGCGTCACGACCGCCTACTGGGCGGAGGCGCGCGGCAACCCGATCCACGCCGCGCGCGGCGTGAACGTGGTCGCGTCCGCCGGCAACCCCGGCGGGAACATGGAGGGCAAGGAGGTGCGGTTCGGCATCGCCAACTCCGCCCTCTACGCCACGGTCACGACCGACGCCTCGTGCGGCGCCGTGAACGCGATGCACGACTCGTTCACGCCGCTCGGCGGCCTCGTGCCGCTGGTGAACATCCAGCTCGGCGAGCTGATCTTCGGCGGCGTCGGGTCCGGCCTGTACGGGATGCTGGTGATGGCGGTGCTCACGGTGTTCATCGCCGGCCTGATGGTCGGGCGCACGCCGGAGTACCTCGGCAAGAAGATCCAGAGCCGCGAAGTGCGGATGGCGATGCTGTACGTGCTGATCTTCCCGGCGGTGATCCTGCTCTTCACCGCCGTGTCGGCGGTCCTGCCCGCGGGGCTCAAGGGCCTGGGCAACGGCGGGCCGCACGGGCTGAGCGAGATCCTGTACGCGTTCACGTCGGTGACGGGCAACAACGGCAGCGCCTTCGCCGGCCTCACCGGGACGACCTACTACTACAACACCATGCTGGGGCTGGGCACCCTCTTCGGCCGGTTCGCGATGATGGTGCCGGCGCTGGCGCTCGCGGGCTTCCTCTCGGAGCGGAGGATCGTGCCGGCGTCGGCGGGCACGTTCCCGGTCACCTCGCCGCTGTTCGTCGCGCTCCTCATCGGCGTGATCCTCATCGTGGGCGCGCTCACCTTTTTCCCGGCGCTCTCGCTCGGGCCCGTGGTCGAGCACCTGCTCATGGGTGCCGGGAGGCTGTTCTAGATGGCGCCGGTCAAGCGTCCGCTGTTCGACCCGCCGATCGTGCGCCGGGCCGTCCGCGACTCGCTCCGGAAGCTCGATCCCAGGCACATGGTGCGGAACCCGGTCATGTTCGTGGTGCTGGTGGGGAGCGTGCTGACGACGCTCGTCCTGGTCCGCGACGTGGCCGAGGGCCGCACCGCCATCGGCTTCACCCTGCAGATCGCGCTGTGGCTGTGGTTCACCGTCGTGTTCGCGAATTTCGCCGAGGCGATGGCGGAGGGGCGGGGCAAGGCCCAGGCCGACACGCTGCGCCGCTCGCGCAGCCAGACGCTGGCCAAGCGGCTGCGCGACGCCGGCGACCGCGGCTCCGCGCAGACGGTCGGTGCCGCCGAGCTCCGCCGCGGCGACGTCGTGCTGTGCGAGCCGGGCGACCTCGTGCCCGGCGACGGCGAGGTGATCGAAGGCGTCGCCTCGGTGGACGAGTCGGCCATCACCGGCGAGTCCGCGCCCGTGATCCGCGAGTCGGGCGGCGACCGTTCGGCCGTCACCGGCGGCACCCGCGTGCTGTCGGACTGGCTGGTGGTGCGCATCACCGCCAACCCCGGCGAGACCTTCCTTGACCGGATGATCGGCCTGGTGGAGGGCGCGAAGCGGCAGAAGACGCCCAACGAGATCGCGCTCATCATCCTGCTCTCAGGCCTCACCATCGTGTTCCTGCTCGCGGTGGTCACGCTGCAGCCGTTCGCGATCTACTCGGGCGGCGCCGTCTCCATCCCGATCCTGGTGGCGCTGCTGGTGTGCCTCATCCCGACGACCATCGGCGGGCTGCTGTCGGCGATCGGCATCGCCGGCATGGACCGGATGATCCAGCACAACGTGATCGCGATGAGCGGCCGGGCGGTGGAGGCGGCGGGCGACGTGGACACGCTGCTGCTGGACAAGACCGGCACCATCACGCTCGGCAACCGCCAGGCGGTGGCGTTCATCCCCGGCGAGGGGGTCGCGGCCCCCGCGCTGGCGGACGCGGCGCAGCTCGCCTCGCTCGCCGACGAGACGCCGGAGGGGCGCAGCATCGTGGTGCTGGCCAAGTCCGGCTACGGCCTGCGGGAGCGGGAGATCACCGGCCTCGGGGCGAGCTTCATCCCGTTCAGCGCGCAGACGCGGCTGAGCGGCGTGAACTTCGACGGCCGCCGCATCCGCAAGGGCGCGTCCGACGCCATCGAGGCGTTCGTCAGCGAGCAGGGGGGCAGCACGCCGCCCGGCATCCGCGCCTCGGTCGAGGCGATCGCGCGCGAGGGCGGCACCCCGCTGGTGGTCGCCGAGGGCGCGCGCGCGCTCGGCGTGATCCACCTCAAGGACATCGTGAAGGGCGGCATCCGGGAGCGGTTCGCCGAGCTGCGGCGCATGGGGATCAAGACGGTGATGATCACCGGCGACAATCCCCTCACCGCGGCGGCGGTCGCGGCCGAGGCGGGCGTGGACGACTTCCTCGCCCAGGCCAGGCCCGAGGACAAGATGGCGCTGATCAAGCGCGAGCAGGCCGGCGGCCGGCTGGTGGCGATGACGGGGGACGGGACCAACGACGCGCCCGCGCTGGCGCAGGCCGACGTCGCGGTCGCGATGAATACCGGCACCCAGGCGGCCAAGGAGGCGGGGAACCTGATCGACCTCGACTCCAACCCCACCAAGCTCATCGAGGTGGTGGAGATCGGAAAGCAGCTCCTGATCACCCGCGGCGCGCTCACCACCTTCTCGATCGCCAACGACGTGGCGAAGTACTTCGCCATCATCCCGGCGATGTTCCTGGCGACCTATCCCGCGCTCCAGGCGCTCAACGTGATGCGCCTGCACTCGGCGCAGTCGGCCATCCTCTCGGCCGTGGTGTTCAACGCGCTCATCATCGTCGCGCTGATCCCGCTGGCCCTGCGGGGCGTGCGGTGGCGGCCGGCGCCGGCGGCCGTGATCCTGCGCCGCAACCTGTGGCTCTACGGCGTGGGCGGGATCCTGATCCCGTTCGCCGGCATCAAGCTCCTCGACGTGCTGATCACCTTCCTGCACCTGGCGTAGCCATGCTCAACAACACGCTCCGGCCCGCGCTCGCGGTCACGCTCGCGCTGATGCTGATCACGGGCCTGCTGTACCCGGGCGCCGTCACCGGCGTCGCGCACCTGCTGTTTCCCCGCCAGGCCGACGGCTCCCTGGTCTCGGTCGACGGGCACGTCGTGGGCAGCCTGCTCATCGGGCAGACGTTCGCCGGCGCGCGCTACTTCCACGCGCGGCCCTCGGCCGCGGGCAACGGCTACGACGACACGCTGTCGACCGGCACGAGCCTCGGGCCCACGAGCGCGAAACTGGCGGACACGCTCATCGTCGGGGCGGTGGACAGCGCCGTCGCGCTGGACCACGTCGTGAAGGGGCAGATCCCGTCCGACCTCGTCACCTCGTCGGGCTCGGGGCTCGACCCGCACATCTCGCCGGCCAGCGCGGCCGTGCAGGTCGCGCGCGTCGCCCGGGCACGGGGCCTGCCGGAGGAGGCGGTCCGCGCGCTGGTGGCGCGGCACACCGAGGGACGGACCTTCGGCCTCCTGGGCGAGCCGCGCGTCAACGTGCTGCTGCTCAACCTGGCGCTCGACAGTCTCGGGAGGTCGCGGTGATCCGCTCGCTCGTCGCCCTGCTGTTCCTGGTGCCCGGCGCGCTCGCCGCGCAGGACACGACCCGCGGGGCGGCCGACACGGCGCCCCACGTCGCCGCGGCGCCCTTCGCCTTCGCCGACTTCACCTGGCTGCAGGGCAACCCGCGGCAGACGGTGTCGGTGCTCGACTCGAAGTACTTCACCGGCGAGTTCCGGCTCGACGCGTCGTTCATCGGCGATTTCAACCGCCCGGCGGATCACACGCTGGTGGGCACGAGCGAGAGCGGCCGCACCGGCGAGGTCCAGGTGCAGCAGCTGGGCATCGGCGGCGACTTCCACACCGCCCACGCCATCGGCCGGCTGATGACCCAGTTCGGGATGTACTCCACCATGACGCCGCGCAACGACGCCAGCCCGGGGCGCGGGCAGTGGGACCTGTCCGACGCGTACCGCTACATCTCCGAGGCCTACGGCGGCTACCACTGGGACGTCATGAACGGCATCAACTTCGAGGCCGGCATCTTCATGTCGTACGTTGGGCTGTTCGGCTACTACAACTTCGACAACTGGGCCTACCAGCCCTCGTACGTGTCCAGCAACACGCCGTGGTTCTTCAACGGGATGCGGGTGCAGATCTTCCCCAGCGACAAGCTCAAGATCGAGCCGTGGATCATCAACGGCTGGCAGTCGTACGGCATGTTCAACCAGGTCCCGGGCCTGGGCCTGCAGGTGCTGTGGCGGCCGAACGGCGACGTCTCGGTGCTGTCCAACAGCTACTACGGCTACGACTGGCTCGGCATCCCGGGGCGCGCGCGGGTGCACAGCGACAACAGTCTCCAGCTCAAGTACTACGAAAGCCCGCGGAGCTTCCCCGACAAGGCCGCCTTCTCGCTCACCGTCGACGCCGGCTGCGAAAACGGCGGCGGCGTGAGCTGCACGGGCACGAGCCTCGGTCCCAAGCAGGACTTCCTCGGGTTCATGCTCTACAACCGCCTGTGGTTCGCGAAGGACGTCTACGCGCTGACCGTCGGCGGAGGCGCGATGACCAACCCGGGCCGCTACCTGGTGCTGATGCCGCCGATCAACGGCGCCACGGCCCTCTCGGGCACGCCCTACTTCACCGAGAACCCGGGCGACCCGTTCAGCGCCTGGGACGCGTCGGTCACCTTCGACTACATGCCCGACCAGTTCGTGACCTTCCGGGTGGAGTTCGACCACCGCCACGCCAGCGTGCCGTACTTCGCGGGCCCGGGCGGCGTGACGCCGCCGAACGGCGACCAGGGCGCCCCGGGCTCGACGGTGGCCAACTGGGCGCCGGACCTCCGGAACACCGAGAACCGCATCAACTGCGCGGTCCTGGTGAAGCTCTAGCCGGCGGAGCGGTCGCGTTCGCGCGCCCTCACCGCCGCGTGGCGGCGGAGGTAGGTTAGGACCGTGAGCCCGACCCGGGACGGGCGTCCCGACCCCGAAATCCTGCTCGCGCGGCTGCACGAAGGCGAGCGTCTCGCCGCGCGCGGGCGCCTGAAGATCTTCTTCGGCGCGGCGCCCGGCGTGGGGAAGACCTACGCCATGCTGGAGGCCGCGCGCGCCCGCGCCCGCGAGGGCGTCGAGGTCGTGGTCGGCGTGGTCGAGACCCACGCCCGGCCGGAGACCGCGGCCCTCCTCGAGGGCCTGCCGGTGCTGCCGCGCCGCCGCGTCGAGTACCGCGGCATCACCCTCGAGGAGCTCGACCTCGACGCCGCGCTGGCGCGCCGGCCGGGGATCCTGCTGGTCGACGAGCTGGCGCACACCAACGCGCCCGGCTCCCGCCACCCCAAGCGCTGGCAGGACGTCGAGGAGCTGCTCGCCGCCGGCGTCAGCGTCTACTCCACGCTGAATGTGCAGCACCTCGAGAGCCTGAACGACGTGGTCGCGCGGATCACGGGCGTCACCGTGCGGGAGACGCTGCCCGATTCGGTGTTCGACCAGGCCGACGAGCTGGAGCTGGCGGACCTCTCGGCGGACGACCTGCTGGGGCGGCTGCGGCAGGGCAAGGTGTACATGCCCGAGCAGGCGGCCGCCGCGATCGAGCGGTTCTTCCGCAAGGGCAACCTGATCGCGCTGCGCGAGATGACGCTGCGCCGCGCAGCCGAGCGGGTGGACGCGCAGATGCGCGGCTACATGCAGGACGCCGGCATCCACTCCACCTGGGCGGCGGCCGACCGGATCCTGGTGTGCATCGGCCCGAACCCCGACGGCGCGCGGCTGGTGCGGGCCGGGAAGCGGATGGCGACCGGGCTCAAGTGCGACTGGTTCGTGGTGCACGTCGAGCGCCCGGGCGAGTCGGTGACGCCCGTCGAGCGGGAAGCGCTGGTCGCGAACCTGCAGCTCGCCGAGTCGCTGGGGGCCGGCACCGCGTCGCTGAGCGGCCTCAACGCCGCGGACGAGATCCTGGTGTACGCGCGCGACCACAACGTCACCAAGATCATCGTCGGCAAGCCGACGCATCCGCGCTGGCGCGACAAGCTGTTCGGCTCGACGCTGGACCAGCTGGTGCGCGGCAGCGGCGACGTGGACGTCTACGCCATCAGTGGCGAGCCGGCGGGTCGCTCCCGGCGGCGGACGCGCGGCACCCGGCACTCGACCTCGTCCGAGTACCTGCGGGCGGGCCTCGTCATCGCGGTCTGCACCGCGCTGGCGGCGGTCGTGTTCC
>DASPTN010000169.1:0-26374 GCA_035623395.1 Gemmatimonadales bacterium | reverse complement strand
CCGCGGCCTGGCGGTGGGCGACGTGGTGAACTCCGGGCCCGGCGCCGACATCCGGCTGGGCAACGCGGTGCCGCTCTCCGAGGTGCCGCTCGGCACCACGGTGCACAACGTCGAGCTGAAGCCGGGGCGCGGCGGGCAGATGGCGCGCTCGGCCGGGGCCGGCGTCCAGGTGGTGGCCAAGGAAGGCGAGATGGTCACCCTGAAGATGATGAGCGGCGAGGTGCGGCTGGTGCGCGGCGTGTGCCTGGCCACGATCGGCCAGGTGGGCAACGTCGAGCACGAGCTGGAGAGCATCGGCAAGGCGGGCAAGTCGCGCTGGCTGGGCCGGCGCTCCAAGGTCCGCGGCGTCGCCAAGAACCCGGTGGACCATCCGCTGGGCGGCGGCGAGGGCAAGTCGAGCGGCGGCCGTCCGCCGGTGAGCCCGTGGGGCAAGCCGGAGGGCGTGAAGACGCGGCACAAGAAGAAGGCCAGCAACAAACTCATCATCCGCGGCCACAAGCGCGGGAAGGCGACGCGATAATGTCCCGCAGCGTCAAGAAGGGCCCGTTCGTGGACGCGCGGCTGCTGAAGCGGATCCACGAGCTGAACACCAAGAACGAGAAGCGGGTGCTCAAGACCTGGTCGCGCGCGTCCACGGTGACGCCGGACTTCGTCGGGCACACGCTGGCCGTGCACAACGGGAACAAGTTCGTGCCGGTGTACGTGAGCGAGAACATGGTCGGCCACAAGCTGGGCGAGTTCGCGCCCACCCGGCTGTTCCGCGGGCACAGCGGCAAGATGTCGGCCGACAAGAAGGCCAAGCTCGAGGCCGAGGGCGGCGCCGCCCCGGCTCCCGCCCCGGCGCCGGCGGCCAAGCCATGACCGAGGCGCGGGCGATCCAGCGGACGCTCCGCCAGTCGGCGCGCAAGGTGCGGCTGGTGGTCGACCTGATCCGCGGCCGGCCGGTGGGCGAGGCGTTCTCGATCCTGAAGTACAGCAAGAAGGGCGCGGCGGTGCCGGTGCGGAAGGTGCTGCTGTCGGCCGTGGCGAACGCGAAGGTCAAGGCGGAGCGCGCCTCCGAGCGCTTCGACGAGGACCGACTGTTCGTGAAGACGGCGATGGTGGACGAGGGGCCGACCCTGAAGCGGTTCATGCCGGCGGCGATGGGGCGGGCGACGCCCCTGAAGAAGCGGACCAGCCACGTCACCATCCTCGTGGCGACCAAGGAGCACTAGGTGGGCCAGAAAACACATCCCCATGGGTTCCGGCTCGGCATCGTCAAGCCGTGGCGTTCCCGCTGGTTCGCGAACCGGGAGTTTCCGGCGCTGCTCAAGGAAGACGAGCTGATCCGCACCTACCTCAAGACGCGGCTGCAGCACGCGGCGATCAGCGACGTGCACATCGAGCGCAAGCCGGGCAAGGTGCTGGTGACCGTGCACACCGGGCGGCCGGGCGTGGTGATCGGGAAGCGCGGCGCCGAGGTGGACAAGCTGCGCGACGAGCTGGCGCAGCTGACGACCAAGGAAGTGGGGATCAACGTCGAGGAGATCAAGCGTCCCGAGCTGGACGCGCAGCTGGTGGCCGACAACGTCGCCCACCAGCTGGCGCAGCGCATCAGCTTCCGCCGCGCGATGAAGCGGGCGGTGCAGTCGGCGATGCGGATGGGGGCGCAGGGCATCAAGATCAAGTGCGGCGGGCGGCTGGGCGGGGCGGAGATCGCGCGGGTGGAGGGCTATCACGAGGGCCGGGTGCCGCTGCACACGCTGCGGGCCGACGTGGACTACGCCACCGCGACCGCCAAGACGACCTTCGGCACCATCGGCGTGAAGACGTGGATCTTCAAGGGTGAGGTGGTGGAAGACGCCCGCGGCCGCACCTACAGCACGGGGTCCTGAGCATGCTGGCGCCCAAGCGGGTCAAGTTCCGCAAGCAGATGAAGGGCCGGATGCGCGGGGTCGCCACCCGCGGCCAGACGCTGGCGTTCGGCCACTTCGGCCTCCAGGCGCTGGAGGCGGGGTGGGTCACCAACCGGCAGATCGAAGCGGCGCGCGTCGCCATGACCCGCAGCATGAAGCGCGGCGGCAAGCTGTGGATCCGGCTGTTCCCCGACAAGCCGATCACCAAGAAGCCGGCCGAGACGCGGATGGGGAAGGGCAAGGGCAACCCGGAGGGCTGGGTGTGCCCGGTGAAGATCGGGCGGATGCTGTTCGAGATCGAGGGCATCGAGGAGGTGCTAGCCAAGAAGGCGCTGGCGCTGGCCTCCGCCAAGCTCCCGATCAGCACCCGGTTCGTGAGGCGGGAGGCGTAGCGCCGTGGCACTGACCAAGCTCACCCCGGTGCAGATCCGCGAGCTGACCGACGCGGAGCTCAAGGCCAAGCTGGCCGAGTACGAGAAGGAGTTCTTCGGCCTGCGCTTCAAGGCGGCCACCGAGGTGCTCGGCAATCCGATGGATCTGAGGACCGCGCGCCGCACGGTCGCCCGTCTCAAGACGGTGCTGGCCGAGCGCGCCGCCAAGGCGAAGGCGAAGACACCATGAGTGACGTCCGGCAGGAGCAGCCGCGGGTGCAGCGGAAGACCCGCACGGGCACGGTGGTGAGCGACCGGATGGACAAGTCGGTCGTGGTGACGATCGGCCGCCGCGTGACCCACGGCCTATACGCGAAGCAGGCGACGCGCACCAGCCGGGTGGTGGCGCACGACGAGCGCAACGAAGCGCACGTCGGCGACCTGGTGCGCATCATGGAGACCCGGCCGCTGTCGAAGACCAAGCGCTGGCGGGTCGTCGAGATCGTCGAGCGGGCGAAGTAGGAGGCGGCCGTGGTCCAGCAGGAAACGATCCTCAGGATCGCCGACAACTCGGGCGCGAAGCGGGCCCTGGTCATCCGGGTGCTCGGCGGCTCGAAGCGCCGGTACGCGGGGCTGGGCGACGTGGTGATCGTCGCCATCAAGGACGCCCTGCCGACCGGCACGGTGAAGAAGGGCGAGGTCGCGCGCGCCGTGGTGGTGCGCACCGCCAAGGAGACGCGGCGCAAGGACGGGAGCTACATCCGGTTCGACGAGAACGCCGCCGTGATCATCGACGAGCAGGGTGAGCCCCGGGCGACCCGCATCTTCGGGCCCGTGGGCCGCGAGCTCAGGGAGAAGCGGTTCATGAAGATCGTGAGCCTGGCTCCGGAGGTGCTGTAGCATGCGGCGGCTGGTGTATCGCAAGCACGAGCGGGCCAAGGGGAAGCCGGCGCCGCGCACCCGGGTCCGGATGCACATCACCAAGGGCGACCTGGTGGTGGTGATCTCCGGCGAGGAGAAGGGCAAGCGCGGCAAGGTGCTGCGCGCGCTGCCGCAGAAGGGCCGGGTGGTGGTGGAAGGCGTGAACATCGTCAAGCGCCACCGCCGGGCGCGGCAGCAGGGCGAGGAGAGCCAGATCGTGGAGTTTGCCGCGCCGATCGCCGCCTCGAAGGTGATGCTCATCGACCCCAAGGACAACCATCCGACCCGCGTGCGGCGCCGGGTGGACCAGGACGGGACGGTGGAGCGCGTGTCGGTGCGCTCCGGCGAGACCATCCCGCGGAACCGGTAAGGGACCATGGCGGACGAGACGAAGCAGGAGACGGCGGAACCGAAGGCCGCGAAGCCTCCCAAGCCGCCGCGGGACCAGAAGGGCGGCAAGGGCGGGGGCAAGGGCAAGGACGTCGAGGCGGCGGCCGAGCCGAAGGGCCCGCCGCCGGTGTACGAGCCGGCGCCGCCGGCGCGGCTCGCCATCACCTACGCCGAGCGGGCGCGGCCGGCGCTGGCGCGCCGGTTCGGGTTCACCAACCCGCACCAGATCCCGCGGGTGGTCAAGGTGGTGCTGAACGTGGGGCTGGGCGAGGCGCACAAGGCGCCGAAGGCGCTCGAGGCGATCGTGGCCGAGATGGGCCAGATCACGGGGCAGAAGGCCCTGGTCACCCGCGCCAAGAAGGCGATCTCGAACTTCTCGATCCGGGCGGGCATGCCCATCGGGGCGAGCGTGACGCTGCGCGGCGCGCGGATGTGGGAGTTCCTGGACCGGTTCATCAACATCGCGGTGCCGCGCATCCGCGACTTCCGCGGGCTGCCGACCCGGAGCTTCGACGGCCGGGGCAACTACACGTTCGGCATCAAGGAGCAGATGATCTTCCCGGAGATCGACTTCGACAAGGTCGAGCGGATCCACGGGATGGACATCACGATCGTGACCACCGCCGGCCGCGACGACGTGGCGATGGCGCTCCTCCGGGAGCTGGGCGTGCCGTTCCACGGCGAGCAGCCGGTGGACGTGAGCTGATTCGAGGCGGGGGAGCGATGGCCAAGAAGTGCTGGACCGAGAAGGTCAAACGGGCGCCGAAGTTCAAGACGCGGGCGTACCACCGCTGCCAGCGGTGCGGCCGCTCGCGCGCGACCCTGCGCAAGTTCGGCCTGTGCCGGATCTGCTTCCGGGACCTGGCCCTGCGGGGCGAGATCCCGGGCGTCCGGAAGAGCAGCTGGTGACCGTGGATCGGACCGTACGGTCGAACAGGAGTCGAGCGAACCTATGAGCATGACCGATCCCGTCGCAGACATGCTGACCCGGATCCGCAACGCGTGCCTGGCCAGGCACCGCCGGGTCGACGTGCCGGTGTCCAAGCTGAAGGTGGAGATCGCGCGGTTGCTGCGCGACAACCACTACATCCAGGACTTCAGCGTCCTGGACGACGGCCAGCACGGCGTGCTGCGGCTGTACCTGAAGTACCACGACGGCGACGAGCCGGTCATCCGCGAGCTCCGGCGCGTGTCGGCCCCGGGCCTGCGGCGCTACGTGGGCGTGCGGCAGATCCCGCGGGTCAGGAACGGCCTGGGGATGGCGATCCTCTCCACCCCGCAGGGGTTGATGAGCGACCGCGACGCGCGGACGGCCCACGTGGGCGGCGAGCTGCTCGCCGTGGTCTGGTAGGGGGGCGCCGTGTCCCGCATCGGCAGGCGACCGGTTCCGCTGCCCAAGGGCGTCACCGCCTCGGTGGCCGGCAACACGGTCTCGATCAAGGGCCCCAAGGGCGAGCTGTCCCACCGGGTGCCGGGCGACCTCGGCGTGAAGCTCGAGGACGGGCAGGTGGTCGTGACCCGGCCGTCCGACGACACCTGGCACAAGTCGCTGCACGGGCTCACGAGGACCCTGGTGGCCAACATGGTCGAGGGCGTCACCAAGGGCTACGAGAAGTCGCTGGAGATCGTCGGCGTGGGCTACCGCGCCGAGACCAAGCCGTACGGAGTGGCGCTGGTCGTGGGCTACTCGCATCCGGTGGAGTTCAAGGCGCCGGCCGGGATCAGGATCACGGCCGACCAGCCCACCGTGGTGAAGGTGTCGGGGAGCGACAAGGAGCTGGTGGGGCGGGTCGCGGCGGAGATCCGCGCGGTGCGGCCGCCGGAGCCCTACAAGGGCAAGGGCATCCGCTACACCGGCGAGCACGTCCGGCGCAAGGCCGGCAAGACCGGGGCGGGGGCCACCAAGTAGCATGAGACCGGTACGCAAGCCCAAGTCGGCGGACCAGCACCGCCGCCGGCGGCACCTCAGGGTGCGGCGCAAGGTCAGCGGCACGATGGAGCGGCCGCGGCTGGTGGTGTACCGTTCGCTGAAGCACATCTACGCCCACCTGGTGGACGACGACCGGGGCGTGGTGCTGCTCGGCGTGGCCGACAACTCCGAGAAGGTGGAGCCGGCGGCCAAGGGCAAGGTCGGGCGGGGCTACGCGGTCGGGATGGCCCTCGCCCAGCGGGCGAAGGAGAAGGGCATCACCAGGGTGGTGTTCGACCGGGCGGGCTACGCCTATCACGGGCGCGTCAAGGCGGTCGCCGACGGCGCGCGCAAGGGCGGACTGGAGTTCTAGCGGATGGCCAGGGAGCCAGGGCAGCAGGGACAGCACGGGCCGCACGGGCCACAGGGGCCGCAGGGCCAGCACCGCGACGCGCCGCGGCGGGACCGCCGCGACCGCGAACGGGATCGCGAGCGCGAGAGCGAGCTGATCGAGAACGTGATCAGCATCAACCGCGTGGCCAAGGTGGTGAAGGGCGGCCGGCGGTTCAGCTTCAACGCGCTGGTGGCGGTGGGGGACGGCGCCGGCCACGTCGGCGTGGCGACCGGCAAGGCGAACGAGGTCAGCGAGGCGGTGCGGAAGGCCGTCGAGGCCGCGCGCCGCGCGCTGGTCGGCGTCCCGCGCACCGGCGCGACGATTCCGCACGAGGTGATCGGCCGCCACGGCGCCGGCCGCGTGCTCCTCAAGCCGGCCACGTCCGGGACCGGCGTGATCGCCGGCGGCCCGGTGCGCGCGGTGCTCGAGTGCGCCGGCGTCCAGGACATCCTCACCAAGAGCCTGGGGAGCAACAACCCGCACAACATGGTGCGGGCCACGCTCGACGGGCTGAAGCAGCTGACCACCGTACAGCGCGTGGCGAAGGAGCGCGGCGTCGAAGCCGCGTCGCTCGGGTACCGGGCGCGCCAGGGGGAGCCGGGCCGTGCCAACTAGATCGAAGACGCGGGCGGCCGGCGGCAAGCTGCGCGTCAAGCAGGTCAGGAGCGGGATCGGCCATCCGGCCGTGCACCGCCGGACGCTGCGGGCCATCGGCCTGAAGCACCACCAGGACGTGGTGGTGGTGGTCGACTCGCCGTCGCTGCGCGGCATGCTGAACCAGGTGCGGCACCTCGTCGAGGTGACGCCGGCCGGGGAGGGCTGATGGCCGACACGTTCGAGCGGGTCGGTCTCGACACGCTCAAGCCGCCCGAGGGCTCGGCGCATCCGCCGAAGCGGCGCGGCCGGGGCCCGGGGTCCGGGCACGGCAAGACGTCCGGGCACGGGCACAAGGGCCAGAAGGCGCGCACCGGCGGCCACGTGCGCCCCGGGTTCGAGGGCGGGCAGATGCCGCTGATCCGGCGCGTGCCGAAGCGCGGGTTCACCAACCCGTTCAAGCAGGACGCGCAGCCGGTGAACCTCAAGGCGCTCGGCGCCTTCGCCGGCCGCGAGGTGACGGCGGCGGCGCTGGCCGAAGCGGGGCTGGTGATCCACGCCGACCGGCCCATCAAGGTCCTGGGCGACGGCGAGGCGCCCAGGGGGCTGGTGATCAAGGGGCTCGCCGTCTCCGCCCCGGCGCGGACCAAGATCGAGGCCGCCGGCGGGAGAATCGAGGAGTAGCCGGTGACCGCGCCGCGCATCCCGAACCTGTTCAAGATCCCCGAGCTCAAAGAGAAGATCCTCTTCACGCTCCTGTGCCTGCTGCTGTACCGCATCGGCGCGCACATCACGGTGCCGGGCGTGGACGTCAACGCGCTCACCCAGTTCTTCCGCCAGCAGGGCGGCGGGCTGCTGGGGATGTACGACATGTTCGTGGGCGGCGGCCTGTCGCGTGCGACGGTGTTCGCCCTCGGCATCATGCCGTACATCTCGGCCAGCATCTTCTGGCAGCTGATGGGGGCCGTGTTCCCGGCCGTCGAGAAGCTCCAGCGGGAAGAGGAGGGGCGGAAGAAGATCACCCAGTGGACCCGCTACCTCACGGTCGGCCTCGCGGCCGGCCAGGCCTGGGGCATCGCGATCTTCATCGAGGGCGTGGTGCAGGGCGCGGTGGCCGCGCCCGGCTGGGGCTTCCGGATGACCACGGCCTTCGTGCTCACCGTGGGCGGCGTGTTCGTGATGTGGCTCGGCGAGCAGATCACCGAGCGCGGCCTCGGAAACGGGATGAGCCTGCTGATCTTCTTCTCGATCGTGCAGGGCGGATGGCCGGCGATCGGCAAGACGGCCGAGTACCTCCGGACCGGGGCGGTGGACTGGCCGCGGCTGATCGTGCTGGCGGCCATCATGCTGGTGGTCGTGTGGGTGACGGTGGCCATCACCGTCGCGGCGCGGCGCATCCCGATCCAGATCCCGCGCAAGGTGATGGGCCGAGGACGCATCCGCGAGGGACAGAAGTCGTTCATCCCGCTGCGGATCAATTCGGCCGGCGTCATGCCGATCGTGTTCGCCCAGTCGATCATCATCGTCCCGGGCACCCTGGCGCAGTTCTCCAACGTGCAGGCCCTGAAGGACCTGTCGGAGTACTTCCAGCCGGGCTCGTGGGTCTACTACGTGCTGTACACGGTGCTGATCGTGTTCTTCACCTACTTCTACACGGCCATCATCTTCAACCCGGTGGACCTGGCCGAGAACCTCAAGAAGCAGGGCGGGTTCATCCCGGGCGTGAAGCCGGGCTCGCGGACGGCCGAGTACATCGACCACGTGCTGTCGCGGGTGACGCTGCCGGGCGCGCTGTTCCTCACCGCGATCGCGGTGATGCCGATCGTCATCTTCGACGCCTTCAACGTCCCGTTCCGGTTCGGCGGCACGGCGCTGCTGATCGTGGTCGGCGTCGCGCTCGACACGGTCCAGCAGATGCAGCAGCACATGATCCTGCGGCAGTACGACGGGTTCATGAAGGAGGGGCGGGTGAGGTTCAGGGGCAGGCAGCGCTATATGTAGCCGAGGCGTGAGAGGTGAGGGGTGAGGGGTGAGAGGTTCACGTGAGAGGTGAGAGGTGGAAGGCGTGAGAGGGCCACTTCTCACCTCTGGTGCATTCGCCCCGCCCTTGACCTTCTCACGTCTTGCCTCTCACTTCTCACTCGAACGTCTCACGGCTCACCGCTCACCTCTCACGCTGCTCGGGCCTCCATGTACCTCATGATCCTCGGGGCTCCCGGCTCCGGCAAAGGGACGCAGGGCAAGCTCCTGGCGGAGCATCTCGGGATCCCGCAGATCTCGACCGGCGAGCTGCTGCGCGCCGCCGTGAAGCAGGGCACGCCGCTGGGCCGGCAGGCGAAGGGCTACATGGACCAGGGGCTGCTCGTGCCCGACGACGTGGTGCTGGGCCTGATCCGCCAGATCCTGGATTCGCCGCAGGGGGCGCGCGGCGTGCTGATGGACGGCTTCCCGCGCACCGTGCCCCAGGCGACGGCCGTGGACCGCATGCTCGCCGACCGCCGGGCGCGGGTGGACCCGGTGCTGCTGCTCGAGGTCGCGGAGGACGAGCTGGTGCGGCGGCTGCTGGGGCGCGCGGCCAAGGAGGGCCGCAGCGACGACAACCCGGAATCCATCAGACAGCGCCTCACGGTGTATCACGAGCAGACGGCGCCGCTGGTGGCGCACTACGAGCGGCAGGGCGTCGTGAAGCGGGTGGCCGGCACGGGCGACGTGAACGAGATTCAGGGCAGGGTGCGCAAGGCCGTGGGAGCCGGGGCGTGATCACCATCAAGTCGCCGCGCGAGATCGAGCTGATGAGCCGGGCCGGCCACGTCGTGGCCGACGTGCTCGCGCTCGTCCGCTCGCGCGCGGCCGCCGGCGTCTCGACCTGGGACCTCGATCAGCTCGCCGAGGAGTTCATCCGCTCGCACGACGGAGCGACGCCGTCGTTCAAGGGGCTGTACGGATTTCCGGCGACGCTGTGCACCTCGATCAACGCCGAGGTGGTGCACGGCATCCCGTCGCGGAAGCGGGTGCTGGCCGAGGGCGACATCCTCAGCGTGGACGTGGGGGCGTGCATCGGCGGCCTGCACGCCGACGGGGCCCTGACGGCGATGGTGGGCGAGGTCCGGCCCGAGGTGAAGAAGCTCCTGGAGACGACCGAGCGCGCCCTGGCCGCGGGCATCGCGGCCGTGCGCGCCGGCGGCCACGTGGGCGACATCGGGAGCGCGGTGCAGCGCGTGGCGGAAGGCGAGCGCTACGGGGTGGTGCGCGAGCTGGTGGGACACGGGATCGGCAGCCAGTTCCACGAGGAGCCGCAGATCCCCAACTACGGCATGCCGCACCGCGGCCCGAGGCTGCTGGCCGGCATGACCCTGGCGATCGAGCCGATGGTCAACATCGGACGGCCGGAGGTGCGCACGCTGCCCGACAAGTGGACGGTGGTGACGATGGACGGCTCGCTCTCGGCCCACTTCGAGCACACGGTGCTGGTGACCGAGGACGGCGCGCGCATCCTCACGGTGCCGACGGCCGTGCCGGTGGGCTAGGAGACCGGCCGGCGCCCGCCGGCCGTCGTCAGGTCGTTGCCCGCAGCACGTGGCCGCCGGCCTCGCGGGCGCCGGTTCTGATGCCGAAGTATCTCTCCCCGATCGCCGCCGGACCGAGATCTTCGAGGTGGCGGTACCCCAGGCTCCTCAGTCTCGCGTGGAGCAGGTCGGTTTCGAAGTACGTCCTGAACGGCTCCCCGACCGCGGCGACCCGCGCGGCCAACGCCCTGTGCGCCGCACGGAGCTCCGATTTCCCGGCGCCCTCGTCCGTGGGATTGGCGTAGTCGAAGACCACCTGAGTGCCACCCGGGAGGCCGCCGATCCAGGCGAGCGTCGCGAGCACGCCGGCCTCCGACAGGTACGGCACCACGCCGAGCCAGATGAAGAACGCCGGCCGGGCCGCATCGAAGCCCGCGCCCGCCAATCCACGCTCGGGCGTCACCCGCTCGAAGTCGATCGGAACGAACGTCAGCGACGGAGGCGTCGTGATCCCGGCGGCGGCCAGCAGCCCGCGCTTCCACTCCTGGGTCGCAGGGTGATCGAGCTCGAAAACGCGCAGGCCCTCGCGGAGGGTCGTGCGGTAGGCGTACGTGTCGAGTCCCGCGCCCAGCACCACGAGCTGCCGCACACCGCCTGCGTGGGCGGCCGCGAACGCGTCCTCGGCGAACCGGGACCTGACGGCGATGAACAACCGCAGCAATCGCCGGTCGCCGCCGCTCTCGGCTTCGCGGCGCGCGGCTTTCGCGTCCCATCCCAGGATGCGGAGGGCGAGCGGATCCGCGAAGATCCGGCCGCCCTCCAGGACCTGGTGAACGGCGCGGTGGACGGCGGCGCCCAGCGCCGTGCGGCTCGGTCGTCCCGACTCGATGTTGCCCGGCGCTCCGGCGCTACCCCCCAATCGCCGCCTCCACGGCGGCGGTCGCGCGGGCGACGTCGGCCTCCACCTCCGCGATCAGGCGCTGCGCCTCGTCCACCAGGGGCGCCGCCTCGGCGGGGTTCGGCATCCCCGAGGCGTTGATCCGCACGTTGTAGGCGGCGCCGCGCGCCGCCGCGCCGGCGAGCATCGCCCCCACGCCCGCGTCGCTCACCGCGTTCCGGTTCCCGGCCTCCGCCGCCCGCGCCGCCAGCGCCGCCACGTCGCGCGCCGCGCGCAAGGTCTCGAGCGGCACCTTCGCGGCGCCCAGCAGCGCCTGCTGGATCGCGTCCTTGCGCGGCGCCTCGGGCTCCCTGGGCAGCGCGTACGCCGCGCTCACCGCGTTGAACGCCGTCGCGTCCTCGTCGCCCAGGCGCATCAGCCGCACCCGCAGCGACTCGGCGCGGTCCAGCAGCGCCCGGAACTCGCCGTCCACGGCCGCGTACTTCTTTCGGCCTACCGTCAGCCGCCCGACCATCGCCGCCAGCGCGGCCGCCATCGCGCCCGCGACCGCCGACACCGTGCCCCCGCCGGGCGCGGGGCTCGACGAGGCCACCGCGTCCATCCAGTCCCCCAGCGTCGGGCCGGCCGTCGAGCGCACCCTGGCCTCGAGGACGTGAGCCGCCACCGGCTCCCGCAGCAGCAGGTGCCGCTCCGTCGCGGCGTGCACGCAGCGCTCCGGCACCATCCCCACGATCTCGCTCCAGGTCGCCTCCGTGCCCAGCTCGCCCGCGGCCGCCGCCACTGCGGCGAACGCCACGTGCGGCGGGGTCACGTCGATGTCCACGAGGTTCATCGAGACCTGCGCTTCGCCGCCCACCAGCATCCCGAGCGCCTTCACCGCCGGCAGCCCGCCGGTGGCCGTGCGCACCTTCTTCGCGATCGCCTTCGCCACCGCCTGGTCGCCCGTCTTGAGGTACACGTTGTAGGCGACGAGGAACGGCCGCGCGCCCACCGCCACCGCGCCCGCCGACTCGTGGATCTTCGGGGGCCCGAAGTCCGGCGCGTGCGCCGGGTCGGTGCCGATCAGCTCGCGCAGGCCCTCGAACTCGCCCTTCCGCACCTCGGCGAGGTTGGCGCGCCCGGGCCGCGTCGCCGCGCGCTCGTAGAGGAAGACGGGGATCGCCAGCTCCGCGCCGATCCGCTCGCCGAGCCGCTTCGCCAGCGCCACGCAGTCGTCCATCGTGGCGCCCTCGAGCGGGATGAACGGCACCACGTCGGCCGCCCCCATCCGCGGGTGCTCGCCCCGGTGCGTCCGCAGGTCGATCCGCTCGGCGGCGAGCTTCACGCCGCGGAACGCGGCCTCCACCGCCGCCTCCGGAGGCGCGACGAAGGTGAAGACGGACCGGTTGTGGCTGGGATCCGCCTGCGCGTCGAGGAGCCGCACGCCGGGGACGGAGGTGAGGGCGGAGCGGAGGAGGTCCAGGGTCTCCGCGTTGCGGCCCTCGCTGAAATTCGGCACGCACTCTACGAGTGACATTGGCCTGTCGGCAGTGAGAGGTGAGGGGTGAGAAGTGAGACGTTCAAGTGAGAGGTCTAGGTGAGAGGTGGGGCATCGGTGTCATGCAACAGCTTCAGCAACCATTCATGGATCCTGGGATTCCCCGCCACGATGGGACCTTGGCGGACCACGTCCGTTTCGCCCGCGAGGCCGGTCACCACGCCGCCCGCCTCGCGCACGATCAGCGTCCCGGCGGCGACGTCCCACGGCGCGAGCGACAGCTCCCAGAAGCCGTCGAACCGCCCGGCCGCGACGTCGCAGAAGTCGAGCGCCGCGGAGCCCGGCCGCCGCACGCCGCCCGCGCTGCCCAGCACGGCGGCGAACTGCTCCCGGTACCGCGGCCACTCGCTCATGAACCGGTACGGGAACCCGGTGCCGATGAGCGCCTGCCTGGGCTCGGTCACGGCGGAGACGTGGAGGCGCGCCTCGTCCTGCCACGCGCCTCCGCCCTCGAGCGCGTGGTAGCGGATGCCCGTCGACACGTGATGGACCACGCCGGCCACGTGCCGGCGGTCCACCAGGGCGCCGATCGAGACCGCGTACCAGGGAAAGCGGTGGAGGAAGTTGGTCGTGCCGTCGAGCGGATCGACGACCCAGGCGAGCCCGGCGGGCAGTCCCTGCGCGCCCGTCCCGGCCGCGGCCGGCGTCAGCTCCTCGCCGACCACCGCGCTCCCGGGGAAGGCGCGGGTCAGCGCCTCGGCGATCAGGCGCTCCGCCTCCCGGTCCACCTCGGTGACGAAATCGGCGCGCCCCTTTTCCGACCACGCGTCGGGCTTCAGCCGGCCCTCCTCGCGGCGCAGGAACGCCGCGGCCCGATCGGCCGCAAGTTGAGCCGCCGCCAGCAGTTGGCGCGCATCGAGATTCACTTGCCACACCTCCCGGGGTTCCTTAGCTTGCGCTGATGCACCGGGTCTTCAGCGGCATCCAGCCCTCGGGCGAGCTGCACATCGGCAACTACCTCGGGGCGGTGAGGAACTGGGTCGCCCTGCAATCGGATCACGAGTGCATCTTCAGCATCGTGGACCTGCACGCCATCACCCAGCCGTACGAGCCAGGGGAGCTGGCCGGCCGCACGCTGGAGATGGCCGTCGGGCTGCTCGCGGCGGGCATCGATCCTGAGCGCGCCACCCTGTTCGTCCAGTCGCACGTTCCGCAGCACACCGAGCTGGCGTGGGCCCTCGGTGCCGTCACCCCGCTCGGCGAGCTGGAGCGGATGACCCAGTTCAAGGACAAGTCCGCGCGCGAGGAGACCGTCCCCGCCGGATTGCTGAATTACCCCATCCTCCAGGCCGCCGACATCCTGCTCTATCTGGCCGACCGCGTCCCGGTCGGCGAGGACCAGCTCCAGCACCTCGAGCTGGCGCGGGAGATCGCCCGGCGCTGGAACACGCGCTACGGTGTCGAGCTCTTCCCCGAGCCCCAGCCGCTGCTGTCCAAGGCGCGCCGGATCGTCGGGCTCGACGGCAAGGCGAAGATGTCCAAGAGCCTCGGCAACACGATCGGCGTCCTCGACACGCCCGAGGTGATCTGGGAGAAGCTGCGGCCGGCGATGACCGACCCGGCGCGCAAGACCCGGCGCGATCCCGGCACGCCGGAGATCTGCAACATCTATTCCCTGCATCAGCACCTCTCGACGCCGGCCCAGGTCGAGCACGTCGCGACGCAGTGCCGGACGGCGGGATGGGGATGCCTCGAGTGCAAGCGGCTGCTCGCGGACAATATGATAGCGGCGCTGGCCCCCGTCCGGGAGCGAGCCCAGGAGCTGAAGGCGCGGCCCGAGCGGGTACGGGAGATCCTGGCCGCCGGGGCGGACCGCTGCCGGAAGCTGGCCGACGGGACGCTGGCGAAGGTGCGCGAGGTGATGGGCTTCGCGCCCCGGTTCGCGCAGGGCGGCGTGGCGGCGGTCCGCCCCGGCTCGTCGGCGTGAGCGTGCTCCGCCGGCGCGCGGCGGGCATCGCGACGGCGCCGCCCGGATCGGCGTGACGGCGCGCCGCCTGGTCCTCGACCTCGCGTCGCAGCGCCCGCTGTGGCAGGCGCCCGGAACGTTCGTGCGCGCGCTGCAGGCGGCCGGCGGCAACGCGTGGCGGGTGGAAACGGTGACCGCCGCCAACGACAGCGACGGGGACGGCGCCGGCGGCTCGGCGGAGGCCGTGGCTGTTGCCGCCGGGGCGGAGATATACATTGGGTGGGGCATCCCCGAGGCGGTCGTCGCGGCCGGGCGCGGGAGCCTGCGCTGGGTGCACAGCGCCGCCGCCGGGGTGAGCGGGAGCCTCACGGCGGCGCTGCGCGAGTCGGGCGTGGTCCTCACCAACTCGGCCGGCGTGCACGCCGAGCCCATCGCGGAGTGGGTGGTCGGCGCGGTGCTCCATTTCTTCCGGGGCATGGACCTCGCCGCCGCCGCGCAGCGCGAGCGCCGCTGGGCGAAGGGCGCGCTGACCGGCCTGCCGAGCCCGTTCCGCGAGCTGGCGGGGAGCCGCGTCGCGGTCTACGGGCTGGGGGGCATCGGGCGGGCGGTGGCGGCGCGGCTCGTCGCGCTCGGGGCGCAGGTGCGCGGCGTGCGTCGCCGGCCCGCGCTGGGCGGCCCCGCGGGCGTGTCGGTGGTGGGACCGGGGCAGGCGGCGTGGGCGCTCGAGGGCGCGGCCGCGCTGGTGGTGGCGGCGCCCTTGACCGGCCACACGCGCTCCGCGATCGGCGCCGCGGAGCTGGCGCTGCTGGCGGAGGGCGCGGTGCTGGTGAACGTGTCGCGGGGCGCCGTGGTGGAGGAGCCGGCGCTGCTGGCGGCGCTGGATTCCGGCAGGCTGCGGGGCGCGGCGCTCGACGTGTTCGAGCGCGAGCCGCTGCCGCCGGAGCACGCGTTCTGGGGCCATCCGCGCGTGCTCGTGCACCCGCACGTCGCGGCCGCGACGACGGGCTTCTGGGCGCGCGAGCAGGCGCTGGTGCTCGAGAACTGGGCGCGGTACCGGGACGGGCGGGAGCTGCTCAACGTGGTGGACACGGGCGCGGGGTACTGAATGGAGAAGATCATCAAGGCGGCGGTCGATCGCGGGGCGTCGGACCTGCACATCAAGGCGGGCGACGTGTTCCGCGCCAGGATCGACGGGAAGCTGGTCCCGCTCACCAAGCAGCGCCTCACGCCGGAGCAGACCAAGGCCATCGCGCTCCAGTTCATCCCCAACGTCGAGGACCAGGCCCGGATCGACCGGATCCAGGACTACGACTGCTCGTGGGGCGCGCCCGGCATCGGCCGGTTCCGGGTGAACATCCTGCGGCAGCGGTCCTCGTTCATGATCGTGATGCGGGTGATCCCGTTCGAGGTGCCGACCTTCGAGTCGCTGCGCCTGCCGCCGGTGCTGGCCACGGTGGCCGGCGCCGAGCGCGGGATGATCCTGGTCACGGGCGTGACGGGCAGCGGCAAGAGCTCCACGATGGCGGCGATGATCGACTGCATCAACCGCACCCAGCAGAAGCACGTGGTGACGCTGGAGAACCCGATCGAGTTCCTGCACCGGGACATCAACTGCAGCCTCACGCAGCGCGAGGTGGGCACCGACACCGAGAGCTTCCGCACCGGCCTCCGCGCGGCGCTGCGCCAGGACCCGGACGTGATCCTGATCGGCGAGATGCGCGACGCGGAGACGGTGGACACGGCGATGAAGGCGGCGGAGACCGGGCACCTGCTGGTCTCCACGCTGCACACGCCCGACGCGACGACCACCATCGCCCGCGTGGTCGCGATGTTCCCGCCGGAGGAGCAGGACGTGGTGCGCGTCCGGCTCGCCGACACGTTGCACGCGGTGATCTCGCAGCGGCTGCTGCGGCGCAAGGACGGCCACGGGCGGGTGGCCGCGGTGGAGGTCATGCTGGTCACCGCGACGATCAAGGATCTCATCCTCGACAAGAACCGCACCCCCGAGATCCGCGAGTTCATCGCCGAGGGGCGGGAGCAGTACGGGATGCAGACGTTCGACCAGCACCTGATGGAGCTGGTGCAGGAGGACGTGATCGACTACGACATCGCGGTGGCGCACGCGACGAACCCGTCCGACTTCGAGCTGCAGATGAAGACCTTCCGCCGCCGCTCGCGGATGTCGACCAAGGCCAAGGTTCCGGCCGAGCGGGCGTCGGCGGCCAAGGCGGCGCCGGTCGCGCCGGAGCGGCCGGAGGGCTTCACCGACGACCTGTCGAGCATGCTGCCCTCGTGAAGCCCGACCAGCTGCAGGGAGTGCTCGCGCCGGTCACCACGCCGTTCGACCGCGAGACGGGCGACGTGGCGCCGGTGGCGCTGCGCTCGGCGGCGCGCGAGCTGCTGGCGCGCGGGCTCCACGGCCTCGTGGTGGGCGGGACGACCGGCGAGGGGCCGCTGCTGGACGGCGACGAGCAGGCGCACCTGGTCGAGTGGCTGCGGGACGTCGTCCCCGACGACCGGTGGCTGATCGCCGGGACGGGCGCCGAGTCCACCCGCGCCTCCATCCGGGCCACCGAGCGCGCGGCGGCGGCGGGCGCCGACGCGGCGCTGGTGCGCCCGCCGGCCTACTTCGGGCCGTCGCTGTCGCCCGCCGCGCTGGTGGGCCATTTCGTGCGCGTGGCCGACGCCAGCCCCATTCCGGTGCTGGTCTACAACATCCCCAAGTACACCCACGTGATGCTGCAGGACGGGGTGCTGCGGGCGCTCGCCGACCACGAGCGGATCGCCGGCGTCAAGGACTCGTCCGGCGACCTCAAGCTGCTCGCGGCGTACCGCGCCGCGGCGCCGCGGCTCCGGGCGCTGGTGGGCACCGGCTCGCTGTTCTATCCGGCGCTCGAGCTGGGAGCCGTCGGCGGCATCCTGGCCGTCGCGTGCTTCGCCGCGGAGACCTGCGCGCGGCTGTACCGGGCGTTCCGCGCCGACGACCGCCGCGCGGCCGGGGCCGAACAGGAGCGGCTGGTGCCGCTGGCGCGCGAGATCGTCGGGGAGCTCGGCGTGCCCGGCGTGAAGGCGGCGATGGATCTGGTGGGTCTGGAGGGAGGACCGGTGCGGCCGCCCCTGGTGCCGCTCGACGCGCGGCAGAAGGCGCGCGTGGCGGATCTGCTGGCCACCGCGGGCCTCAAGGCCGCGGCGTAGCACCCCCTGCGCCCGTACGCCCTACACCCGCCCGCACCGTCCCCATGTTCTCGGCTGACACCAAGTGCATCGTGGTCGTCGGCGCCCAGTGGGGCGACGAGGGGAAGGGCAAGGTCGTCGACGCCCTGGCGGAGCGGGCGCAGCTGGTAGTGCGCTACCAGGGCGGCGCGAACGCGGGCCACACCGTGGACGCGCCCGGCGGCGAGTTCGTCCTGCACCAGATCCCGGCCGGCATCCTCCACCCGGGCACGGGCTGCGTCATCGGCAACGGCGTGGTGCTCGACGCCGAGACGCTGTTCCACGAGATCGACGCCCTGGTCGGGCGCGGGGTCGCGATCGAGGGCCGGCTGACGGTCAGCGACCGCGCGCACCTGGTGCTCCCGTACCACAAGCTGCTCGACGCCGAGAGCGCGCGCAGCAAGAAGATCGGCACCACCAGCCGCGGCATCGGACCCGCCTACGAGGACAAGTACGGGCGGCGCGGCGTGCGGGTCGGCGACCTCCGGCACCCGGAGATCGTCGCCAAGCTGGTCCGGGCGGGGTGCGAGCGCGCCAACGCGATGCTCGCCATGTCCGGCTCGCCCAAGCGCTGCAAGCCGGAGGAGGTGGAGGGGCCGCTGCTCGAGCTGGCGCCGCGGCTGCTGCCGTTCGTCGGCGACGCGGGCAAGCTGGTGGCGGATACCCTCGCCGGGGGCGGCCACGTGCTGCTCGAGGGCGCGCAGGGAGCGCTGCTCGACGTGGATCACGGCACCTACCCGTTCGTCACCTCGTCCCACACCACGGCCGGCGGCGCGGCGGTGGGGGCGGGCATCGGGCCGACGGCGATCGACGCGGTGCTGGGCATCGTGAAGGCCTACACCACGCGGGTGGGCAACGGCCCGCTGCCGACGGAGGCCGCGCCGGAGGAGGGGGAGCGGCTCCGCTCGCTGGGCGACGAATTCGGCGCCACGACCGGCCGCCCGCGCCGCTGCGGATGGTTCGACGCCGTCGTGGTGCGCTACGCCGCGCGCGTGAACGGGCTCTCCGGCCTCGCGGTGACCAAGCTGGACGTGCTGGACGCCTTCGAGACGGTGCCGGTGTGCACGCACTATCGCCTCGGCGACGAGCGGCTGGACGATCTGCCCGACAACGTCGCGACCCTCGACTGCGTGGAGCCCGCGTACGAGCTGATGCCGGGGTGGCGGCGCGAGACGGGAGGTGCGCGGAGGCTGCAGGACCTGCCGAAGGAGGCGAGGAGCTACCTGGACCGGCTCGAGGCGCTCGCCGCGACCCCCATCCGCTACGTGGGCGTGGGGACGAGGAGGGACCAGCTGATCCAGGTGTGACGGGGATGCCGACGCGCAGGGACGGACGGCCGAAGGGGTCAGTCTCCTGAAGACTGACCCCTTGCCACTTCGTGACTCGAAACGCCTGGCAACTTCCAGCTGCGCAACTTGAAGCTGTCCTTCACACTCCCAGCTTCCCCCGCAGCGCCGCCAGCCTGCCCGGCGGGCCCGCCGGGTGCCCGTAGTCGTAGTAGTAGTACCGGTCGCGCGCCTTCTCGACGCCGTTGAGGACGGTGCCGGCCACCCGGGCCTGGACGCGGCGGAACAGCTCGACGGTGCGCTGCGCCGCGGTCTCCTCCGTTTCCCCGGCCCTGAGCACGACGATCACGGCGTCGGCGCTCGCGCCGAGGACCGTGGCGTCGGTGACCGCCAGCGCCGGCGGCGTGTCGAAGATGACGTAGTCGAACTGCGCGCGCAGCTCGGCGAGCAGCTTGTGCATCGCCTCCGAGCCGAGCAGCTCGGAGGGGTTGGGCGGCAGCGCCCCGCCCGGGAGCACGTCGAGGCCGCCGATGACGTTGGGCCGCACGGCCTCGCGGAGCGCGGCGGTGCCCACCAGGATGTCGGTGAGTCCCGGCTCCTGGACCAGGTTGAAGGCGCGATGCACCAGCGGCCGGCGCAGGTCCGCGTCGGCCAAAAGGGTGTGCGCTCCCTGCTGCGCCAGCGTGATCGCGAGGTTCGCGGCGGTGGTGCTCTTGCCCTCGCCGGGTCCGGGGCTGGTGACGCAGATGACCTGCAGGCCGCGCTGCTCGGCGCGGACGAAGGTGACGTTGGTCCGGAGCGCCCGGTAAGCCTCGCTGGTCGGATCGTCGGGCGCCGCCCTCGTGATCAGCGGGATGGTGGCGCGGCGGCGGCCGTTGCGGCGATCGTGACCGCCGCGCGGGTCGACCGGGATCAGGCCCAGCACCGGCACCTCGAGCGCGCGCTCGACGTCGGCCGACGACTTGATCGTCTGGTCGAGGTACTCGAGGAAGAACGCGCTCACCACGCCGAGGAACAGGCCGATCAGCAGGCCGATGGTCACCTTCTGGCGCGTGCCGATGCCGATGCGTGACGCCACGGTCGCCGTCTCGACGATGTCCACGTACGGCGAGATCGTGGCCGACGAGATCTGCGCCGCCTGCAGCTGCGTCAGCAGGTACCGGTAGGTGTCGTTGTACAGCGACGCGTCGAGCTCCAGCTGCCCGATCCGCGTCTCCTTGCCCGGGTACGCCGCCAGCTGGGAGCGCAGGTCCGCGATCCGGGCGTCGAGGGCCGCGACGTCGGCCTGCAGGCTCTGCTCGGTGGCCTGCGCGGCCTGCCGCAGCGCGTGGCCGGCCTGCTGGATCCGCTGGTCCAGCGCCTGCACGGTCGGGTTGTCCTCCCGGAGGCCGAGGGCCCCGGCGGTGAGGCTGTGCCGGTCGTCGTACAGCTTGAGCAGGTTCTGCATCTGGAAGGCGATGGCCGTGTTCTTGTCGATATCCGGCATCGCCGCGAGGCGGTTCAGCACGTCCAGCGTCACGTTCGCGTCGGACGAGGGGCCCAGGATGCCCTGCAGCAGCGCCAGGTCCTCGCGCCGCTCCTGCTTCTCGCGCTCGAACATCTGCAGCGAGTTCAGCAGCGCCTGCTCCTCGGCGCTGAGGTCGGTGGCGTGCTGGGTCTCCTTGTACTGCTGGAGGGCCGCCAGCGCCTGCCGGTACTGGCCCCCCGCCTCGTCGAGCGAGCTCTTGAGGAAGTCCTCGCGCTGGGCCGCGGTCTGGCGCAGCCGCGCCACGCCGTTCCAGCGCAGGATCTCCAGCGCCTGGTTGAGGATGTCGGGAGCCAGCGACGGATCGGCGCCCTCGTACCAGGCGCCCACCACCGTGGTGCCGGACTGCACGTCGAAGCCCATCCCGGCGCGCACCTCGGCCGACGCGGTCACCGGCGCGACGATCGCGAACTTCACCGTCCTCGAATCCTCGGAGGGCTGCACCCGGAAGCCGAAGCCGTGCGCGGAGTCGGCCACCGGCACGGCGTAGCCTCCGGCGTCCACGACCTTGCCGCGCGCCGTCCGGACCTCGTAGCCGGCCGGGCCCTTCAGCACCAGCTCGAAGGTGTCGTTGGGCGCGGCCATCGCGACCCGCACGCTGTCGAGCACGTTCGCGCGCCCGATGCGTCCGTCGAGCAGGCGGAGCTGGAGGCCCAGGGAGTCCGCCACGGCGAGCGCGAGATTCTGGGTCTTCAGGAACAGCGCCTCGGAGAGCACCGGGTCGGTCTTGATGTCCAGCTCGTTGACCTGCGGCTCCTCGAGCCGCGTGGCCCCGTACTTCTTGGAGCCGACCTGGAACGACGCGTCCGAGCGGTAGCGGGGCACCGCGCGCCGCGCCGAGGTGTACGCCGCGAGCACGGCGAACACCGTGACCACGGCGACGACCTTCCAGTGCATCGCCAGCACGCGCACGATGTCCCGCAGGTGGACCTGACGCTCGGCGGCGAAGCCGTTCGGCCGGCCGCTGGGTGACGGGCTCAGAAAGGCCTCCGCTGGTCAGAGCGCAAGCGATCGTACAGGCTGCCCCTCGACGGGAGCGTGTCGCGCGGCGCTCCGTAGGGGCGGCCGAACGGGGATGCCTGGTACGGGGACGGGTAGAGCGGGTTCGGATTCAGCTCGAACAGCGGACGGGCCTGCGGGTTGCGGGCCAGCGGCGAGGCCTGCGCGCCCTGCAGGCCGGCCGTGGGCGCGCGGGCGCCGCCGGAACAGTACGGCGCGCCGAGGCACGGCTCGCACTGGCAGTTGAGGATCTGGTTCATCGTGCAGGCCTTGCACTTGCCGCCGGTCTTCTTCTGGCACGGCGGGCAGGACGCGGCCGCGGCCGTGCGCGTGGCGAGCGCGATGGTGAGCACGGTCGGCACGCTCCACCGCGCCAGGGAGCCGAGCAGCTCGCGCCGGCTGACGGTGCCGGTGGCCTTGGCGAGCGGCGCGCTCATCGCGCAACCTCCCGCTCCAGCGCCGCCGCCACCGCGGCCGGCTCGCCGCCCAGGGCGCGGTATGCCGTCACGTCGGCCAGGACATCGAGTAGACGCACCGTCAGGTCCTCCTGCCGCGGCGCACCGCCCGCGGCCTCGCCCAGCACCTTCTGCGTCACGTAGACCGCGGCCTCACCCTCGCTCGTCCGCACCACGCCGGGAGCGGCTGCGCGGTCGGCGGGATCGAGCAGGACCACCGCCCTCGGCCTCCCGCCCGCCGCCTCCCAGCCACGGCGAATCGCCGCAGGACTCACGTAATAGCACCCGGCGGCAAGAAGCGTTCCGACCACCCCGTTCGCGCAGCGCGTCGCGATCAACGGCATCTCCCGCAACGAGTTCGCCTCGAGCTTCAGCGAGCGGCCGACCGCGGAGAAGGCTCCGCCGGCTGGTGCAAACCGCACCACGTCGTCGCCGAGCATCCGGTGCCCGCGGAGCAGGAGATGGGCGACGAGCGTCGACTTCCCGGCCCCGGATTCGCCCACGATCAGGACCAGCCGGCCGCCGATGTCCGCGCCCCCCGCGTGCAGGAACACGGCGTCGCGTGCCGGCGCGTTCAGCAGGTCCTCGGTGGCGCGCCACTCGAGGAACGACCACGCGTCGCCGAGGGCGGCGGGCCCGAAGTCCGGCCGCGACGGGCTGGTCGCGATCCAGCCGTCGCCCTCCGGAGCGCGCCGCAGCGCGTAGCGCAGCGTCGGCTCGGCCGCGCTGGCCGGCGCGGCGTGGTACAGTGCGGCCAGCGCCCGCGCGGCGATGGGGTCGTCGCTCGCGAACTCCAGGACCTGGGGCGCGACGGCGATCCGCCGCACGCGCACTAGCGCAGCAGGCCCTCGTCGGCGAACCGGCGGAGCACGTCGTCGATGTCGTCCCTGATGCGGGTGATGTCGAGACCGGGCACGTCCCTGACGATTGCGTCGGCGATCGCCGACCGCTCGAAGGACCCGTCACAGTAGGTCCAGATGACGGCGGCGGTGAGGTTGAGGACGTGGGCTTTCGCCCGCGCCGCGTCGTAGAGCACCCACTCGGAGCCGACCCGCCTGAGCAACAGGTCGGGCCGGGCCACTGGGCGCGTGAGGACGCCCGCTTCGGTCATGAAACGCCAAGATAGGAAACTGTGGCGGATTGCACAACCCTCTCGCGGACTTTCGGTTACGCCGCTCCGGGCCCACGGAGCCCGCCCCGGCCGGAACGCGGCCCGCCGCCGAGCGGGCGCCGGGCCCCCGCTGCTTGCTCGCACGCTCGGGCCGGGGGTAATTTCCTCCGCCTCCCCAACCTCCACCTCGGGTTCAGCAGGGCTCATGGCGGACAACGATCGGATGGAGAAGCTGGTGTCGCTGGCGAAGCGGCGCGGCTTCGTGTTCCAGTCGTCGGAGATCTACGGCGGCCTCGGCTCGGTGTGGGACTACGGCCCGCTGGGCGTCGAGCTGAAGCGCAACATCAAGGACCGCTGGTGGCGGGCGATGGTCCACGCCCGCGACGACATCGAGGGCCTCGACGCCGGGATCCTGATGTCGCCCAGGGTGTGGGAGGCGTCCGGCCACGTGGCCGGGTTCACCGATCCGCTGGTGGACTGCAAGCACTGCAAGCAGCGGTTCCGGGGGGACGACCCGCGCATCAAGGGCACGCCGGGGCAGCCCGACGCGCAGTGCCCGGCCTGCGGCACCCGGGGCTCGCTGACCGCGCCGCGGATGTTCAACCTGATGTTCAAGACCTTCATGGGGCCGGTGGAGGAGGACGCGGCGGTGGTGTACCTGCGGCCGGAGACGGCGCAGGGCATCTACGTCAACTACCTCAACGTGCTCCAGGGCTCGCGGCAGAAGATCCCGTTCGGGATCGCGCAGATCGGCAAGGCGTTCCGCAACGAGATCACGCCGGGCAACTTCATCTTCCGCACCCGCGAGTTCGAGCAGATGGAGATGCAGTTCTTCGTGCGCCCGGGCGAGGACGAGAAGTGGTTCGAGTACTGGCGCGAGCAGCGGATGGCCTGGCAGGCGGCGCTGGTGCGCGACCCCGCCAAGCTGCGCTGGCACCAGCATGGGCCGGGCGAGCTGGCGCACTACGCCAAGGCGGCGTTCGACATCGAATTCGAGTTCCCGTTCGGCTGGCAGGAGTTCGAGGGGATCCACAACCGCACCGACTTCGACCTGTCGCGCCACCAGCAGACCTCGGGCAAGAAGCTCGAGTACTTCGACCAGGAGCGGAACGAGCGCTACCTGCCGTACGTCATCGAGACCTCGCTCGGCGCCGACCGGCTGGCGCTGGTGGCCCTGTGCGACGCGTACGACGAGGACACGATCGAGGGCGAGTCGCGGGTGGTGCTGCGGTTCCGGCCCGAGATCGCGCCGATCAAGGCGGCGGTGCTCCCGCTGGTGAAGAAGGACGGGATGCCGGAGATCGCCCGCCGCATCTACGACGACCTGCGCGGCCGCTACACGATGTTCTACGACGACGGCGGCTCGATCGGGCGCCGCTACCGCCGGCAGGACGAGGCGGGGACGCCGTTCGCCGTCACGGTGGACGGCCAGACCACCCAGGACGGCACCGTCACCGTGCGGCACCGCGACACGCTGGTGCAGGACCGCGTCGCCGCCTCGAGCCTGGCCGCGTGGCTGGCGGAGCACCTCGCGCCGTGACCGTCGACGAGCTGCGGCGCCGCGGCGAGGCGATGTGCGGCGAGCTGGGCGAGGAGAGCTACCGCACCGGCGCCGGCCTGGTGGCGGAGTCGCACTTCGCGGAGATCTTCGGCCGCTACCCGGACCTGGCCGACGATCGGGCTGTCGAAGCGGCGCGCGGCCACCGTGAGCTGCTCGAGTGGGTGGTGGACAACCGGGTGGGCCGGGCGGTCGCGGGGCTGGACGACCGGCTGCACGCCTGGGAGGCCCAGGCGGTGCTGCCGCTGGAGGAGGGCGAGATGCTGCCCTACCAGCGGGCCGCGATCGAGATCGCGAACGAGCCGGACCGCCCGCGCCGGCTGGCGATCGACGCCGTCCGTCGCTCGCTGCTCGGGGAGCCGTCCGCCATCCGCCGCGAGCGCCTGGAGACCGAGCGCGACCTCCTGGCCGGGCTCGGCATGGGCGACGTGGTCACGGCGCGCTCCCGGCTCTCCGGCGTGGACCTGCCGGCGCTGGGCGAGGCGTGCGGCGGGTTCCTCGCGGCGACGGAGGACGTCTACCGCGACACGCTGCGCGAGGTGCTGCGGGGCGAGCTGGGCCTCGAGCCGGGCGACGCCGACCGGGCGGACGCCGCGTACCTGTTCCGCGGAGCGGGATTCGACGAGTTCTTCCCCGGCGCCGAGCTGGTCGCGACCGCGCGAGCGCAGCTGGGGGAGATGGGGCTCGACGCGGAGGCGGGCGGCCGGATCCGCTACGACGCCGACGACCGCGAGCGGAAGCGGTCGCGCGCGTTCTGCTCGCCGGTGCGCGTGCCGGACGAGGTGTACCTCGTCATCCGGCCGTTCGGCGGGCAGACCGACTACCGGGCGTTCTGGCACGAGCTGGGCCACGCCCAGCACTTCGCGAACATCGCCCGGGACCTGCCGTTCGAGCACCGCTGGCTCGGCGACAACTCGGTGACCGAGGCGTTCGCGATGCTGTTCGAGCACATGGTCGTGGCGCCCGGATGGCTCGCGCGCTTCACGCCGCTCGCCGGCGAGCGGCGGCGCGCGTTCCGGCGCTCGCAGGCCTTCGCGCTGCTGGCGATCCTCCGGCGCTACGCCGCCAAGCTCCGCTACGAGCTGGAGCTGCACCGCGCGCCGGGCCTCGCCGCCGGCGCCGAGGCCTACGCGCCCCTGCTGAGCGCGGCGACCGGATTCCGCTACGCGGGCGAGGACGCCCTGCTGGACCTCGACGACGGCTTCTACGCCGCCCGCTACCTCCGGGCCTGGCAGCTGGAGGCGCTGCTGGCGGCGTCGCTGCGGGAGCGGTTCGACGAGGACTGGTACCGGAACCCGCGCTGCGGCGCCTGGCTGCTGGAGCTGTTCTCGCGGGGGCAGCGCGACGACGCCGCGGCCCTCGCCGCGAACGTGCTCCGCTGCCGGCTCGACTTCGGTCCGCTGGTCGAGCGCGCCGAGGCCGCCCTGGCCTAGCGGCGGCGCTCCGGCGGTATGCGGCGGCGCGACTTCGAGGCCATGGTGCGCGGGATGATCCGCGACCTGCCGGCGGAGTTCCGCGAGGGGATCGTCGAGATCGAGGTCACGCCGAAGCGGGTGCCGCATCCGGTGCGCGCCGGCATCTACACCATGGGCGAGTGCGTCCCGCACGTCTTCGGCGCGCCGGGCGACGAGGGCGCCCAGCTCCGCTCCACCATCTACCTCCACCACGGCTCGTTCGCGGCGCTCGCCGCCGGCGACGCGAGCTTCGACTGGCGCCACGAGACCTGGGAGACGCTCACCCACGAGGTGCGCCACCACCTGGAGTGGCGCGCCAACGAGGCCGCGCTCGAGGCGTTCGACGACGCGGTCGAGGCCGACTACGCGCGGCAGGAGGGCGAGCCGTTCGACCCGCTGTTCTTCCGCGACGGCGAGCCGGTCGCGCCCGGCGTGACCAAGGTCGAGGACGA
>DASPTN010000168.1:0-48298 GCA_035623395.1 Gemmatimonadales bacterium | reverse complement strand
TACACCATGGGCGAGTGCGTCCCGCACGTCTTCGGCGCGCCGGGCGACGAGGGCGCCCATCTCCGCTCCACCGTCTATCTCCACTACGGCTCGTTCGCGGCGCTCGCCGCCGGCGACCCGGGGTTCGACTGGCGCCACGAGACCTGGGAGACGCTCACCCACGAGGTGCGCCACCACCTCGAGTGGCGCGCCAACCAGGCCGCGCTCGAGGCGTTCGACGACGCGGTCGAGGCCGACTTCGCGCGGCAGGAGGGCGAGCCGTTCGACCCGCTGTTCTTCCGCGACGGCGAGCCGGTCGCGCCCGGCGTGACCAAGGTCGAGGACGACGTGTTCCTGGACCGCCCGCTGGGGCGCCGCGCCTGGCGGCGCGCCGGCGGCACGTCCCTGCCGTTCGGCTGGCACGGGCGCAGCTACCGCATCGCGCTGCCCGACCGCGTGCCGGACGTGCTGTTCGTCACCGTGCACGGCCTCGAGCCGGAGCCGGCGGGCGAGCTGGTGGTGGTGGTGAGACGGAAGCCGGGACTGGGCGATCTGTTCCGGAGGCCGGAAGTGAGGCAGGTGGAGGCGAGAGCGGAGCCCTCTGGCGGTTAGTGGGTTGTAGGTGGTGGGTTGTCGTCCCCACCACCCACCACCCACGACCCGCTAACCGTCGCGCACTACTTCGACGTCTCGACCTTCACCTCGATCTGCCGCGGCTTCGCCCGCTCGAGCTTCGGCAGCCGGACCGTCAGCACGCCGAGGTCGTAGGTCGCCTTGATGTGCTCGGCGTCCACCGTCGAGGGCACGGTGAAGGCGCGCTCGAACACCCCGTAGTACCGCTCGTAGCGGTGCACGCGGTCCGTCTTCTCCTCGGCCGTCTGGCGCTTCTCGCCCTGGATCGTGAGCAGGCTGTTCTCCAGCGAGATCTTCACGTCGTCGGGCTTCACGCCCGGCAGCTCGGCCATGATCTGGACGCCGTCCTTGTCCTCGAAGACGTCCACGGGCGGGACCCACTGGCCCACCAGCGAGTTGCCGTCCTCCTGGGTGGTGAGCGGCCAGCCGCGGAACGCCTCGTCGAACAGGCGGTTCAGGCGGCCGTGCAGGGTCTGCACGTCGGCCACGGTCGGGTTGGTGGAACGGGTGATCGCGAACATGGTGCAACCTCCTCTGTCGTCGCTTACCTTTGCCTGTCGCGGCCGGCCCCCGTGCCGGCCTCCGCCGGCCCGAAAAGGCAAGCGGCGTGCCCGGTCCGGGGCGCCGGAATCGGCCATCGCGGCGGACTCGCCCGGCCATTCCTGCACGGCGTCCGTCAGACCGGCAGCGGGCCCGCGATCATCGAACGAGGAGCGCAGGCATGACCTACGAGACGTCAACGACCCTGCCGCCGGCCGAGGTGCTGCGGCGCGCCAAGGATTTCTTCGCGACCCGGGTGCCCGCGACCGGCGCCTTCCTCGAGCGCGAGAGCGCGGGGCACGTCGCGTTCCGCGGCCAGGGCGGCGAGGAGATCGTCATCGCGGCGGCGCCGGCGGCCACGGGCTCGACGGTGCGCGGCTCCACGCTCCTGTTCGACCAGCAGGTGCGCCGCTTCTTCTCCACGCTGGACGAGGCGGCCTCCGGAGCGGCCGCGCCGTGACGCCGGTACAGACGACCCTGAGGCTCCGGGTCACGGTCGCCGATGCGTGGCAGGTGTGCCCGCTCGAGGCGAAGGCGAACGAGAAGATCGCGGCGCTGAAGCAGCGGTCGCTGGCCGCGGTGCACATCGGCCCGTCCCGCGCTCCCGACTACGTGGTGAAGTTCGGCGGGGCGCTGATCGGCAACGAAGCCAGCTCGCTCGCGGAGCTGGCGGTCCCGGACGGGGCGGCGCTGGTCGTGCTGCCGGCGCGGCGGCGCGCCGTGCGGTGAGCCCCGCTGCCGGCGCCCGCCGGCGCCGCGGCCGCGGGGCGCGGCTGGGGAGCGGCTCGTGATCGTCAACCTGATCACCCACCGGGCGTGCCTCGGGCACTGCAACCCGCCGTGGCACCCGGAGTCGCCGGCGCGCCTCGAAGCCGTGGAGGCGGCGCTGTCGTCGGGCCCGGTGGAGCGGGGCGTCGCGCACTGGGTCGAAGCCCCGCGCGCCGCCCGGGAGGACGTGCTGCGGGTGCACGCGGCCGACCACATCGCGCGCTTCGAGGCGCTGGACCAGGCGGGGGGCGGCGCCCTGGACCCCGACACCTACCTCGGCCCGGGCTCGCTGGAGGCGGCGTGGCGCGCGGCGGGCGCGGCGGTGCGCGCCGCCGAGCTCGCGCTGGCGGGCGGCGGCGCCGCGTTCTGCCCGGTGCGCCCGCCCGGCCACCACGCCACGCCGTCGCGCGCGATGGGGTTCTGCCTCTTCAACAACGCCGCGGTCGCGGCGCGGGCCGCGCTCGAGCGGCTGGGCGCGGAGCGCGTGCTGGTCGTCGACTGGGACGTGCACCACGGCAACGGCACGGCGGACGCGTTCCGCACCGAGCCGCGGGTGCGCTACGTCTCGCTCCACCAGTGGCCGTACTATCCGGGCACCGGCGCCGAGGACGACACGGGCGCCGGGAACCTGTTCAACGTTCCCCGGCCGCCGGGACTGCCGCGCGAGCGCTACGTGGCCGACCTGCTCGCGGCGGTGGACCGCGCCGTGACGGGTTTCGTCCCGTCGCTGGTGATCGTCTCCGCCGGCTTCGACGCGCTGGCCGGGGACCCGCTCGGCGGATTCACGCTGGAGCCCGACGACTACCACGATCTGACGCTGGCCGTCCGCCGCCGGGCCGGCCGCGCCGCGATGATCTCGGTCCTCGAGGGCGGCTACGATCCCGCACGCCTGGCCGCGGCGGCCGTGCGGCACGTCGAGGCGCTCGCCTCGTGAGACGCCCGGGACCGCGCGCGGCGCCGGCGCGGCACGGAGCCTGAGCATGGCCCTGCGGCTGGGTTTCGAGGTCGTCGAGGTCCGCACCCGGCATCCGTTCACCATCGCGCGCGGCACGACCGAGGCGTACCGGCGCGTGTGGGTGCGGCTGACCGACGCCGACGGCGTCGAGGGCTGGGGCGAGGCGGACCCTTCCCCCTACTACGGCGAGAACGCGGACACGGTCGTGGCGGCGCTGCGCCGTCTCGAGCCCGTGCTCCCGCCGGATCCGTTCGATCTGGAGAGCGCCGAAGCGGCGATGGCGCACGCGCTCGAGGGCAACGCCTCGGCCCGGGTGGCGCTGTCGGCGGCCCTGCACGACCTCGCGGGCAAGCGGCTCGGCGTCCCGCTGTGGAAGCTGTGGGGGCTCGATCCGGCGAAGGCGCCGCTCTCGTCCTTCACGATCGGCATCGCCGAGCCGGACCTGGTGCGCGCCAAGGTGCGCGAGGCGGCGGCCTGGCCGATCCTCAAGATCAAGGTCGGCACGCCGGACGACGAGCGGACGTTGCGGGCCGTGCGGGACGTGACCGACAAGCCGCTCAGGGTGGACGCCAACGCGGGGTGGACGGCGGAGCAGGCCGTCGCGCGCCTGCCGCTGCTCGAGGAGATGGGCGTGGAGCTGATCGAGCAGCCGGTGGCGCCGGCCGACGTCGCCGGGCTCGCGGCCGTGCACCGGGCCTCGCGCATCCCGATCGTCGCCGACGAATCGTGCCGGGTGGCCGCCGACATCCCTGCTCTCGCCGGCGCGGTGGACGGGATCAGCATCAAGCTGGCGAAGTGCGGCTCGCTGCGCGAAGCGCTGCGCATGATCGCGGTCGCGCGCGCCCACCGGCTGAAGGTGATGGTGGGCTGCATGGTGGAGACCTCGCTGGGCGTCACCGCGGCGGCGCACTTCACGCCGCTGCTGGATCTGGTGGACCTCGACGGAGCCGCGCTCCTGGCGCACGACCCGTTCGCGGGCGCCTCGATCGACGGGGGCCGGATCACGCTCCCCTCCGCACCGGGGCTCGGCGTCACGCGGCGATGATTCGGGGCGGCGCGAAGCACGTGCTGGGGTGTCCGGAGCGATGACCGGCGCGTACGTCGACGTGGCCCTGCCGCTCGCCCTTCCCACACCGCTGACATACGCCGTGCCGGCCGGCCTGGCCGGGCCGCTCGCGCCGGGCTGCCGGGTGGTCGTGCCCGTGCTGCGCCGCGAGACGATCGGCATCGTGACGGCCGTGGACCGGCCGGCGCCGCAGGCGCGGGCGAGGGACGTCCTGGCCGCGCCGGACCCGGAGCCGGTGCTCGGCTCCGACTTGCTGGCGCTGGCGCGCTGGGTCGGCCACCGCTACGCCGCGCCGCCCGGCCTGGTGCTGCGTGCCATGCTGCCCGCCGCGCTGTTCTCGGTGGGGCAGCCCGTGGTCGTCGTGGCGGACGGGGCCCTGGAGAGCGCGGGCGCGGCGGCGCTGCGCCGCGCGCGCGGCCCGTCCGCCGAGGCGCTGTCGCGGCTCCTCGCGCGGCCCGGCCGCGCGGTCCCCCTCGCGGCCGTCCGGCGCGCCGGCGGCGGGGCCGGCCTCAGGCTGGTGCGGCGGCTCGCCGCCGAGGGCCTGGCGCAGCTGATCACGCGCCCGCCGCGCACGGCGCCGCCGGAGCGCGGCGAGCGGATCATCGAGCTGGCGAAGCGCTACGATCACCTCGTCGAGCTGGACCGGCGGTTCGCGCGCGCGCCCCGGCAGCGCGAGGCCTACGAGGTGCTGCTCGCGCTGGGCGGCAGGGCGGGGGCGGCGGCCCTCGAGCGGCGCGGGCTCTCACGGGCGGCGCTCGCGGCGCTGGTTGAGCGCGGCGACGCGCGGAGCGTGGTCGAGGCGCGGGCCCGCGACCCGTTCGCGAGCCTGGCGCCGAGCCTGCCGCCGGCGCAGCCGACCCAGGCGCAGCGCGCCGCCGTGGCCGCGCTGGGCGCGCTTCCGCCGGGCGGCGCGGCGCTGCTGTTCGGCGTCACCGGCAGCGGCAAGACGCTGGTGTACCTCGAGTATCTCCGCGGCGTCGTGGCGTCGGGCCGCGGCGTGATCGTCCTGGTGCCGGAGATCGCCCTGACCCCGCAGACGGTGGCCCGGCTCAAGGGCGTATTCGGCGACGACGTCGCCGTTCTCCACAGCGGGCTGTCGGACGGCGAGCGCTACGACGCGTGGCGCGCGCTGCGCGAGGGGCGTCGCCGCGTGGCCATCGGCGCCCGGTCGGCCCTGTTCGCACCCATCCAGCGGCTCGGCGCAATCGTGCTCGACGAGGAGCACGACACGTCGTACAAGCAGGGCGAGGCGCCGCGCTACCACGCGCGCGACGTCGCGCTGCGGCGCGCCGCCCTCGCCGGCGCCACAGTCGTCCTGGGCAGCGCGACGCCGTCGCTCGAGAGCTGGGCGGCGGCGCAGGACGGCGCCCTGCGGCTGGTCGAGCTGCCCGAGCGCGTGGGCGCCCGCCCGCTCCCGCCGGTGCAGGTGGTGGACCTGCGGAGCGCACCGCGGGTCGCGGGCTCGCACGCCGTGCCCTGGAGCGAGGCGCTGGACTCCGCCGTGCGCGGGGCGCTCGAGCGGGGCGAGCAGGCGATGGTGCTCCTCAACCGCCGCGGCTTCAGCCGGTTCGTCCAGTGCCCGTCGTGCGGCAGGGTGTGGGAGTGTCCCAACTGCAGCATCGCCCTCACCTACCACCGCACGCCGGAAGCGCTCCGTTGCCACCACTGCGGCCACCGGGAGAGCCCGCCGACCGCCTGTCCCGACTGCGGCGCGGCGGTCCACCGCTACCGGGGCGCGGGCACGCAGCAGGTCGAGGACTTCATCGCGGAGCGGCTCCCGGCGGCGCGGATCGCGCGCATGGATCTCGACAGCACGGGGGAGCGCTGGGCCCACCAGCGCATCCTGGAGCGGGTGGAGGCGGGCACCGTGGACGTGCTGGTCGGCACCCAGATGATCGCCAAGGGGCTCGACTTCCCGCGCGTGACCGTGGTGGGCGTGGTGGACGCCGACGTCGCCCTCAACCTGCCGGATTTCCGGGCCGCGGAGCGCACCTTCGACCTGCTGACCCAGGTGGCCGGGCGGGCCGGGCGGGGGCCGCTGGGCGGGCGGGTGATCGTCCAGACCTGGGCGCCGGCCCACCACGCCATCGTCCACGCCGCCGCGCACGACGTCCGCGGCTTCGTCGCGGCCGAGCTGGCCGAGCGGCGGAGCCCGCCGTACCCGCCGCACGTCCGCCTGGCCAACGTCGTGCTGAGCGGCCGGGACGAGCGCGTGGTGGCGCGGGCGGCGGAGCGCGTGGGGGGGTGGCTGCGGAATCTGCTCGCCGCACGCACCGAGGTGGAGGCGACGGTCCTCGGGCCGGCGCCGTGTCCCATCGAGCGGGTGCGGGACCGGTGGCGTTGGCACCTGCTGCTGAAGACGGCCGAAGACGGCGCGCTGACGCGGCTCGCGGGCTATCTGGCGGCGCGCGCTCCGGTGCCGGCGGGCGCTCGCCTGGTGGTGGACCGCGACCCGGCGTCCCTGCTCTAGCCACGGTGATTCCCCGAGGGCCGAGGCGGATCGTGCGGGCGGCGCGAAGAACGGTCGCGGGGTGGGGTCACCATCTCGAGGCGCGGTATTGAACTCGCCTCCGCCGGGCCGTATTATTCGCGCCGCTCATGGCCCGTCAGCCCCTCTCGCGTCCCGTTCCCGCGGCGGGCCCACCTCGATGAAGGCGGTTCGCGCGTCGCGCTCGCAGGTGCCGGCCGATGGGGAGTTCCCCGGCGGCCGGCTTCTTCTTGAGAGCCTGCGATGGTGACGGGGCCGGCGGTCGGCGACCCGGTGGCGCGGCTGCTCGAGGCGCTCGCCGAGCGGATGCCGCGCGAGGAAGTGGAGGCGGTGTACGCTTTCCCGCCGGTGCGCCGCGAGGGGCGCGAGCACGGGGTGGCCGTCGTCAGCCGGCTGATGGAAGGCGAGCGGCGCCTGGTGTACCGCGCGCGCTACGTGGTGGCGCTCAAGGGGCCGGAGCGCGGCAGGGTGACGGTGGCCGTCGAGGAGACGGCCGAGGCCCCGGCCGGCCTCCTGCCCGAGGTGCTCGAGGGCGTGCGGCGGCGGGCGGACGAGGCGGGTGACGCCGAGCCCGTGGATCTCACCGCGTGGAAGGCGGTCCAGGTTGAGCGGTCCACCACCGAGTGAGCAGGCGCAGCTGGACGAGTTCCGCCGCTACCTGCGGGAGCACAGCCTGCCCGTGACCACGCAGCGGGAGCAGGTGGCGGAGGTGGTGCTCGACTCGCGCGGGCACCTGTCGGTGGAGGACATCGAGCAGCGGCTGCGCGAGCGGGGGCTCCACATCGGCAAGGCGACGGTCTACCGCACGCTGGACATCCTGGCGCGAAGCGGGATGATCAGCGAGCGGGACTTCGGCGAAGGGTTCCGCCGCTACGAGCGCGTGCCCGGCCACCCGCACCACGAGCACCTGATCTGCATGCGTTGCGGCAAGGTGACCGAGTTCACCAACGACCGGCTGGAGCGCCTCAAGGCGCTGGTGGCCGAGGAGTTCGGTTTTCAGCACCACCATCACCGGCTCGACATCTACGGCGTATGCCGGGATTGCCAACTCAAGGACGCCGCGGCGCCCTCCTCCCCAACCCCGTCGCAGTCCGAGCAGAGGTAGCAGTGTTCGATCCCATGCATTTCGTGCCGACCAAGGGGTTCCTGACCCGCGGCGTGGGCCGCCACAAGGAGAAGCTCACCAGCTTCGAGATGGCGCTGCGCGACGCCGGCATCGAGAAGTGCAACCTGGTCCGGGTCAGCTCGATCTTCCCGCCGCACTGCAAGCTGGTCACGCGGCAGGAGGGCGTTCAGCTGCTGCGTCCCGGCCAGGTGGTGTTCGCGGTGCTGGCCGAGATGGCCACCAACGAGCCGAGCCGCATGGTGGCCGCCTCGATCGGCCTGGCGATCCCGGCGGACCCGAACCACTACGGCTACATCTCGGAGCACCACACCTACGGTCAGAAGGAAGAGATCGCCGGCGACTACGCCGAGGACCTCGCCGCGTCGATGCTGGCCACCACCCTGGGCGTGCCGTTCGACCCGAACCAGGCGTGGGACGAGCGCCGTGCGGTGTACCTGATGTCGGGCGACATCGTGAAGACCCGCAACGTGACGCAGACCGCGGAGTGCGGCCCCGACGGGCTGTGGACGACGGTGGTGGCTTCGTGCGTGTACGTCGAGTTCAACCAGGTGGGCGAGGCGCCCTCCGCGCCGCCGCCCCCGCCCAAGCCCGCGGCTTAGCCGTCGGCGGCCGCGCGTGGCCGTAGCCTTCCTCGCAGGGCTGCTGTCGTTCCTGTCGCCCTGCGTGCTGCCGCTGGTCCCGAGTTACCTGTCGTTCGTCACGGGCGTGAGCGGCGTCGCCGAGCTGGAGGCGCGGCGCCACCTCGCGCTCGTGCACGCCGCGCTGTTCGTCGCCGGCTTCTCCCTCATCTTCATCGCGCTCGGCGCCACGGCGACCGAGCTCGGACTGCTGCTCAAATCCTACCAGCGCTGGGTCGAGCGCGTCGGGGGCGTGCTCATCGTCGGGTTCGGGCTGTACACGCTCGGCCTGCTCCGGATCGGCGCCCTCTCGCGCGAGGCGCGGGTCCAGCTGTCCGACAAGCCGCTGGGCTTCCTGGGCTCGGTGCTGGTGGGGGTCGCGTTCGGGGCGGGCTGGACGCCGTGCATCGGGCCGATCCTGGGCTCGATCCTGCTGTACACCTCGAGCCGCGCCGACCTGTCGCAGGGCCTCGCGCTGCTGGGGGCGTACTCGCTCGGCCTGGCGATCCCGTTCCTGGTCGCGGCCTGGGCGCTGGAGGGCTTCCTGCGCCGGTTCCATCGGTTCCGCCGCTACGTCGGATGGGTGGAGCGGGCGGCGGGTGTCCTGCTGATCGTCGTGGGGCTGCTGATGCTGACGGGGAGCTTCACGCTGCTGTCGGGCTGGCTGCAGGGACTGACGCCGGGGTTCCTGAGATCGAAGTTGTGAGAGGGCCGGTGGGCGTCTCGCAGCCGTTCCGTCCACCGGCCCTCTAGGCCGTTTCACTCGCTTCCTCCTCCAGCGACTCCTCGAGCTGCTGCCGCCGCAGCAGCTGCCAGTACCGTCCGCGCCGCTCGAACAGGTCGTCGTGCCGGCCGGTCTCGACGACCCGGCCGCGCTCGAGCACGACGATCAGGTCGGCGTCGCGGATGGCCGTGATGCGGTGCGAGACCACCAGCGTGGTCACTCCGACCAGCGCCCGCTTCAGCTCCCGGAGGATCGCGGCCTCGGTGTGGGTGTCCACCGCCGAGAGCGCGTCGTCGAGGACCACCACCTCCGGGCGGCGGGCGAGCGCGCGGGCCAGCGCGGCGCGCTGCTTCTGGCCGCCGGAGAGGTTGATGCCGCGCTCGCCGAGCATGGTCTCGTAGCCGCCGGGGAAGGCGACCACCGTGTCGTGCAGCTGCGCCACCCGGGAAGCCGCCTCCGCGGCGGCGCGATCCGGCGCCCCCACCTCGATGTTCTCGCCGATGGTCTGGGAGAACAGGAACGTCTCCTGCGGCACGAAGCCCACGGCCTTCCTCAGATCGGCGAGCGGCAGCTCGCGGAGCGGCACGCCGTCCAGCAGGATCTCGCCGCGGTCGGGATCGGCGAGCCGCGGGACCATCTCGACCAGCGTGCTCTTGCCCGCGCCGGTCGCGCCCACCACGGCGACCCACGAGCCGGCGGGCGCCGCGAACGAGACGTCCTGGAGCGCCCAGCCGCGGTCGCCGTGTTCGCCGTCGGCCGGCCGGGGCACCGGGTAGCGGAACCACACGCCGCGGAACTCCACCCCGCGGCCGCCGCGGGCCGCCGGCAGCGCGCGCGGCTCCGCCGGGCCCGTGATCGTGGGCCGCTCGTCCATCAGCTGCTGGATCCGGTCCATCGAGGCGGCGCCGCGCTGGAAGATGTTGATCACCCAGCCGAAGGCGATCATCGGCCAGACCAGCAGCACGAGGTAGGTCGTGAACGCGATGTACTCGCCGAGGGTCACCGTGCCGCGCACCACGAGCAGGGAGCCGAACCACAGCGTCAGCACGCCGCCGAAGCCGCCGAAGAACGTGATCAGCGGGAACAGGGCGCCGAAGGTCTTGGCGAGCCGCATGTTCCGCCGCAGGTACTCGAGGTTCAGGGCCGCGAACTTCCGCGTCTCCGCCTCCTCCTGGCGATAGGCCCGCACCACCCGCACGCCGCTCAGGTTCTCGTGCGCCTGGGTGGTGAGCGTCGCGAAGTGCTCCTGAACAGCCTCGAAGCGGCGGTGGATCGTCCGGCCGAGCGCGATCATCACGCTCGGCATCCCCAGCAGCGGCACCAGCCCCAGCGCCGTGAGGCGCCAGTCGATGCGGACCATCAGCGGGATGGCCATCACCGCGCGGCTCACCGTGTCGGTGAGGTACATGATCGCGGGCCCCGCGGCCATCCGCACCGCCGCCAGGTCGTTGGTCGCCCGCGCCATGATGTCGCCGGTCGGCGTGCGGTGGTAGAACGAGGGCTGCAGCGTCTCCAGGTGGCGGAACAGCGCGTTGCGGAGGTCGTACTCCATCCACCGGCTGACGGCGTTGAGGATCTGCCGCATCCCGAACCGCGCCGCGCCTCCCAGCAGCGCCGCGCCCACCAGGCCGGCGGCCATCAGCAGCAGCACGCGCGCCGCCCCCGGCCTGCCCAGCGCGTCCACCCCGCGCCGCAGGAACTCCGGTGTGGCGAGGGTGAACACGTTCGCCAGCACCGTCAGCAGCAGGCCGGCGGCCATCCGGCCGAGGTACGGCCGGTAGTACGGGAGCAGCGCCTTGAGGCTGCGCATCAGCGCTGCGACGGCGCTCCGGGCTGGAGATACCGCGCCAGCCACTCCTGCACGGTGGTCCACCACACCAGCTGGTTCTGCAGCTTCAGCACCCAGTGCCCCTCGTCCGGGAAGTAGAGGAAGCGCGACGGCACGTTCTGCCGCTGCAGTGCCGTGAACGCCTGCATGCCCTCGGTGTCGGGGATGCGGAAGTCGAGGCCGCCCTGGACGACCAGCTCGGGCGTCCGCATCGCGGACGCGAACCGGTCCGGCGACCAGCGGTCGTAGTCGCTCCGGTCGGCCCAGGGCGGGCCGCCGAGGTCGTGCTCGGGGAACCACAGCTCCTCGGTCGCGCCGTAGAACGAGCTGAGGTTGAAGTCGCCGTCGTGCGCGACCAGCACCTTGAAGCGGGTGGTGTGGCCGTTGATCCAGTTCACCATGTGGCCGCCGAAGGAGCCACCGGCGGCGCCCATCCGCGTGGAGTCGACGTAGGGCAGGGCGGCCACCACGTCCACGCCGCGCATGATGTCCTCGAAGGCCTTGCCGCCCCAGTCGCGCGCGATCTGGTCGATGAACCGCTGGCCGAAGCCGGTGGAGCCGCGCGGGTTGGGCATGAACGTCACGTAGCCGGGCGCGGCGAACAGCGCCGGGTTCCAGCGCGGATGGAAGTCGTCGGTCCACGCCCCCTGCGGGCCGCCGTGCACCAGCACCAGCAGCGGGTAGCGGCGGGCCGGGTCGAAGCCGGGGGGCTTGAGGAGCCAGCCGAACACGCTGTCGCCGCCGGCTCCCAGCCACCCGATCTCCTCGGCGGGCGGCAGGTCGAGCGTCGCGAGCAGCGCGGCGTTGAGATGCGTCACCTGAACGGGAGCCGTGGGATGGTCGTGGCTGACGCGCCACACGAAGACCTGCGGCGGCTTGTCCATCCCGTCGCTCACGTACGCCATCACGTCGTGCCCGCCGTCGCCGCCGAGCGAGAGCTGCGAGGCGTCGCCGCCCGGATGGATGTGGTGCACCTCTCCGCCGAGGGTGACGTGGAAGATGCGGTTGACCTGGCGGTCCTCGGCGATGACGATCAGGCCCTGGGAGCCGGGCTCCCAGGCGTACTCGCCGACCCAGCGGTCGAACGCCCTGGGCAGCTCCCGCACCGCGCCGCTCGCCAGGTCCTTCACCATCAGCCGGAAACGGTCCGACTCGTAGCCCGCCGTGGCCTGGGAGAGGAACGCGAGCCAGCGCCCGTCCGGCGAGTACGCCGGCGCCGACTCCGCGCCCGGCATGTCGGCGGTCAGGTCGACCGGCTCGGCGCCCGTGACGCTCACGGCGTAGATGTCGGAGTTGGTGGTCCACGCCTGGTCACGCCCGACCTTGGTCGTGAACGCGAGCTGCTTCCCGTCGGCGCTCCACGCGTAGTCGGCCGACCCGCCGAACGGCGGCACCGGCGTGTCGTAGTCCTTCCCCGCGAGCAGGTCGCGCGGCGTCCCGCCCGCGGCGGGCACGACGAACAGGTGGCTGCGGGTGCCGTCGCTCCAGGAGCTCCAGTGGCGGTACAGCAGCTGATCGTAGATCCGCGCCCGGCTCGGCGCGCGCTCCTCGTCGGCGGCGCGCCGCTGGTTGCACGCGTCGTCGGCGCAGTCCGGGTACACCTGCGAGACGAACGCGAGCATCCCGCCGGCCGGCGCCCACACCGGGCCGTCGGCCCCCGTCGACAGGCTCGTCAGCTGGCGCCGCGCGCCGGTGGCCGGCTCGTAGATCCACACCTGCGGCGTGCCGCCGCGCGTGGTGACGTACGCGATCGCGGTGCCGTCCGGCGACCACCGCGCGCTGCGGCCGCCCAGGGAATCGGTCGAGATGCGCCGCGCCTCGCCGCCCGCGGCGCTCACCAGCCACAGGTCGGTCCGCCTGCGGTACGCAGCGAGGTCCGGCTCGGTGACGTTGTAGGCCACCCACCGCCCGTCGGGCGAGACCGCGGGCTCACCGGGGCGCGCGATGCTCAGGAACTCGCGGACGGTCATGGGATGGCGCTGCTGGGCGCGGCCCGCGTGGGCTGCGGCGGCGAGCGCGAGAACGGCGAGAGCGATGCGGCGTGTCATGGAGTGCCTCGAGCAGTGGTGACGCGTCCTACCACCCCGCCGCACCGCCGCCGCGGCGCGGGTCCGCCAGGCCCTCGAGGCCCTGCGGGGTGACCAGAACGGTGTTGACGTCGCCGATGAACAGCGGACGGGCGCGGAACCGGTAGCCCATGGCGACGAGGACGCGACGCTGGTCCGGCGTCAGCCCGCCGCGCTCCCAGTACACGGAGTCCGGCAGCGCCTGGTGGTGGATCCGCGGCGCGGCGATCGCCTGGCCCAGCGTCATGCCGTGGTCGATCAGGTTGGACACGACCTGGGCGACGGCGGTGATGATCCGCGGCCCGCCGGGGGAGCCCGTGACGAGCGCGAGACGCCCGTCCGGATCCAGCACGATCGTCGGCGCCATGGCCGAGAGCATCCGCTTGCCGGGCGCGATCGCGTTGGCCTCGCCCTGCACCAGCCCGTACAGGTTGGGAGCGCCGGGCTTGGTGGTGAAGTCGTCCATCTCGTCGTTGAGGAGGAAGCCGGCGCCGCCCACCACGAGGGCCGAGCCGAAGTCGTCGTTCAGCGTGGTGGTGACGGCGGCCGCGCTCCCCTCCGGGTCCACGACGGAGAAGTGGGTGGTGTGCTGGCCCTCGTCCACGGCGGGCACCTCGCCCGTCGGCGTGGCGCGGTTGTCCTCCACGCCGCGGGCCAGCGCGGCCGCGTACGGCTTGCTGGTGAGCCGCGCGACCGGCATGGCCACGTAGTCGGGATCGCCCAGCGCCGTGTTGCGGTCGGCGAACGCCCGCCGCATCGCCTCGATCTCGAGGTGCATCAGCGCGGCGGATCCGTAGTGGGGCAGGGGCCCCGAGGCCTCGAGGATGTTGAGGATCTCGGCCAGCGTCACCCCGCCGCTCGAGGGTGGCGGCATCCCGATCACGCGCCAGCCCCGGTAGGTCGTCTCGAGGGGCGCGCGCCACCGGGCGGCGTACCCGCGCAGGTCGGCGAGCGTGATGATCCCCCCGCTGCGCCGCATCTCCGCCACGATCTGCTCGGCGACGTGCCCGCGGTAGAACACGTCGGGGCCCGAGTCGGCGATGGCCGCGAGCGTTCGCGCGAGGTCCGGCTGCCGCAGCGTGTCGCCGGCCCGCGGCCGCCGTCCGCCGGGCATCAGGGCGGCGACGGACGACGGGAACAGCCGCAGCCGCCGCACCACGGTGTCGTTGTAGGAGAGCGCCCGGTGCGCGTCCAGCACGACGCCGTCCCGGGCGAGCCCGATCGCCGGGGCCACCAGGTCGCTCCACGGCAGTCGTCCGAAGCGGCGGTGCATCTCGGCGAGGCCGGCCACGCTGCCCGGCACGCCCGCCGCCCGGGCCCCCGTGACGCTGCCGCCGGCCGGCCGCCCCGCCGCGCCGAGGTACATGCGGGCGGTGGCCGCCGCCGGAGCGGTCTCGCGGAAGTCGAGCGCGTAGGCGCGGCCGTCGGCCGCGCGGTAGACCAGGAACCCGCCGCCGCCGATGTTGCCCGCGCGCGGATGCACCACGGCGAGCGCGAAGGCGACGGCGACCGCGGCGTCGATCGCGTTGCCGCCGCGGCGCAGCACCTCGACGCCCACCTCGCTGGCGGCGGGATGGTCCGAGACCACCATCGCGTAGCGGCCGGCGACCGGCGCCGGCGGCGCCTGGTACCGCCACCCGTCCGGGAACGACTCGTGCGAGGCGTTCCGGAAGCCGGGGCCGGGCGCCCCGCATCCGGCGGCCAGCAAAGCCAGCAGCAGTGCCGCGTTTCGTGGCATGGCACGAACGCTAGCCGCGGCGCCGTGACGGCGCCAGCTTTCCTGCGTGGGCCGGCGATCGGCGTCGGCACCGGAGGATCCGCGATGACCCGCATCCGCTTCGTCCTGCGTCCGCTCGCGCTGCCGCTGGTGGCGGCCGCCGCGCTGGCGGCCCGCCCGGCGGCCGCCCAGGGCGTGCCGCGCAGCTACGTCTGCTACCGCGCCGGCGGCGCCCCGCGCGTGGACGGATCGCTGGACGACCCGGTGTGGCGCGCCGCGCCGTGGTCGGCCCCGTTCGTCGACATCGAGGGCGACGCCCGGCCCGCCCCCCGCTTCGCCACCCGCATGAAGATGCTGTGGGACGACCGGTACCTGTACGTGGGCGCCGAGCTGCAGGAGCCCGACGTGTGGGGCACGATCACCCAGCGGGACGCCGTCATCTTCCGCGACAACGACTTCGAGATGTTCATCGATCCCGACGGCGACGCGAAGGACTACGCCGAGCTGGAGATCAACGCCCTCAACACCGTGTGGGACCTGTTCCTCGACAGGCCCTACCGCGAGGGCGGACACGCCGACGACGCGTGGAACATCGAGGGCCTGCGCACCGGGGTGAAGGTGCTGGGGACGCTGAACCGTCCCGGCGACGCCGACTCGGGGTGGACCGTGACGCTCGCGATCCCGTGGCGGTCGCTGCAGCGCGCCAGCCACACGACCGAGGCGCCGCGCGCCGGCCAGCGGTGGCGCATCAACTACTCGCGCGTGGAGTGGCTGACCGAGGCCGCCGGCGGCGCGTACCGGAAGATCCCGGGTCTCAGGGAGGACAACTGGGCCTGGTCGCCGCAGGGGATGATCGACATGCACCAGCCGGAGCGCTGGGGCTACGTGGAGTTCTCCGCCACCCGCGCCGATCGGCGGCCGCCCGAGGCCGCGGCGCCGCCCGCCGCCGCGGCGGGGCCGGCCGCGCCCGCTGCGACGGTCCTGAGCGGCTACCTGGCCGACGTCGCGGGCGCCACCATCGCGTACCACTCGCCGCACCCGGAGGCCCAGACGGCCCTGCTCGCGCGCGCCCGCCGCGACGTGCGCTCGGTGACCTGGCTGACGGACACCGTCCCCGCGGCGCCCGGAAACGACACGGTGACCTTCGTGTGGATCGCCGGTCTGGCCGGCAGCAAGGGCCTGCACGCGTTCGACTTCGCCGTGGGCGGGCGGCACCGGTTCACCTTCAGCAGCATCCGCGACTCCACGGTCCGCGACTGGTCCGTGAGCGACTCGGCGGGCGGGCGCCTGGCGTTCCGCACCACGCTGGTGGACCAGTTCCAGGACGTGTTCGGCTACATGACGCTGCGGCTGCCGCGCTCCCAGGTCGCGTCCGGCCGGCCGCTGGAGCTCGCCGTGACCGGGGCCGACGCGGAGAGCAACGACTGGTACATGACCTTCCGTCACCGCCTCGCCACCCATCCGCGGGTGGCGCAGGATCCGGTGCTGGTGCGGGACGGCGACACGACCGCCGCCGAGCTGCGGGTGATCCTCGACAACCTGGCCAACTACCACCGGGCGACCGTCACGGTGGGCGACCGGCCGACGGTCGGCGCCACCCTCGGGTACGGCGGCAACGTGGTGCGCGCGGTCGCGCCCGCCGCTCCGCGCGGCGGCTCGGTGCGGGTCGTCGTGCGCCTCGACGGGACGACGGCGCTCGACACCGCCGTGGCGCTGCGCCGCGTGCCGCAGCGCGACGTCTACCTGCTACCGTACTCGCACAACGACATCGGCTACTCCGACCCGCAGGACCGGGTGCGCGCGAAGCAGTGGCAGAACATCGAGGACGCCCTGCGGCTGGTCGAGCGCACCCGCGACTACCCGAGCGAGGCCCGGTTCCGCTGGAACGTCGAGGTGCTCTGGCCGGTGGAGAGCTGGCTCGCGCAGGCGGCGCCGGCGGACCGGGCGAGGCTGTTCGCGGCGGTGCGCGAGGGGAGCATCGGGCTCAACGCGTTCGAGGCCGGCACGCTCTCCGGTCTCGCCACGGCGCCGGAGATGACGCACTTCCTCGACTACGCGCGGCGCCTCAGGCGCGAGGACAGCCTGCCGATCACCACGGCGCTGATCTCCGACATCCCCGGCCAGTCGTGGGGGGTCGTGACGGCGCTGGCGCAGAGCGGGATCCACCGTTTCGCCATCGCGCCGAACAACGGCGACCGCATCGGCTTCGTGCTGCAGGACTGGGGCGACCGGCCCTTCTACTGGGTGTCGCAGTCGGGTCGCGACTCGGTCCTGACCTGGGTGGCGGGCGCGAGCTACTCGCTGTTCCACGAGGCGCGCATCTGCGTGTTCGGGGAGCAGCGGCTGTTCTCGCTGATGCAGCGCCTCGACGACGCCGGGTACCCGTACCTGCCCGTGCAGCTGCCGTACACGGTGGACGGCGACAACGGGCCCACGGACCCCGACCTGCCCGACTACGTGCGGGAGTGGAACGGGCGCTACGCGTCGCCGCGCCTGGTGATCGCGACCCACGCGCAGCTGTTCCAGGCGCTCGAATCGAGCGCCGCCGGCCGGATCCCGGCGGTGGCGGGCGACTTCACGGGCTACTGGGAGGACGGAGCCGCGTCGACGGCGCGCGAGACCGCCGTCGCCCGCGCCGCCTCGAGCCGGCTGGTGCAGGCCGGCGCGCTGTGGGCGATGCTCGCCCCGGCGGTGTTCCCCGCGGCCGACGACTACGCGGCGTGGCGCGACGTGGTGCTGTGGGACGAGCACACGTGGGGTGCGGCGGCGAGCATCGAGACGCCGGACGCGCCCGACGTCGTGGCCCAGTGGCGGTACAAGCAGGCGTTCGCGCTCGGCGCCGACACCCTGTCGCGCGCGCTGGCCGCCGCCGCGCTGGCCACGCGGGGCGCCGCGGTTCCGGGCGCCTTCGACGTGTTCAACACCTCGTCGTGGGCGCGCACGGACCTGGTGCGGGTGCCGGCGGAGCTGAGCCGGGCGGGCGACCGGGTGGTGGGGCCCGACGGCCGCGCCGTGCCGTCGCAGCGGCTCGCGGGCGGCGAGCTGGCGGTGCTGGTGAGCGTGCCGCCGTTCACGGCGCGCCGCTACCTGGTGCGCGCCGGCCGCGCCGCGGCCGGCGGCGACGCGCGGGCGGAGGGCGTGACCGTGCGCAACCGGCTGGTGGCGGCGGCGCTCGACAGCGTGAGCGGCGCGGTGGCAGGCCTGCTGTGGAACCCGCGCGACGCCGACCTGGTGGACCCGTCGCGTCGCCCGCTGCTGGCGGACTACCGGTACGTGGCCGGGCGCGACTCGGGCGCCGCCGCGTACCCGGGCGCGGTGCGCTGGCGGACGACGGAGCACGGCCCGCTGGTCGCGGCGCTGGTCTCCGACGCCGGCGCGCCCGGCGCGCGCGCGCTCCGGCGCGAGGTGCGGGTGGTGAGCGGGCTCCCGCGCGTGGACATCGACGTGACGATCGACAAGGCCGCGGTGCGCACGCCCGAGGGCGTGCACCTCGCCTTCCCGCTCCGGGTCAGGGACGGCCGGGTGCGGTTCGACGTCGCGTCCGCCGTGGTGCGGCCGGACTCCGACCAGCTGCGGGGCTCGGCGAGGAACTTCGTCGAGGCCCAGAGCTGGGTGGACGTGTCCGGCGACAGCCTCGGCGCGACGGTGACGACGCCGGATGCGCCGATGGTGGAGATCGGCGGCCTCAACGCGGAAGCGCCGTGGATGCGTGCCGCGCCGCGATCGCCGACCTTCTACTCGTACGTGATGAACAACTACTGGCACACCAACTACAAGGCGGACCAGGAAGGGCCGGTGACGTTCCGCTACTCGATCCTCCCGCACGCGGGGTTCGAGCCCGCGGCGGCGGCCCGCGCGGGCGCCGAGGCGCGCGAGCCGCTGCTCGTGGCCGCGGCGGCCGGGCCGCGGCCGCCGGCCGAGCCGCTGCTGGTGGTCTCGCCCGCGGCCGTCCTGGTGACAGCGCTGCGGCCGGGCGCCGACGGCCGGTCGTGGATGGTCTCGCTGGCGAATCCGACGGCCTCCGAGCAGCGGGCGGCGCTGCGGTGGCGGCGCGGCGTCCGGGTGGCGATGAGCCTGAGCGACGGCGACGAGCGGCCGGGCGCGCCGCTCTCCGGCGCCCTGGTGCTCGCGCCGCACGCGACGGCGATCGTGCGGGCGGAGCGGCGGTGACGCGGCGCCGGAGGCTCTGGCGGCGTCCTTTCGTCGGGCGTAACCTTACGACGCGCCGATGACATCCTCCCCGGCGATGGACCGTCCGCGCTAGTGCCGACCGGCAAGAAGCGGGTCGCCCGCGGCTCGAAGCGCGCCCGGAAGGCGGGGCCCGACCCCGGCTCGGCGCTCGAGCCGCTCCGCCAGGCACCGGAGCTGTGGCAGTCGCTGTTCGAGAACTCGCCGGACCTGGTGCTGATCGTGGACCGGGACCGGCGCGTGTCGTACGTCAATCGTGTGCCCCCGCACCTCGGCCGTCGCGACGTCGTCGGCGCCAGCGTGTTCGAGCTGCTGGCCCCGGCCCACCGCGCCGCCGCGGAAGCGGTGCTCGACCGCGTGTTCCGCACGGCGACGCCCGCGATCCGCGAGTTCCCCGCCGGCGGCCCGGCGGGCGGCGCGACGCTCTACGAAGCGCGGGCGCTGCCCGTCGTGCGGCAGGGCAAGGTCGGCGCGGTGCTGCTCACCGCGACGGACATCACCGAGCGCCGCTGGGCGGAGACGCTGCAGAAGGCGACCCAGCGCATCTCCGAGGCGGCGCTCACCGTGCCCGGCCTCCCGGAGCTGTTCGGGGCGATCCACCGGATCGTGGGCGAGCTGATGCCGGCGGGCAATTTCTACATCGCACTGTACGACGCCGAGCGCGACCTGGTGAGCTTCCCCTACTACGTCGACGAGGTGGACCGGGAGTACCCGCGTCCCAAGCGGCCGGGGAAGGGGCTCACGGAGTACGTGCTGCGGACCGGCCGCGGCATCCTGGTGACGCCGGAGGTCCAGGCCCGGCTCGAGCGGCAGGGCGAGGTGGAGCTGATCGGGGCGCCGTCGATCGACTGGCTGGGCGTGCCGCTGGTGACCGGCGGGAAGACGATCGGCGTCCTGGCGGCGCAGACCTACAGCGAGGGGCTCCGGCTCGGCGAGACGGAGCTGAGCGTCCTCCGCTTCGTCTCGACCCAGGTCGCGATGGCCATCGAGCGCAAGCGCGCCGCCGACGCGCTGCGCGACAGCGAGTCACGGCTCCGTGCGCTGGAGAGCGCGACCACCGAGGCCATCCTGCTGCACGAGAACGGCCGCATCGTCGAGGTCAACGACGCGTTCGTGCGGCTGTTCGGGTACGACGATCCGCGCGAGGTGGTCGGCCGGTCGATCCTCGACTTCGGCACGCCCGAGGGCCAGCGGCGGGTCCTGGACGCGATCCGGGACGGGCGGGTGACGCCGTACGAGGCCGAGGGCCTGCGCAAGGACGGCTCGGTGTTCACCGGCGAACTGTCGGCGCGGATGGCGCAGTACCGCGGCAGGCCGATCCGGATGGTGGCGATCCGCGATATCACGCTGCGCAAGCGCGCCGAGGAGGCGCTGCGGAGCAGCGAGCGCATCTTCCGCGCCGTGATCAACAGCGTGCCCATCGTGCTGTTCGCGTGGGATCCGCAGGGCACGTTCGTGCTGTCGGAGGGGAAGGGGCTCGAGCCGCTCGGGCTCAAGCCCGGCGAAGTGGTGGGCCGGTCGGTGTTCGAGGTCTACCGGGAGTATCCGGAGATCCTCGCCGACGCGCGCCGGGCGCTCTCCGGCGAGGCGTTCAGCACGGCCACGGTGATCGGCCAGGCGCACTTCGACGTGTGGTACTCGCCGGTGCGGGACGAGCACGGCGCCGTCGCGTCGGTGATCGGGGTGGCGGCCGACGTCTCCGCGCGGGTGGCCCTCGAAACCCAGCTGCGCCAGGTCCAGAAGATGGAGGCGGTCGGCCGGCTGGCGGGCGGCATCGCCCACGACTTCAACAACCTGCTGACGGCGATCCTGAGCTACGTGGACTTCCTGCTCGTCTCGCTCGGTCCGGAGCATCCGGCGCGCGAGGACGCCGAGGAGGTGCGGCGGGCGGCGCTCAAGGCCGCGGACCTCACCCGCCAGCTGCTGGCGTTCAGTCGCCGGCAGGTGCTGCAGCCGCGGCTCCTGGACCTCAACGCCATCGTGCGCGAGATGGAAAAGCTGCTGCGGCGGCTGATCGGCGAGGACGTGGCGCTCAGGACCAGCCTCGCCCCGGACATCGGCCTGGTGCGCGCCGACCCGAGCCAGCTCGAGCAGGTGGTGGTGAACCTGGCGGTCAACGCCCGGGACGCCATGCCCGAGGGCGGGACGCTGTGGATCGAGACCGGCGGCGCGGACGCCGACGAGGTGCGGTCGCACGGGCGGGCGGCGGTCGAGCCGGGCCGCTACGTGATGCTGCGGATGCGGGACACCGGCCAGGGCATGGACGCCGAGACCCGGGCGCGGCTGTTCGAGCCGTTCTTCACCACCAAGGAGCAGGGCCGCGGCACGGGGCTGGGCCTGGCCACGGTGTACGGCATCGTGAAGCAGAGCGGCGGGTACATCTGGGTCGAGAGCGAGATCGGCCGCGGCACGACGTTCACGGTCCATCTGCCGCGCTTCGCCCCGTCGGCGGGCGCGGCGCCGCCGCCCGGGACCGGCGACTGACCCGCCGCACGCGTTGACCGGCACCGGGCGCCGCGTAGATTCCCGCCCGACATGACGTCGTCCTCCGCCTCGCACGACTCCCGGCTCACCGAGCAACGGAACCCCGACACCGTCGACATCGACGTCGCCGACGCGGCGCGCATCGTCGAGCTGCTGAACCGCCAGGACCGGCTCGTGCCGGAGGCGGTGTGGGCGGTGCGCGACGGCGTGGCCCGGGCGATCGAAATGGTCGAGCGCGCCTTCCGCGCCGGCGGGAAGCTCGTCTACGTCGGCGCGGGGACCAGCGGCCGCCTGGGCGTGCTCGACGCGTCCGAGTGTCCGCCGACCTTCGGCACCCCGCCCGAGATGGTGCAGGGCGTGATCGCGGGCGGCGCGGCGGCGCTGGTGCGGGGATCGGAGGGCGCCGAGGACGATCTCGACGCCGGCGCCGACGCGATGGACGCCCGGGCGGTGGGCGCCGCCGACGTGGTGTTCGGCATCGCGGCGAGCGGCACGACGCCGTACGTGCGCGGCGCGCTGGCGCGCGCGGCGGCCCGCGGCGCGCAGACGATCCTCCTGTCGTGCACCGATCCCCCGAAGGAGCTGCTGGCGAACGTGGACCTCGCCATCCTGCCGAAGGTCGGCCCGGAGGCGCTCACCGGCTCGACCCGCATGAAGGCGGGCACCGCGACCAAGCTGGTGCTGAACACCGTGACGACCGGCGCGATGATCCGCATGGGCCGCGCCTACGGCAACCTGATGGTGGACATGGTCGCGCTGTCCGACAAGCTGAAGGACCGCGGCGAGCGGATCGTCATGGAGGTGTGCGGCGTCGACCGGGCGGCGGCGCAGCGCACTCTGGCGGGAGCCGGCCTGCACGTCAAGACGGCCATCGTGATGCTGAAGCGCGGCGTGGACCGTGCGGCGGCCGAGCGGCTCCTGGCGGAGGCCGGCGGCTACGTGCGGCGCGCGGTGGGCGAGGCGCCGCCCCCGGTGGGCGGGAGCGCCGGCCGTGGCTGACGCCGTGCTCGCGGTGGGCCTGATGTCCGGGACGTCGCTCGACGGCGTGAGCGCGGCGCTGGTGCGCATCGCCGAGCCGGCGCCGGGCGCGTACGCACTCGAGCTGGTCGCGTTCCTCACCACCCCCTTCAGCGACGCGCAGCGCGACCGCATCGGCAACACCATCACCGGCGGGAGCGCCCGCGAGCTGGCGCTGCTCGACGCCGACCTGGGACAGTGGTTCGCCGACGCCGCGCTCGCGGTCCTGGCGCGGGGGCGCGTCGCGCCCGCCGCCGTCGGGTTCGTGGCCTCGCACGGGCAGACCGTGTGGCACGAGCCGCAGCGGGCCAGCCTGCAGCTCGGCAACGCGGCCGTCGTCGCCGAGCGACTGGGCGTGCCGGTGGTCTCCGACTTCCGCTCGCGCGACGTCGCGGCCGGCGGCCACGGCGCCCCGCTCGTGCCGCGCGCCGACCGCCTGCTGTTCGCCCGCCCCGACGGGCCGCGCGCGCTGCTCAACCTGGGCGGGATCGCCAACTTCACCGTGGTGCCGGCGCGGGGGGCGGACGCGCCGGTCCTCGCGCTGGACACCGGCCCGGGCGTGATGGTGATCGACGAGTGCGTGCGCCGGCTGTATCCCGGCCGCCGCTTCGACGAGGACGGCGCGATCGCGCGCACCGGCGGCGCGGTGGCGGAGGTGGTCGAAGCCGGCCTGGCGCACCCGTTCTTCGCGGAGGCGCCGCCGCGCTCGACCGGCCGCGAGGTGTTCGGCGTGGCCTACGCCCACCGGCTCATCTCGCAGTGCCGCGAGCGGGCGGCCTCGCCCGCCGACACGGTCGCCACGGCGGTGGCGCTGACGGCCCGCGCCATCGGCGCGGCGGCGCGGCGCTTCATCCCGCCGGCGCTCCGGCCCCTCGACGTCGTGCGCTCGGGCGGCGGGGCCCGCAACCCCGCGCTGGTGGCGGCGGTCGTCGAGGCATGGCGCGGTCCCGAGCACCGCGCGTTCGACGAGCTGTTCTTCGACGGCGACGCGAAGGAGGCGGCCGCCTTCGCCTTCCTCGGGCATCTCGCGCGCACCGGCCGCACGGGCAACGAGCCCGCGGCCACCGGAGCCCGCGGCCCGCGGATCCTCGGCTGCATCACGCCGGCGTGAAGCCCCTCGCCGCCCTGGTCCTGCCGGCCATCCGCTGGGACCCGGAGCGCGGATTCGCCACCGCGATGCCGGGCGTCGAGCGGGCGCTCGAGCTCGGCGTCGGCGGGTTCATCGTCTTCGGCGGAGAGCGGGGCGCGGTCCGCGCCCTGACGCGCGACCTCGCGGCGGCCTCCCGGCATCCGCTGCTCGTCGCGTCGGACTTCGAGCGCGGCGCGGGCCAGCAGATCGCCGGCCTCACCGCGCTGCCGCCGGCGATGGCGGTGGCGTCGCTCGGCGGGGACGCGACCGGCGAGGCCGCGCGCATCACCGCGCGCGAGTCGCTGGACGTCGGCGTCACCTGGGCGTTCGCGCCGGTGGCCGATCTCGACCTCGAGCCCTCCAATCCCATCGTCCAGACGCGCGCCCTCGGCCAGGAGCCGGAGGCGGCGGGCCGGGCGGCGGCCGCGTGGATCGCCGGTTGCCAGGCGTCGGGCGTGCTGGCCTGCGCGAAGCACTTCCCCGGCCACGGGCGCACCACCGCCGACTCCCACGCCGAGCTGCCCGTGGTGACGGCGCCGCGCGCCGCGCTCGAGGCGGACCTGCTGCCGTTCCGCCGGGCGATCGGCGCGGGCGTCGCCGGCGTGATGACGGCCCACGTCGCCTACCCGGCGCTCGACCCCGACGGCGTCGCGGCCACCCACTCGCGGGCGGTGCTCGACGGGCTGCTGCGGCGCGAGCTGGGGTTCGGCGGGCTGGTCGTCACCGACGCGCTCGTCATGGAGGGCGCGCTGCGGGGCGCGGGCGAGCGCGAGGGCGCGGTGCGCGCGCTCGCCGCCGGCTGCGACCTGCTGCTGTACCCCAAGGACGTGGCGGGCGTGGTGGCGGCGCTCGAGGCGGCGGCCGCCTCGGGCGCGCTCGACGCGCGGCGCCTCGAGGCCTCGCGGGAGAGGCGTCTGGCGGCGTGCGGGCGCGCGGCGCCGCCCCGTCCGCTGGCCGACGCCGATCTCGCGCGTCACGGCGAGCGCGCGGACACCCTGGCGCGAGCGGCGGTGCGGCTGGTGCGGGGCGAGGCCCGGACGGTGCGCGGCGCCGCCGAACTCGTGCTCGTCGACGACGACGCGGGGGGCGCCTATCCGGTGCCCCCGCGCGGCGCGTTCGCCGACACGCTGGCCGCGCGCGGCGTGCGCGTGGCGCCGGGCGGCGAGCGGGTCGTGGTGGTGTTCTCCGACGTGAAGGGCGGCAAGGGCCGCGCCGCGCTGTCGCCGGAGAGCCGGCGCAGCCTGGCGCTCGCGCTCGCGGCCCCCGCCACCGTCGTGCTGTGCGCGCATCCGCGCCTCGCGGCCGGGCTACCGGGACAGGGTCCCGTGTGGTGCGCCTGGTCCGGCGACGTCGTGATGCAGCGGGCGGCGGCGGAGCGCGTGCTGGCCCCGTAGTGCGCGCGCTCGACTGGATCGTCGTCGCCGCCTACCTCGGTGGCACGCTCGCGCTCGGGATGTGGCTGGCGCGGCGCGGCTCCCGGAGCCTCGCGGAGTTCTTCGTGGGCGGCCGGGCGGTGCCGTGGTGGCTCGCCGGCGCCTCGATGGCGGCCACGACGTTCAGCGTGGACACGCCGCTCTACGTGACGGGCGTCGTGGCGCGCCGCGGCGTCGCCGGCAACTGGGAGTGGTGGAGCTTCGCCTTCACCCACGTCCTGATGGCCGTGGTGCTCGCGCGGCTGTGGCGCCGGGCCACGATCATGACCGACGCGGAGCTGATCGAGCTGCGCTACGGCGGCCGGCCGGCGGCGATCCTGCGCGGCACCCGCGCCCTGCTGTTCGCGATCCCCATCAACTGCCTGGGCATCGGCTACGCGATGCTGGCGATGCGGAAGGTCATCGTCGCGCTCGGCGTGCTCAACGCGCTGCCGCTGCCCGGCGACCCGCAGCTCTGGGCGGTGGTGGCCATCGTGGTCGTGACCCTGGTCTACGTGGCGGCGGCGGGGCTGTGGGGCGTGGTGACGACCGACTTCCTCCAGCTCGGCCTCGCCCTCCTGGGCGCGGTGCTGGTCGCCGGCTTCGCGCTCGCCGACATCGGCGGCCTGGGCGCGCTGCGCGAGCGGCTGGTCCAGGCGGGGCACGCGGGGGCGCTGCGGCTGGTGCCGCGGCCCGGCGACGCGGCGCTGCCGTTCGGCACCTTCCTCGCCTACATCGGGATCCAGTGGTGGGCGTACCGCGGCGCGGACGGCGGCGGGCTGTTCGTGCAGCGGCTCTCGTCGGTCCGGGACGAGCGGTCGGCCGAGCGGGCGGCGGGTCTGTTCAACCTGATCCAGTACGTGGTGCGGACGTGGCCCTGGGTCGTGGTGGCGCTCGCCGCGCTGGTGGTGATGCCGGGGCTGCGCGATCCGGAGACGGCGTACCCGCTGATGATGCTGCACTACCTCCCGGTGGGCGTGCTGGGCCTGGTGCTGGCCTCGCTGGTCGCGGCCTTCATGTCCTCGGTGTCCACCCAGGTGATCTGGGGCGCGTCGTACGTGGTGCGCGACCTCTACCAGCGGTTCGTGGCGCGGCAGTCGTCCGAGGCGCGCCTGGTGCTGGTGGGGCGGGCCGCGACCGTGGGCATCACCGTGCTCTCGGCCGCCGCGAGCTTCGCGATGAGCGACGTGGGCAAGATCTTCCGCTTCATCATCCTGATCGGCAACGGCTCGGGGACGGTGCTGCTGCTGCGCTGGTTCTGGTGGCGGGTGAACGCGTGGGCGGAGTGGGCCGCGCTGCTGGTGGCCCCGCTCATCGCGCTGCTCGCCACCTTCGTGCCGGGGCTGGCCGACCTGAGCTTCGGCGCCAAGCTCGCGGTGACGGCGTTCGGGGCGGTGGCCGTGTGGGTGCCGGTGATGCTGCTGACGGCGCCTGAGCCGCCCGCGGTGCTGGAGGCGTTCTACGCGCGGGCGCGCCCCGGCGGGCCGGGATGGCGCGCGCTGCGCGCGCGACTGGGCGTGGCACCGCCGTCGCCGCTGGGGCGGGACTTCGCGGAGGCGGGGGCGACGCTGGCGATGGTGCTGGGCGCGATGCTGGCGATAGGGGGTGTGGTGATCGGCTCGACGCCGTGGGCGCTGGGGGCGGCGGGGGCGCTGGTCGTGGGATGGATCGCGCGACGGGCCGCGAGACGTGAGAGGGTGAGAAGCGAGACGTTCACGTGAGAGGTGAGAGGCGAGAAGCGTGAGAGGTGAGCGCTTCCGTCCCGCGAAGCGAAAGGCGTGAGAGGATCATCCCTCTCACGCCTTTCGACCTCTCACGTCTCACCTGAACGTCTCACCCCTCACTCCTCACCTCTCGCGCTTCATCAGAAGATCAGCCCCAATCCCACTCCTAGCCGGACGCCGGGTCTCGTCGACCCGAAGATGTCCGCCGCCGACAGGTCGAGGTTGATCCCCACGATCTGCAGCCCGATGCCGCCCGAGAGGGCCGTGGCGCCGGCGAAGTCCGAGGACAGGCCGGCCCGCAGGGGCAGGACGCCCAGCACGCGGTACTCCGCGCCGGCCGCCAGCTGCTGGCTGGGCTGCTGGTCGAGGCCCTGCTTCAGCCGGACCTGCGCGTCGGCCGCCAGGGTGAGGTTGCCGTCGCGCAGGGCGACGCCGGCCCGCGCCAGCTTCGCGAAGTCGCCGTTCGCCAGCAGCGCGCTGCGCAGCTTGCTCGCCGAGGTGTCGGCGCCGATCGCGGAGGACGTCTTGAGCGTCAGCTGCGACAGCACCGTGTCGGTCACGCTGCCCGAGGGCAGCTGGGTGTTCTGCCGCACGGTGCGGCTGTAGTACAGCCGGTCCTGGTCCCAGGTCATCTTGCCGATCGCGTTGACCAGGACCGCCGAGAGCGTGATGCTCCGGCCCACCAGCTGCAGGGTGCCGCCGAGATCCACGCCGTAGCCGCTGCCCGCGCGCCCGCCGCACATGCCGCTCTTGAACGGGCTGAAGTTGCCGCAGTTGGTGTCGTAGTTGGTGTAGATCGCCTGCCCGGCCTCGGTGGCCGAGAACAGCGGGGTGAAGCTCACCTGGGTGCCGAGGTCGGTCGCGCTCCCCACGAAGTTGCCGATGACGTACTTGTAGGTCGCGCCCACCGCGAGATGGCCGAGCGGGATCTGGAACGGCCAGGCGAAGCTGCCCGCCACGGTGGTCGCCGCCCAGGCCAGGCCGTTCGACCCCCTGGCGGTGAACACGGACGAGGTGCCCGAGCGCGGGGCGTTGCCGAACAGCGCGAGCCGCACCGCGTCCTTGCCGACGCCGAGGTTCATCTGGCCGGCCGCGCTGACCAGCAGGGCGAACGGGCCGACCGAGAAGCCGAACGGCGCCACGCCGACCAGCGAGCGGATGGACAGGGTCGAGTCCTTGATCTTGTCCAGCAGCGTCTGCTTGTCGGCATCCGTGAGGTAGGTGTTGGCGTACTTGCGGACGTCGGACAGTCCGTACGCGTTGCTCCCGAATTCGAGGTCGAGGTGCGGCAGGTCGATGCTGAAGCCCGGGTGACCCACGGCCGCCAGCATCGCGGGGTTCCACGCCACGGCCTCGTAGCCGCGGGCGCTGGAGGTGTACGCCCCGCCCATGCCGAGCGAGCGGGTGGACGGGTCGGCGAGCTGCGCCTGCATCAGCGCCGGCACGAGGAGGCCGGCCAGGACGAGCGAGAAGCGCTGCATGGCGGTCCTCCTACTTGTGGACGACGGCGACCCGGATGGTCGCCGACAGTGAGAGCTGGATCGAGTCGGCCACGGTCACCGTGAGCGGACTGGCGCTCGGGTTGGCCACGCTCCCCCGGAGCAGGATGTACAGCGGCCGGCCGCTCTCCCCCGCGTTCTTGAGCATCGTCACCGTGGTGTTGGCCAGGGTGTCGGTGAACGTCTTGGTCTGGTCGGTGACCGCCATGCTGATCGGGAAGGGCACCATCCCGGGCCGCGGCGCGCTCGCGACGCTGGAGTCCGAGATGTAGAGCGTGTCCTGCACCGACACGGCCGTCGACTTGGTCGCCGTCAGCGTCACCAGGTCGCAGGACTGCGCCGGGTTGGTGGCCGACGTGCAGCGGCTCGGGTCGGTCACGTTCTTCAGCACGTCGCCGAGCACGCCGCTCACGTCCTGCTGCTGCACCGGGAAGCTGTCGGTCGCCGACAGGCCGGCCGGGATGACGGCGGGCGTCAGATGGATGGTGTGGGTGCTCAGCGGCAGGTACATGTCCGCGTCCCAGCGGGGCGCGAACGCGGGCTCCTTGCATGCCGCGAACACGGTGGCCGTCACCGCGCCGACGAGCGCGCACGCACGGCGGAGTCGCATGAGGACTACTCCCGTGTGGAGGAGGACAGCAGCGACGCGGCCCGCCGGATCGGGAGGCCGAGGACGATCCGGCCGCCGGACTCCTTGAGGCCGCCGAACTCGATGCCGATGACCTGGCCCTGGCGGTCGAGGATGGGACTCCCGCTCGCCCCCGTCGCGCTGTACGCGTCGAGCTGGAGCAGCGAGTCGGGCACGATCTTGCCGATGGTGCCCGGCGCCAGCGTCGGCAGGACGATCGGGTGCTCGGCGGTGCCGGCCATCGGCGCGTCCAGGCCGAGCGGGAAGCCTAGCAGCGCGATCGGGTCGCCGACGCTGGGCGCGGCGCCGCTGTCGGACCTGAGGCCGCGCACGGCGGGGAACGAGCCGGAGTCGGTGATCTGGATGGTGGCGACGTCGGCGTTCGCGGCGACGCGCTCGAGCACGGCGCGCCACACCTCGCGCGAGCCGGCGAACTGCACGGCGATCTGGACCGGGCTCCGGCCCGCGTGGTCGATCACGACGTGCTTGTTGGTGAGCAGCAGGCCGGCCGCCGACACCCCGAACCCGGTGCCCGTGTAGGTCGAGTCGTCGGGGAACTTGACGTAGACCATCGCGACGGCCCGCGCGTTCGCCCGGTTGATCGCCGCCCAGTTCACGCCCTGCGCCACGGTGATCCGCTGGCGCCGCTGCTCCACCGCCGCGTACTGCTGCTGCAGCGACGCCAGCCGCGCGGGATCGCGCTCCGTGGCCAGCTGCTGCCGCAGGCCCGCCGCCTCCGAGTCGGCGCGGGCCTGCGCCACGCGCAGCGTGCGCACCTCGCGGCTCAGCGAGTCGACGACGCTGCCGATGGAGGCGAACTGCTGCTGGGCGACGTGACCCTGCCACAGCACGACGCCCAGCGCCGCGACCACCACGATCGCGAGCACCGCCAGGGCCCACCGGTACCGCGCGGCCTGCTGGTTCACCTGGGCGCGGAGCACCGACGTGGCGGAGGGCGTGGGCGGCGTCCGCACCGGAGCCGCCGCCGGCGCGGCGCCCGCGGTCGGCTTCGGCGCCGCGGCGGCCGGGGCCGGCGCGCGCACCGCGGGCACCACCTGCTCGGCGCCGTCGGCCACCGGGTGGAATTCCACCTCCGGGCCCTGCGGGCCGAGCCGCAGCCGGTCGCCCGCCCTGAGCTCCTGGTCGGCGGTGATCCGGTGCCCGTTCACGAAGGTGCCGTTGCGGCTCCCCAGATCGCGCACGACGAAGTGGTCGCCGCTCCGCAGCACGGCCGCGTGCCGGGTGGAGGCGTCGAGGTCCTGGTTCGGATCGAGCGGGAGATCGGACTGCGGGTCGCGGCCCAGCGTGACGTACGCCTTGTCGAAAACCTCGCGGTGGCCCGCGCGCCCGCCCGACATGACCCTCAGCTCACATCTCATGCGTGACGCGCGCCTCCCCGCGAGCGGGGGCTAGAACAGCCACCATTTCTTTCGGCCGGGGTCCGTCTTCCGGGTCGTGGGCTCCGTCTTGCGGCCGGCGCCTTCTTCCGGGTTGTACACCGGCACCGGCTCGGTGGTGGATTCCGTGTCGAGCAGCGGGTAGACCTGATGGCCCAGCGGCTCCGTGCCGTCCGGGTTCGGCAGACCGCCGCCGAACCTGGCCACGATGCACGTGATGTTGTCCGGGCCGCCCCGCTCGTTCGCCAGGTCGATAAGTTCCCTGCACGCCGCCACGAGGTCCGTAGCCTGCGTCACAATGCCGAGAATCTCCTCCTTCTTGACCAGTCCGGAGAGCCCGTCGGAGCACATCACCAGCAGGTCGCCCGACCTGAGCTCCTGGCGCGTGAGGTCGACCTTGACGTGCGGATCCGGGCCGAGCGCCTGGAGGATGATGTTGCGCCGCTCGCTCACCGCCGCCTCCTCCTCGGTGAGCTCGCCGGCGTCCACCAGCCGCTGCATCAGCGACTGGTCCTTGGTGATCTGGGCGATGCGCCCCTGGCGGATGAGGTAGCCGCGGCTGTCGCCGATCTGTGTCAGGTACAGCGAGCCCTGGAACACGCCGGCCGCCGTGGTGGTCGTGCCCATCCCGCGGACCTCGAGATGGTTCGTCGCGTACTCGTGGATCTGCTGGTTGGCGATCTCCACCGCCTCCTTGAGCCGGTACGCGAACCGCTGCTCGGTGACCTCCTGGTCGCCGCCCCACTGCGTGACCATGTGGTTGTAGACGGTCGTCGTCGCCATCTCGCTGGCGACCTCGCCGGCGGCGGCGCCGCCCATCCCGTCGGCCACCATGAACAGGGTCCCGCGGCGGCCCACCTCGTGCTCCCGCACGTCGGGCTGCAGGGAGGCCTTGCGGGTCGTGAGGTCCGCCACGATGAAGCTGTCCTCGTTGTGGTCGCGGGCCTTCCCGACGTCGGTCCGGCCGAAGACCTGGACGCGTACCGGTCGGTCGCTCATGGGCCCTTCAGGCGAGGGTCGAGGTCCGCCGCACGCGCGTGCCAGACGTTGTAGTTGGTGCCGTCGTTCTGCACGCCGTACGACTGCGCGATCACCTCCGCGGCCTTCGCGCGGGTCAAGGCCGGAAGCTGGGGGGTCATGTTCCAGTAGCGGAAACCCAAGGTGCGGGCGTCGGCGGCATAGGCGCTCGTGTCCCTCTCCAGCCGGTCCAGCGCCGCCAACAGGTCACGGTCTGCCTGGTCCGCGACGGATCCTCCGGACGGACCGGGTGACGGCGTCTGCGCCGCCGTCGGCTGCGGCCTCTGGACTGGCTGCTTCCCGCCGGTCTGGGTTGGCTTGGGCGCCTCCGTGCTGCCCGGGCGTCCGCCCGCCGGCGTCGTATTCGCCGCCGTCTGCGGGTTGCCGGGTGGCGGGGCGGGCGCGGCCGCCTTGCCCGTGTCGGCCGGCGCCTGGATGGCCGGCGACTTCGGCGTCCGGTTCATCGTCATCACCGCCACCACCGCGATCGCGCCCACGCCCGCCACGCCGCCGAGGACCGGTACCAGCGGGAACTTCTTCGCCGGCACGGCGGGCCGCGTGGCCGTCGGGGGCGCGGGCCTGGCCCGGTGCGCCTTCAGCGCGTGCTCCGCGTCCATCAGCTGGGTCGCGGCCGTCGTCACCGGCTCGGCGACCCGCGTGCCCGGCACCGCCGCGCCGCCCACCGCCGTCTCGGCGTCGCGCGCGAAGTCGGTCGCCACGGCGTAGCGCTCGGACGGCGTGCGGGCCAGCGCCTTGTCCAGCACCGGCTGGAGCCCGGGCGGGAAGGCGATGTCCGGGCGCGCGGTCGCGAGCGGCATCGGCGCGTCCGTCAGCCGCTTGATCATCGTCTCCTGCGCGCTGTCCGCCTGGAACGGCAGCACGCCCGTGAGCATCCGGTAGAAGACCAGGCCGAGCGAGTAGATGTCGCTGCGCCCGTCGAGCTTGTCGCCCGACAGCTGCTCGGGGCTCATGTATTCCGGCGTGCCCACCACCAGCCCGGTCTTGGTGACCTTCTGGCCGGCCTCGTCGCCCGCCACGGCCTTGGCGATGCCGAAGTCCACCACCTTCACCACGTCCGCGCCGTCGCGACCCTGCACGACCATGATGTTGTCGGGCTTGAGGTCGCGGTGCACGATGCCGAGGTCGTGCGCGGCGGCCAGCGCGTCGGCGGACTGGCGGAGGATGCGCACCGCGCGCAGCGGGGGCAGCGCCCCCTCCTGCTCGATGATGTCGGTGAGCGCCGCGCCCTGGATGAACTCCATCGCCAGGTAGATGATGCCGTCGGGCGTCTCGCCGAAGTCGTAGATCTGGCAGACGTTGGGATGCGAGATGCGGCTCGCGTTCGACGCCTCGCGGTTGAACCGGCTGATCGCGTCCGGGTCGCTCGCCATCGAGGGGTTCATCACCTTGATGGCGCTCTTGCGGCCCATCTTGACGTGCTCGCCGAGGTACACCGCGCCCATGCCGCCCTCGCCGAGCTTCTTGATGATCGCGTAGCGGTCGGCGACCACCTGCCCCACCAGGTCGGCGGTCGGGCTGGCGGCGCGCAGCGTCGAGCCGTCCACCGGGCAGAACTTCGAGGTGTCCGGGTACTCCTTGCCGCACACGGGGCAGGTCTTCACGTCATCTCCACCACGAGCAGCTTGTCCCCCACCAGGATGCGCGAGCTCTTCTTCAGGGCCACGTCGCCGCGCGTCGCCACCGCGATGCCGTTGCGGCTGCCCGCGTCGGCCAGGACGAAGTCCGCGTCCTCGGAACGGATCTGGGCGTGCTGCGAGCTCATCGACGGATCGTACGGGAACGTCCAGTCGCCCGCGTCGCGGCCCAGCTTCACGTCCCGCCCCGGCGAGAGGTGGAACACGTCGCGCACGCTGCCGTCCACCCGCAGCTGCGACAGGCTCGCGATGTCGGCGCTCGGAATCAGGGAGCCCATCCGCCGGGTCGCGTCGGCGTCGGGCGCGTACGGCCCGGGATAGCCGAGCCGCCGGAACCGCAGCAGCTGGGAGCCGATGAGGATCAGGTCGCCGTCCACCAGCCGGTGCGGGCCCTCGAGGAAGATCCAGGTGCCGTTGCGCGAGCCGAGATCCCTGACGCGGAGCTGCCCTTCCTTCCAGATGAACAGCGCGTGCATCGGCGACAGGTACACGTCGTCGGGGAAGGCGACGTCGGCGCCGCTGCGCCCCATGGTCGTCTCTTCACCGATCAGCGGGTAGCGGGTGCCCTTGGCGGCGTCCTCCCCCGCGAGCACCAGCTCGACCGGCGGGCGCGAGGCCCGCTGCGGCGAGAACACCTTCGTCGGCTCGTGCGGTCCCGAGGCCCGCGGGCCGGCGCCGAGCGGCGTGGCGCAGATCGGGCAGAACTTGTATTCGGCGCTGGCGATGGGGGCGCCGCAGTTGGGGCACTTGAGCCCTTCCGCGGCGGCGGCCTTGGGCGCCTCCGGCGCCAGCTTGGCCCCGCACGACGCGCAGAACGCCATCGAGGCGTCGACCGGGTGCCGGCACGAGGAGCACACGAGCCCCGACGCGGCGCCCGTCGGCGTGCCGGCCGTCGCCGGCGGGTACACCCGGGTGGCGGGCGTGCCCCCGGCCGCCGCCGGCGCGGGCATCGCGATCGCCGAGGCGGAGAGAGGCTTCCCGCAGTCCATGCAGTAGCGCGAGTCCGGATCGTTGCTCCGGCCACAGTGCGCGCAGGTGATCACGTTTCGGACCGCCTCCGGGGCGAAGAATCCGGCGAGAAGCGAGCGCCAATATATGGGCAAATTCGGGGGCTGGTCAACAGAGCTAAATTGACGTTGCGCCGAGAGTTGGTGTACGTTGCGCGAACGATGCCCCCGCGCGGATCCCCCCTGCTCCTCGCCCTCATCCTCAACGCGACCGCCGGGATCGCCGGCGCCCCGGCGCAGCTGGTTCCGTCCCAGCGCCCGCCCGCGCTGCCCCCGATCGAGCCGGTCGACGGCCCGCTGGCGCTCACCGTCGTCTATCCGCCGACCGACGCCCTGCTCGGCGCTCGCGACAGCGCGTTCCTGTTCGGCGCGACGGGGAGCGGACAGGCCAGCCTCACCATCGACGGCACCCCGGTGAACGTGGCGCCGGACGGCGCGTTTCTCGCCTGGCTGCCGCTGCCCGACGACACGGTGGCCGTCTTCCACCTGGTCGCGGTGAAGGGCCAGGAGCGCGCCTCGCTCGACTGGCGGGTGCGGCTCCCGGCGAGGTACGTCCCGCCCGCGCAGCCGCTGTGGGTCGACACCCTGACGCTCAGGCCCCGGGGGGACGTGTGGGCGGTGGCCGACGAGCCGCTCCGCGTGGTGGCGCGGGCCGCGCCGGGCGCCTCCGTCGCCGTCCGCCTGCCCGACGGGCGGGTCTTCCCGCTGGCGCCGGACACCGAGGTGGCGGGCGGGTACGGCCCGTTCGAGCGCCGGCCGGAGCGGCTGGCCATGCAGCCGACGGTGCGCTACACGGGCAGCATGCCCGCCGTGCCGCTCGGCGCGCCGCTCCCCCGGCTCGCCGGTCCCGCGGCCGCCCCCGATACCGGATCGGCGCCGGGGGCGGCGGTGATCGCCGCGCTCGGGCCCGATACGCTCGTCGTCCCGCTCCCGGTGCGCGTGACGCTGGTGGATCCCGCCGCTCCGCCCGTCGTGGTCCTCGACGACGACACCGCGCGGACCGGCCGGACGCGCGGCGTCGTCGTGGGCTCCCCCCTGCCGCACGGCACCTTCGACTGGTTCTTCGCCGAGGGGACGCCGGCGGCGGTGGACGGGCGGGTCGGCGACCAGGTCCGCGTGCGGCTGTCGCGGGAATCGCTCGCCTGGGTGAGCCTCGCCGACGTCGCGGCGGTGCTCCCCGCCGGCACGCCGCCCCCCGCGACGGCGGTGCGCCTGGTGCGGCTCACGCCGCGCGACTCCCTGGTCGAGGCGCGGCTCAACCTGGAAGCGCGGGTGCCGTTCCGCGTCGACGAGGACGAGCGCGCGGTCCGGGTGCGGCTGTACGGGGCGCAGTCGGACCTGGACTTCGTGCAGTACGGGGGCACCGACCCGCTGGTGCGCCGGGTGACCTGGGCGCAGCCCGCCGCCGACGAGTGCACGGTGACGTTCGAGCTGGCCGCGCGCGTGTTCGGGTGGCGCGCCCGCTGGGAGGGCGCCGACCTGGTGCTGGACATCCGGCGCCCGCCGCCCGTGAACCGCGTGCGGCCGCTGGCGGGCCGCACCATCGCGCTGGACCCCGGCCACCCTCCGTTGGGCGCGACCGGACCGACGGGGCTGCGCGAGGCGGACGCGAACCTGGCGGTGGCGCTCGCGCTCCGCGACCTGCTGCAGCGCGAGGGCGCGCGGGTCGTGCTGACGCGGACCGCGGACACGGCCCTGGACCTGTACGAGCGCACCACGCTGGCGGAGCGCTCCGCCGCCGAGGCGCTGGTTTCCATCCACAACAACGCGTTCCCCGACGGGGTCAACCCGTTCGTTAACAGCGGCACCAGCACTTACTACTTCCAGCCGCGCTCGGCGAGGCTCGCGTTCCTGACCCAGACCGCGCTGGTGGGCGAGCTGGGGCTGGCCAACCTGGGGGCCGCGCGCGGCAACTTCGCGCTGGTCCGCACCACCTGGATGCCGGCGATCCTCACCGAGGGCGCGTTCCTGATGGTCCCGGAGCAGGAGAACGCCCTGCGCACGCCGGCCTTCCAGGAGGGGTACGCGCGCGGCATCGCACTCGGCCTCCAGGCGTTCTTCCGCGAGCTGGCTGAGGGCGGGCCGTGACGCGCCGGCGCGCCGAACCAGGCCTGCCGGCGTGGGGTATGACGCCGTCATGAGCGCGGCGCCGCGTCGGCTGTGCCTCGCGGTCCTGGTCGCTGCATCCGCCGGGCCCGTGCGCCTGGCGGCGCAGGAGCCCCAGGACCGCGCACGCCTCGACTCCCTCGCCGCCGCCTTCGCCGTGATCCCCGACTCCACGACGCTGCTCGCGATGGAGGCGACGCGCATCGCGTACGCGAAGGAGCACCGCGACGACCCGATGGTGCACCTGGAGCTCGGGCTGCTGGCGTTCCACATCGGCGAGGTCGCCAGGGCCACCAAGCACTACGACGACGCGGCCGGGGAGTTCGAGTGGGCCTCGGACCTGAGGCCGGACTGGCCGGCGCCGTGGTACTGGCTGGGTCGGTCGGAGATGGCGATCGGGGAGGCGCGCGCCATCGCCCTGGAGAACCTGCGGCAGGCGCTCGGGCTCGACGCGCTCTCCAAGGCCGCGCGGGCGTTCGCCCGCGCGGCGCAGGCCGACCCCGCGTACTCGCGGGCGCTGGTGGACCTCGCGAACACCGCGCTGCGGCAGAAGATCGCGCCGCGTCTCGACGTCGCGCAGCGCGCCCTGCGGCTCGCCGCGGGGACGGCGGCCGGACGCGAGCCGGAGGTGCTGCTGGCGCGGGGCCGGGTCGAGCGCGAGCTGGACCAGCACGACTCCGCGCTGGTCGCCTTCCGGGGCTACCTCGCCGCCGGCGGGGACTCCGGCCTCGGCGGACTCGAGGTCGCCCGGACCTTCGCCCTGCTCACCCAGCCCGACTCGGCCGTGGCGGCGTACTTCGGGGCGCTGCGGCGGCCGCTCACGCCGCCGGCGCGGGCCGCGTTCCGCGGCGACCTCACCTGGATCGCCACGCCCGAGGAGCTGGCCGCCTTCGACGCGCTCCCGGCGGACTCCGTCGGCCGGTGGCTGCGGCGCTTCTGGGGCGAGCGCGACGTCGAGGACGCCCGGCGGCCGGGGGAGCGCCTGGTGGAGCAGTTCCGGCGCTACGCGTACGCGCGGGCCAACTTCCGCCTCACCACGCGCCACCGGCATTACGACATCACCGACGTGTACCACGACAGCGCGCAGGCGGAGTTCGACGACCGCGGCATCGTGTACCTGCGGCACGGCGAGCCGGACGGCCGCGCGCGCTACTCGGACCAGTACGTGGAGCCCAACGAGACCTGGGTGTACCGGCGGCCGCCGCCGGAGACCGACCTGGTGTTCCACTTCGTGTCGGCCGGGCACGTGCAGGACTACAAGCTGGTGGAGAGCCTGCTCGACGCGTACGGCTTCAGCTCGGCGGTGATCTTCCAGTCCCGCCAGGACGTCCCGACGGCGCTGTTCGGCGGCCTGCTCAATTCGCGCGCCACGATCTCGGACATCTACCAGCGGCTGGCGGACCAGGGCACCGCGGGACGGGGCGCGCTGCTCGCCGAGGAGCGGCGGCGCGGCCGGCAGGCCATCGCGGTCGGCACCACGACCGACTCGTACGCGCTCCGCTTCGCGCACGACCTCTCCCCCGTGGTGTCCTCGTTCGTGCTCGGCGACGCGGAGCGGCACCCGGTCCTGCACGTCGTGTTCGCGCTTCCGGCGCGGGCGCTGCGCTCGTTCCCGGCGCCCGGCGGCGTCGGGTATCCGTTCGAGTTCCGGCTCATCGTGTACGACTCGGCGTACCGCCGGGTGGCCGGCCTGGACACGCTCCGCGTCTTCCGCAACCCGACCGACCTGCCCGAGGGGAGCTTCCTCACCGAGCAGCTGGCGGTGCGCGTCCCTGCCGGCGAGTTCCACTACCATTTCGTCGTGGAGGAGCTGCAGGCCGACGCGGGAGCCCTGGTGCACGCCGAGCCGGTCGCGGTGCCGCGCACCGACAGCGGGTTCTCGGCGAGCGACCTGGTGCTGGGCCTGCTCGGCAGCGGCCTGGTGCTGCGGCGCGAGGGGGGCGACATCCCGCTCAATCCGCTGGCGCACTACCCGCGCGACGGAACGGTGGAGCTGTACTACGAGCTGTATGGCCTGCCGGAGGGCGCCACCGTCGCGACCCGGGTGAGCGTCCAGTCGGCCGGCGGCCGCTCGTTCTTCCAGCGGCTGTTCGGCGGGGGCCGCGGCGTGAACCTCGAGTACAACACGGCGACCGGCGCGGACGGCACGGCCCGCGTGCGCCAGCAGATCGTTCTGACCGGCCTGTCGCCCGGCCGCTACGTCCTCGGCCTCGATCTGACGGACGTGGCGGCCCACCAGCATCTGCGGCGAGAGCAGACCTTCGAGATCACCGGCGCGCGCGCGCCTTGACACCCCCTCCGGGCGGGGCCTAAGTTCACCTCGCTCACGGCGTTACCTTCCGGATCGAGAGCGCGAATGTTCTGTTCCCGCTGCGGTCAGCAGGTCGACACCTCCGTCAAGTACTGCCCCAACTGCGGGCTGGATCTGACGGCCATCACCCAGGGCGGGGCCGCCGGCGCGGCGACCCAGCCGCTGGCGGCCGACGATTCCGCCGCCGTGCGCGAGGCGCTCAAGGACGAGTACGAGCTGGAGAAGGAGCTCGGCCGCGGCGGGATGGCGATCGTCTACAAGGCGCGCGACAAGGCGCTGGAGCGCGAGGTCGCGATCAAGGTCCTGCCGTTCTCGCTGTCGTTCGACGCCGAGTTCGTCGAGCGGTTCCAGCGCGAGGCCCGCACCTCCGCGAAGCTCGAGCACCCGAACATCATCCCCATCTACCGGGTCGGAAAGTCGGGCCGCGTCATCTACTTCGTGATGAAGTTCCTGCGCGGCAAGCCGCTGTCGACCGTGATCGCGGCGCGGGGCGCGCTGCCGGTGCCGGAGATCAAGCGGCTGCTGATCGAGGCGAGCCGGGCGCTGGGGTACGCGCACAAGCACGGCATCGTGCACCGCGACATCAAGCCCGACAACATCATGTTCGACGAGCTGGGCCAGGCCATCGTGACCGACTTCGGGATCGCGAAGGCGCAGTCCGGCGCCCGCCTGACCGGCACGGGCATGGCCATCGGCACGCCGCACTACATGAGCCCGGAGCAGGCCAGGGCGCAGACGCTGGACGGGCGCAGCGACGTGTACTCGCTCGGCGTCGTGGGCTACCAGTGCCTCACCGGACACGTGCCCTTCGACGGCGAGGACAGCTTCTCCATCGGCTACAAGCACATCATGGAGGAGCTGCCGACGCCGCCGCTCGAGTCGGCGGAGCAGCGCGACCTGTTCGCCATCATCCAGCGGATGATGGCCAAGAAGCCCGACGACCGGTTCCAGACCGCCGAGGACCTGGTCACCTCGCTCGAGGGCAGCGGGGGCATCGCGGCCGCGGTGTCCGCCGACGTCGCCACCCGGCCGACCGAAGCACTGCGGCCGGTGGCCGGCGTGGCCACCATCGCCTCGCAGGCCACCACTCCGCTGCCGCGCGCCTCGGGCTCCACGCCCAGGCCGCCCGCCTCCGCGATCGCCACCAGCGCCGAGGCCGCCCGGGTCGCCAAGCCCAAGCCGCGGCCGCCGCGGCCGAGCCCGGAGAAGTCGAGCCGGGCGCCGCTGATCGTGGTCGGCGCGCTGGTGGTCGTGGTCGCGGCGCTCGCGGCCTACTACTTCCTGGTGCTGCGCAAGGCCCCGGTGAGCGTGGCCTCCGCCGATTCGACGCACGCCGCCGCGCCGGCGCCCGACACCACGAAGGGCGCGGCGGCGCGGCCGGAGAGCGCGGCCACGCCGCCGGTCACGCCGCAGGCGGCGACCAGCCAGCCCGCCGGCACGCAGCCGGCGGCCACGCCCGCCGCGACGCCCCCGGCGACGCAGCCGCCGAGCCAGCCGGCGACCACCCGGCCGACGACGCGGCGGGAGCGGCCGTCGCACCATGCGCAGCCCGCCGGCAAGGAGCCGCCCGCGCTCGCCGCGCGCCCGGCGACACCGGGGGCCCCGCCGGATTGCGAGGCGGGCCCGGTGAGCATCCAGAATCCGAACCGCGCCTGCTGGGACTCGAAGCCCGTCGCCCAGTTCACGCCCCAGGTGGGCGTGCCCTCGAGCTGCACCAGCGCTCCGCCGACGCTGACCCTCAACGTGCACGTGTCGCGCACGGGCGACGTGCTCCAGGCGGTGCCGGCGTCGCGGCCGTCGCCGTGCCGGGCCTTCCAGGAGCAGGTCCTGGCCCAGGCCCTCGATTTCCACTTCAGTCCCGCCCGGAAGGGCGGCCAGCCGGTGGGCGCATGGGTGCAGGTGGTCATCCACCCCGTTCGCCAGTAGTCCACCCCACCGCCTTCATCGCGCCGGGCGCCGACGTCATGGGCGACGTGCGCCTGGGGGCGGAGTCGAGCGTCTGGTACCAGTGCGTCCTGCGCGGCGACATCGACACGATCACCGTCGGCGCGCGCAGCGACGTGCAGGACCTGACCATGGTGCACGTGGACGAGGGGGTCCCGTGCACGATCGGGGCGGGCGTGGGGATCGGCCACCGCTGCATCCTCCACGGCTGCACCATCGAGGACGACTGCCTGATCGGCATGGGGAGCATCCTGCTCAACGGCGTTCACGTGGGCACCGGCTCGGTGATCGGCGCCGGGTCCGTGGTGCCCGAGGGCATGCACATCCCGCCAGGGTCGCTCGTGATGGGCGTGCCGGCGAAGGTCCGCAGGCCGGTGGACGACGCGCTCCGCGCGCGCATCCGCGCGACGGTCGATCACTACGTCGCCCTGGCGCGCCTGCACGCCGAGCAGCGCTACGCGAGGCCGCGGGCCTGACCGCAGCGAGGGCGTTTCGCAAGCTTTGTGATGTGAATAGCGGGGAAACGGCCTGCGGCGCGGGTTCTCGCGGGGTGTTGGCGAGAACCGGAGACGGTTCTAGATTGCTCCCCCGCAAGTCTTTCCTGCGGTAACGGTTAACTCACTGACCGCATCACCAAAAAACCGCCGGGCCACGGTCCTTCACATCGGGTCCGCTTGTTGGAGTTTCGAGAATGGTTTCAGGCAGAGCGTCGGGAAGCGGACTGCAGCTGAGCGCCAACGCGCTCACGGTGCTGGAGCGCCGCTACCTCGTCAAGAACGAGGCGGGCCATCCGGCGGAGCAGCCGGAGGAGCTGTTCCGCAGGGTGGCGCGGACCATCGCCGCGCCCGACCGCAGCTACGGCGCCTCGGACGGGGCGGTCGAGGCGCTGGCCGAGGAGTTCTTCCGCGTGATGGCCGAGCGGAAGTGGATGCCGAACAGTCCGACGCTGATGAACGCGGGCCGGCCGCTGGGCCAGCTGTCCGCGTGCTTCGTGCTCCCCGTGGACGACGCGCTGTCCAACGGCGCCAGCGGCATCTACGACACCCTGCGGGCGATGGCGCTGGTGCACCAGTCGGGCGGTGGCACCGGGTTCGCGTTCTCGCGGCTGCGGCCGAAGAACGACGTGGTGCGCTCCACGATGGGCGTGGCGTCGGGGCCGGTGTCGTTCATGAAGCTGTACGACGCCTCCACCGACGTGGTGAAGCAGGGCGGGACCCGGCGCGGCGCGAACATGGGGATCCTGCGGGTCGACCACCCGGACATCCTCGACTTCGTCGGGTGCAAGGACGACACCAGCGAGGTCACCAACTTCAACATCTCGGTGGCGATCACCGACGAGTTCATGACGGCGGTGGCGGCCGGCGCGACGTACGAGCTGCGCCACCCGCGCACGGGGCAGGTGACCGGCAGGCTCGACGCGCGCGAGGTGTTCGACAAGATCGTCGCGGGCGCGTGGAAGACCGGCGAACCCGGGGTGTTCTTCATCGACCGCGCCAACCGGTACAACCCGGTGCCGCAGCTCGGCGCCTACGAGGCCACCAACCCCTGCGGCGAGCAGCCGCTGCTGCCGTACGACGTCTGCAACCTGGGGTCGATCAACCTCGGGCTGTTCGTGCGCGACGAAGAGATCCAGTGGGACGACCTGCGGCAGACGGTGCACCTGTGCACCCACTTCCTCGACAACGTCATCGACGCCAACAGGTACCCGCTGCCGGAGATCGACGACCTGGCGAAGCGGATCCGCCGCGTCGGGCTCGGCGTGATGGGGTGGGCGGACATGCTGGTGCGGCTCGGCGTGCCGTACAACTCCGACGCCGCGGTGGAGTTCGGCCGGCAGGTGATGGCCTTCGTGGACGACGAGGCGAAGGGCGAGTCGGAGCGCCTGGCGGAGCAGCGGGGCACGTTCCCCGAATGGGAGCGGAGCATCTGGGGCCCGGAGGCGACCTGCGCGCGGGACGCGCAGGGCGAGCGCATCCGGCCGATGCGGCGGCTCAGGAACTGCAACCTCACGACCGTGGCGCCCACCGGGACGATCTCGATCATCGCGGGCTGCTCGAGCGGCATCGAGCCGCTGTTCGCAGTGGCGTTCCTGCGCAACCAGGCCGGCACGCTGATGCCGGACGTGAACGAGGATTTCGTCGCCTACGCGCGGGCGGGCGGGTGGTACAGCGAGGCGCTGATGCAGCGCATCGCGGAGGAAGGCCACATCCACTTCCCGGAGGTGCCGGAGCACGTGCAGCGCGTGTTCGTGACGGCGCACGACGTGACGCCGGAGTGGCACATCCGGATGCAGGCGGCGTTCCAGGACTTCACCGATTCGGCCATCAGCAAGACGTGCAACTTCCCCGAGGCGGCGACGCGTGACGACGTCCGCCGCATCTACGAGCTGGCGTACTCTCTCGGCTGCAAGGGCGTGACCGTGTACCGCGACAACAGCCGGCCGATGCAGGTGCTCTCGACCGGGAAGACGGCGAAGGAAGTGGCCGCGACCGAGGATCCCTCGCCGGCCACCGACGAGCATCCCGTCATGCAGGCGCCGGCCGCGACCCCGGTGCCGGCGGCCGAGCGCGAGCTGGCGGAGGCGCGCGGGCAGCTGGCCGAGCTGGAGGCCGAGCTGGGGCGGGTGCGCCGCCAGCTCCACGAGGCGGAGGCGGAGAACGCGCAGCGGCGGCTCAAGCGCTCGCGGCCCGACCTGCTGCGCGGCATGACGCGGCGCATCGAGACACCGCTCGGCACGGCCTACGTCACGATCACCGAGGACGAGCGCGGCCAGCCGTTCGAGGTGTTCATCTCGCTGGGGAAGGCCGGCGCTCCCCTGATGGCGGACGTCGAGGCCATCGGCCGGCTGATCTCCCTGTCGCTGCGGTCGGGCATCCCGATGGCGGAGATCCACCGCCAGCTGCGCGGGATCAGCAGCGACCGCCCGATCGGCCTGGGCCCCAACAAGGTCATGAGCGTGCCGGACGCCATCGGCATCGCCATCGAGAAGTGGATGCAGGAGAAGCACGAGGGCGTGCAGCAGGACCTGCTGGTCGCGCCGGCACCGTCGGTCGCCATGCGTCCCGCACCGGCCGCCGCGGACACGGACGGCACGCAGGGCGCGCGCGGCTACACCCACGTCCCCGACCTGCTCGGCGCCTGCCCCGACTGCGGCTCGCAGCTCGAGTTCGCCGAGGGGTGCGTGAAGTGCCACGTGTGCGGGTACAGCGAGTGCGGTTGAGCGCCCCGCCGGCGTGACACTCCGCGGCGCGCGGCGCGGCCCGGCCCCCGATCCACGGGGGCCGGTTCCGTTTCCGGCCTAGCGCAGCCGCATCTCGTTGGTGGGGGCGAAGCCGAGCCGCTCGTAGAGGGGCCGGCCGTCGTCCGACGCGTGGAGGGTGACCACGCGGATCCGGCGCTCGCGCACGTAGCCGAGCACGTACTCCATCAGCAGCGCGGCGACGCCGCGGCGACGCCACGCCCGCTCCACGAACACGTTCATCACGTAGGCTTCGGCGCCGGAGACAACGCCGGGTCCGTCGCGCCCGGGCCGCGGCAGCATCGGCCGCAGCTGGATGCCGGCCCCGCCGACCACCAGGCCGGGCCGCGTGACGGGCTCCGCCAGCCAGCCGACGTAGCTCCCCGCGCCGATCCACTCGCCGATCAGCGGCTCGGTCGCGGACCGCAGCTCGGAGGCGGTGTTCTCGTCGCCGAGCTGGCCCATGTCCCGGAACATCTCGACCCGGTGCTTGGCGAGCAGCGGCGCGTCGTGCGGCGTGGCCGCCCGGACCCGGAAGGCGATGCCCTCGTTCATGGGCCTAAATTAAGCCCGCGTCCCTTGCGTCCGCGAGGCGGCCGTCCGACATTCCCGCCGCCCCATGCCCAAGCTGATCGTGCTGTTCATCACCGCCTTCGTGGATATGGTGGGGTTCGCCCTCGTGCTGCCCCTCCTGCCGTACTACGCGAAGGACTACGGCGCCACCGCGCTGCTGGTGGGCGTCCTGGTGTCGTCGTTCTCGGTGGCGCAGCTCGCGGTCGCCCCGCTGTGGGGCCGGGCGTCGGACCGCTACGGCCGCCGCCCGATGATCATCGCCGGCCTCGCGCTCTCGGCCGTGGCGTACGTCGTGTTCGCCTTCGCCGGCTCGGTGTGGCTGCTGCTGCTCTCGCGGGTGGTGCAGGGCATGGGCGGCGGGACGATCGGCGTGGTCCAGGCGTACGTCGCCGACGCGACGCCGCCCGACCGGCGGACCACGAGCCTCGGGTGGCTCTCGGCGGTGACGAGCTTCGGCGCGGTCGTGGGCCCCGCGTTCGGGTCGATCCTCGACCAGGCCGGCGGCCAGCGCGCACCCGGCCTCGTGGCGGCGGCGCTGGCAACGCTGATCGCCGCGTTCGCCTGGCGGTACCTGCGGGAGTCGAAGGAGATGCGCGGGTCGGGCGCCTACCACGCGGCCGTCCGCACGCCCGGCCGGGTCGCGCTGCGGCGCGTGGTCTCGCACCCGCGCGAGCCCGCCTCGCGGCTCATCTGGATCTACGCCATCGCGATCGGCGCGTTCTACGGCACCGGACCCACGATGCCGCTGCTGCTCTCGGCGAGGCTGGGCGTGACCGAGCACACCATCGGCTATTTCTTCATGTACTTCGGCGTCATGGGCGTCATCGCGCGGGCGGGCCTGCTGGGGTGGGTCCTCGGCCGGCTGGGCGAGGCGCGGCTGTCACGCCTGGGGATCACGCTGCTGGCCGCGGGCCTGTGCCTGCTCTCGGTGGCGCGGAGCTACCCGGTGCTCATCGCCTCGATGACGTTCATGCCGCTGGGCACCGCGTTCCTGTTCCCGTGCGTGACCGGCCTCCTCTCGACGGTCGTGCCCGGAGCCGAGCGCGGGCTCTACATGGGCGTGCAGCAGACGTTCGGCGGCGTCTCGCGGGTCGCGTTCCCCGTCGCGGCGGGGTACGCGATGGACCAGTTCGGGTACGGGACCCCGTTCCTGATCGCCGCCGTCATGGTGCTCGTGACGCTGCCGATGACGGGGGCGATGAAACGAGAAGTGAGAGGTGAGGGGTGAGAGGCTCACCCCTCACGTCTCACTGCTCGGCCACCGGTACGATCTCCAGAGTGCTCCCCCTCCGCCTCACCACCGCGCGGGCCGCCTGCAGCACCACCCCCGGCCCCGCGAGCCTGAGGTCGGCCAGCGTCTCGGGCGCGCCCTCCTGCAGCGCGACCGTCCGGCCCCCCGCCGTCACGCGCACCGAGTCCGCCGGCGCGACGACGGCCGCGAAGGTCCCCGCCCGGCGGTCCTGAACCGCGGACGTGGTGAACTCCGCCGACAGACCCGGACCGCACGGCCGCACCCACCTGGTGTGGAGCAGCACGTCCGAGTCCACCTGGAGCAGGTTCTGGGGGTCGATGCCGCACAGCCCGAACCGTGCGCCGGGGAGGGAATCGGCTCGCAGCAGGATCGTCAGGCCCGACTGGGCCAGCACGCTGTCGGCCTGGGCACGGCGGATGCCGCGGAGGCGGGCCACGCCCTCGCGCGCCGCGCGGCCGAGCGACGCCGTGTCCACCGCCCGCGCCGCCCTGCCGAGCAGGGCGCGCTCCGGGTCCCGGTAGCCCGATGCCACGGCGAGCATCTCCTGCAGGGTGAGGTCCTGCCGGACCAGCTCGGCGCGCCATGGCGGGCCCGAGAGACGATCGAGCAGCAGTCCCATGGCCGGGCCGGTCGCGTAGAAGCGCAGGCGGAGCGATTGGCGCACGTCGGACGTGAGACTGTCGAGCCGCGCGCGGTGCCGGGCGACCTCGCGCTCGGCGTCCGCGCGCCACGGGAACCCGGGATCGTCCGCGGCCAGCGCCAGCGAGCGCACCAGCGCGTACTCGGCCAGGCCCTCGTTCAGCTCGGCCCGGGTCTCGAACTCCGCGAAGTCGCTGCCGAGGGCGCGGTGGCGCGCCTCCCGCGCGGCCACGAATTCGCGGGTCCGCTCGGCCAGCTCGGCGCGGGTGCCTGCGGCCAGCGCGCGCGCCAGCAGCCGGCCCTCGAGCGCCCAGCCGGCTTCGTTGCCGGCGTCGAACACGGGGTAGGTGCTCACCAGGAACGAGTTCTCGCCCGAGCCGAACTTGCGGTCGTCGCGCGCGACGGAGCGCTCGTACACGTGGAACGCCTCGTGGGCGGTGGTGCCGAACAGCTGCGCCTCGTCCGCGTCCGGGAACACGAACACCTGCGCCACGTCCCGACCGCCGAGGCTGGTGCCGGTGCTCGCGGCCGTGTGGAGCGCGGCCGGCTGCCACACGGCCCCGGCCAGGTCCGCGACGGGCGTGAACCCCGCGGGCGCAGCGCCGGATCCCCAGCCCAGCAGCAGGATGCCCCGGTCCGGCACGACGTAGAGCACCGGGATGGTGTCCGGCCGGAAGCCGGGCCACAGGGCGTCCGGATGCGCCGCCGTCACGCGCACCAGCTCGGCGTGCACCGCGGCCAGGCGCTCGATGGCCGGGCGCGAGCCGTCCTGCGCGGCGAGCGGAGTGGCCGGGAGCGCGAGCATCAGCATGGCGAAGCGGATGTGCATGGCGGTGGACCAGGGGCTGGGTCGTCTGGATAGATGCGGCTGCGCGGGCGAGGGTCGCAATAGGGCTCCGACTGTGAGACGTAAGCCGTGAAAGGTGAGACGTTCAAGTGAGAGGTGAGAGGCTAGACCGTGAGAAGTGAGATCGCCTCACCTCTCACGCCTTTCCCTCTCACGCCTCACCTGAACTGCTCACTTCTCACACCTCACCTCTCACAGCCGGTGAAGCTATGTTGCCCCCATGACCACCACCTCCCCCGGCGATCTCCCCGCCCCGGAGTTCCGCGCCGCCTTCCACCGCGTCGCCGATCTCGTCGCCGACTACCTCGAGCACGTCGGCGAGTACCCGGTGCTCCCGAAGGTGCGGCCCGGCGACGTGCGGGCGCTGCTCGCGCCCGTGCCGCCCAAGGATCCGGAGCCCCTCGACCGGGTGCTCGACGACTATCGCCGCATCGTCGAGCCCAACGTCACGCACTGGAACCACCCGGGCTTCATGGCCTACTTCGGCATCACCGGCTCCGGGCCGGGCATCCTGGGCGAGGCGCTGGCCGCCGGACTCAACGTCAACGCGATGCTGTGGCGCACCAGCCCGGCCGCGACCGAGCTCGAGGAGACGGTCACCGACTGGCTCCGCCAGATGCTCGGCCTGCCGGCGGTCTTCCGGGGGCACATCAACGACACCGCCTCGGTGTCCACCTTCCTGGCGCTGGCCGTCGCCCGCGACCGCGCGCCGGGCCTCGAGATCCGCGAGCGGGGCATGGCCGGCCGCGCCGACGTGCCGGCGCTGGTCGTGTACGCGAGCGATCAGGCGCACTCCTCGGTGGACAAGGCGGTGATCGCCCTCGGCCTCGGCCTCGCCAACCTCCGCAAGGTGCCGGTGGACGACCAGTTCCGGATGGACGCCGTCGCCCTCGAGGCGATGATCGCGGAGGACCGCATCCACGGCCGTCTCCCCATCGCGGTCGTCGCCACGGCGGGCACCACCTCCACCACCAGCGTGGATCCTCTGCAGGCCGTCGCCGCCGTCTGCCGGCGCGAGGCCGTCTGGCTCCACGTCGACGCGGCCTACGGCGGCGCCGCCGCGACCTGCCCCGAGTTCCGCCCCCTGTTCGACGGGATGGAGCAGGCGGACTCGATCGTGGTGAACCCGCACAAGTGGCTGTTCACGCCGGTGGACTGCTCGGTGCTGCTGGTGCGCGAGGCCGCGGCGCTCCGCGCCGCCTTCTCGCTGGTGCCGGACTACCTGCGCACCGACGAGGAGGGCGTCACTAACCTGATGGACTACGGGATCCAGCTCGGCCGGAGATTCCGGGCCCTCAAGCTGTGGATGGTCATCCGCGCGTTCGGGGTCACGGGGATCCGCGAGCGTCTCCGCCACCACTGCGCCCTGGCGCAGGAGCTGGCGGGGTGGGTCCGTGCCGAGCCGGGCTTCGAGCTGGCGGCGCCGGTGCCGTTCAGCGTGGTCTGCTTCCGGGTGACGCGCGGCGCGACGGGCGAGGAGCAGGACAAGCTCAACGAGCGCGTGATCAACCGCGTCAACGCGGCGGGCTCGGTGTTCCTCGCGCCCACCCGCCTGCGGGGCAGGGTGGTGATCCGCGTCGCGATCGGCAACCTGCGCACCGGGCGCGAGCACGTGGCGGAGGCCTGGCGGCTGATTCGGGAGGCGGCAGCTGGCGTCTGACACACCCTATCGCCCTACACCTGTCTTCCAGGCGCCTCGGAGTTGGGTGTAGGGTGTAGGGTGT
>DASPTN010000167.1:0-6880 GCA_035623395.1 Gemmatimonadales bacterium | reverse complement strand
CATCAAGCTGGTCCACTACTTCCTGAATGCGTTCGGCGGCGAGCTGGCGCCGATGGTGGTGCGCCGCCCGGAAGAAGCGTCCGCGAGCGCGGCGGACACGTCGACGCCGCGGCTCTCCGCACGCACGCTGGGCGATCGCGGCTTCGTCTTCCTCAACAACTACCTGCGCCACTACCCGCTGCCGGCGCGAAAGGGCCTGCAGGTGGAGCTGCGGCTGCCGGGAGGGACGGTGCGCGTCCCGGCGCGGCCGATCGACGTGCCACCCGGCGCGTACTTCATCTGGCCGGTGAACCTCGACGCCGGCGGCGCGGTCCTGCGGTACGGCACGGCGCAGCTGATCACGCGCCTCGCCGCCGCCGGCGGGCCCGTCTACGTCTTCTTCGCCGTGCCCGGCATCGTGCCGGAGTTCGAGTTCGACGCGCGCACGGTGACGTCCGTGACGGCGCCGGGAGCCGTGACCGCGCGTGACGCGGGCAGCGTCCTGGTCCGCGGCCTGCATCCCGGCACGGGCGTGGCCGTCACCGTGCACCCGGCGAAGGGCCCCGCCGTCCGCATCGTGCTGCTGACGCGCGAGCAGGCGGAGGACCTCTGGCAGGGGAACCTGGACGGCACCCGGCGCCTGGTGCTCTCGGCCGGCGAGGCGTGGTTCGAGTCCGGCCGCCTGCACCTGGCCTCGGACTCGCCGGCCTTCTCCCTGGGCGTGTTCCCGCCGCCGTCCGCCGCTCTGCGCGCCGGCGCCCGGCTGAAGCGGGTGGGCGCCGACGGCGTGTTCGCTCGCTACGCCGCCGCGCTGCCGGCCCGGGAGATCGCAATCGCCGTGGACACCATGCGCGCCGCGGCGACCGCGCCGCCGGTGACGCTGTACAACGCCGTGACCTGGCGGCACGTCGCGATCGCGCTCGCCCCGTCGGACTCGGCCTTCGACTCCGCGGCGGTCTGGCGCCTCCGAGTGCCGGCGCAAGCGGTGGACAGCGCGCGCGACGACTTCCTCGAGATCCGGTACGAGGGCGACGTCGCCCGGCTCTACTCGGCGGGCGAGCTGCTCGACGACAACTTCTTCAACGGACTTCCGTGGCGGATCGGGCTTGGCCGCTTCGCCGACGCCGTCCGGCGCGGGCCGCTGGAGCTGCGTGTCCTGCCCCTGAGGAGCGACGCGCCCATCTACCTCGAGCCGAACGCCCGGCCGACCGACTTCCGGGCGAACGGCCAGATCGCGCGGCTCGAGTCCGCGCGGGCGATCCCGCGATACGAGCTGGTCGTGGAGGGGGGCGCCGGCCGCTAGGCAATCACGGACGAGCGCCGCCGACGCGGTCGGCGGTGAAGCATCCCGACAAACGCAATCCTATATCCGCAGACAGTTTCGGTGCATTCCGGCGCCGCCCGGGATCGCCGTCACACGACCGTCATTTCCCTCGCGGCCGATCCTATGGACGGCTTCCGGTTTGAGCCGTATGATGGCCTGCCAGACGCGGCACCAGGGGTGTGCCGATGCTCGATCCGCAGGATCGTCTCCAGGCTGCGGTCGCCGACCGCTACCGCATCGAACGCCGTCTCGGCGCCGGAGGCATGGGCGTCGTCTATGAGGCGTACGATCGCATGCGCGAGCGACCGGTCGCGCTCAAGACGCTGTACTTCGACAACCCCGCCGCCGTCTACCGACTGAAGAAAGAGTTCCGCACCCTCGCGGACGTCGCCCACCCGAACCTGATCACGCTCTACGAGCTGGTCGGAGAGGGCGACACGTGGTTCTTCACGATGGAGCTGATCCGCGGGGAGACGTTCCAGGACTACGTGCGGCCGCTGGGCACGAGCGGCGGACCGGGCGGCGAGCGGCCGCAGGGAGAGCTGCATCTTCCGCGGCTGAGGTCGGCGCTGCGCCAGCTGGCCGAGGGCGTCCACTACCTCCACGAAGCGAGCAAGTGGCACCTCGACCTGAAGCCCAGCAATGTGCTGGTGACGGACGAGGGCCGGGTCGTCATCCTCGACTTCGGGATCTCCGGCCACGGCCACGAGAGCCGGAGCGCCTTCTCGGTCGTGACGCACGGAGGGCTCGGCACCGTGGCCTACATGGCGCCCGAGCAGGCGGATGCGGCGGGCGGCACGGCGGCGAGCGACTGGTACGCCGTCGGCGTGATGCTCTACGAGGCCCTCACCGGGCGCTTTCCGTTCGAAGGCACCACCGAGATGATGGTGATCGGCCAGAAGCTCGCCGGCAAGTTCGATCTGCCGCTCGACATCGCCCCGGACGCGCCGCGCGACCTCGCCGAGCTGTGCGGCGAGCTGCTGTCGCGCGAACCGGAGCGGCGGCCGACGGGCCCGGAGATCCTGCGGCGGCTCGGGAGCACGACGCCGACCTCCGGCTCGTCGCCCCGACCCGCGCACCGCGTCCCCACGATCCTGGGGCGCGGACCGCATCTCGCGGTACTCGAGCGGTGCTTCGGGCGCGCGTGTCACGGCCAGGAGGTCTGCGTGTACGTACACGGGCCCTCCGGGATCGGGAAGACCACGCTGGTCGAGCACTTCCTCACGCACGTCGCGCGGCCGCAGCGGGCGGTGGTCCTTCCCGGCCGCTGCTCGCCGCGCGAGTCCGTACCGTACAAGGCGTTCGACGGCGTCATCGACAACCTGACGCGCTACCTGCGGTCGCTGAAGCGGCCGCAGGTGGCCGGGTTGCTCCCTCCCGACATCCTCGAGCTGGCGCGCGTCTTCCCGGTGCTCACGCAGGTCGAGGAAGTGGCCGGGTTCCCGGCCCGCCGCACCGAGATTCCCGACGCGCTCGAGGTGCGCAGGCGCGCGTTCGCCGCGCTCCGCCAGCTGCTGGCGAAGATTGCCCAGTGGAATCCGCTCGTCGTCTACATCGACGACCTGCAGTGGGCCGACGTCGACAGCATCGCGCTGCTGGACGATCTGCTGCGCCCGCCGACGGCGCCGCCGCTGATGCTGGTGTCGTGCTTCCGCACGGAGGAGGGCACGAGCCACCCCCTGCTCGAGCCGCTGCTCGCCCGGGCCGGCACCGCGTCGTGCTGCGATCTGCCGGTCGGGCCGCTGGGCACGGACGAGGCCACCGAGCTGACGCTCCTGCTCCTCGGCCCGGGCGGCAGCGAGCTGCCGGTGCGCTCCATCGTCGAGGAGGCCGCGGGCAGTCCGTTCGTGCTGGAGCAGCTCGCCCAGCACGTGGTCGAGAGCGGGAAGAGCGCGATGGCCCGGGCGACGCTGGCGGAGATGCTCGACGCCCGCATCTCCCGGTCGCCGCCCGGCACCCGGGAGCTGCTCGAGGTTCTCGCCGTCGCCAACCACCCCGTGGACTTCGAGGTCGCGCACCGCGCGGCCGGGATCGCCGGCGATCCGCGCGCGCTGGCCTCGGCGCTGGAGATCGGCCGGCTCATCCGCTCGAGCACCGCCACCGACCTGATCGAGATCTACCACGACCGTATCCGCGTGAGCTTGGCCCGGCGGCTGGGCGCCGAGCGGGAGCACGAGATCCACTGGCGGTTGGCGGAGGCGATCCGGAAACGCGGCATCGACGACCCCGAAGCGCTGTTCGAGCACTACCTCGCGTCGGGGCATGCGGCCCAGGCCGCCGAGCAGGCGGCGAAGGCCGCGAACCGCGCCATGGGCACGCTGGCGTTCGACCGCGCGGCGCGGTTCTTCCGCCGCGCGATCGAGCTGGAGGCGCCGGAGGGCGCGCTCGCCCGCTCGCTGCACGCCGGCCTCGGCGAGGCGCTGGCGAACGCGGGCCGGCCGGCGGAAGCCGCCGACGCCTTTCTCGTGGCGAAGGAGGGCGCGGATCCCGCGGTCGCACTGGAGCTGCAGCGGCGCGCCGCGGAGCAGCTGTTGTTCGGCGGACACATCGACCGCGGTCTGCAGGTCTTCCGCGACCTGCTCCGGACCGTCGGCCTGCGGCTGGAGACCGGCCGCAACCGGGCGCTCTTCAACGCGCTCCTGCGCACCATTCAGCTCCGGCTCCGCCGGGTCCGCTACGTGGAGCGGAAGGCCGAGGAGTTGCCGCTCGCCCAGCTCCTCCGGATGGACGTGTGCGGGGCCGTGGGCATCGGCCTCGCCCTGGTGGACACGCTGGTCGCGTTCGATTTCGTCGCGCGCTACTTCCTGATGGCGCTGGCCGCCGGCGAGATCACTCGCGTGTCCCGGGGGATGGCCTGGGAGTCCGGCTTCATCGCCATCGGCGGCGGCCGTACCCGGCGCCTGACCGAGCGGCTCACCGGCGAGGCCGCGAAGCTGGCCGCCCGCCTCGGCCGGCCGGACGAGATCGCGCGCGCGATGGTCACCGACGGCGGCGCGGCGCTGCTGTGCGGCGAGTTCCGCCGCGCGGTGGACACGCTCAGCCGCGCCGAGCGGATGGTGCGGGAGCAGTGCACCGGCATGATGTGGGAGCTGACGACGGCGCAGTCGTTCCTGCTGTCGTCGCTCATCTACGTGGGCGAGCTGCCGGAGGCCGCGCGGCGCCTGCCGCTCATGCTGTCCGACGCCCTGGAGCGCGGCAACCTCCTCGCGGCCACCGAGGCCCGCGCGCAGGCGAACTTCGTGTGGGTGGCGATGGACGACGTGGCCCGGGCGCAGGGCGAGCTGGACCAGGCCCTGCGCAGCTGGTCGCAGCGGGGCTTCCACCGGCAGCATCTCAGCGCGCTCGTGTCGCAGTCCAACATCGGCCTGTACGAGGGAGACGACGCGGCGGCATGGAGCCGCGTGGAGCCCAAGTGGGGACCGCTCCGGCGCTCGCTGCTGCTCCGCGTCCAGATCCTGCGCGTCGAGGCGAACTACATCTTCGCCCGCTGCGCGATCGCGTCCGCGGCCGCCGGCGTCGATCGCCGGCGCCTGCTGCGGATGGCCGAGCGGCACACGGCGCCGATGACCCGCGAGCACATGGCGTGGATCGCTCCGTACGCGCCGCTGCTCCGGGCAGGCATCCACTCGGTGCGCGGCGAGTCCGAGGCGGCCCGCCGGTTGCTCGCCATCGCCGCCGAGGGTTTCGACCGGGCGGACATGGCGTTGTACGCGGCGGCGGCGCGCCGTCAGCTCGGCAAGCTGACCGGCGGAGCGGAAGGCCTGGCGCTGGTCGCCCAGGCGGACGGCGTGATGCGGGCGGCGGGCGTGCCCAGGCCCGATCGCCTGAGCCACGTGCTGGCACCGGGGTTCATGAGCGACACCTAGCTGCGAGAGAGGAGCGGCGCGCCATGGGCCCCCTCTGGACGCCGTTCGACAACCGCACCCGCTCGACCGCTGGCCCGAAGAAGCGGATCCTGGTGGTGAACGCGTTCTTCGACCACCTGCGCCGCGTGGGCCCCAGGCCCCGGAGCATTCCCCAGTCCATGGCGCCCGCGTATCTCGCCGGCGCGTTCGCCCGCGACCGCTGCGAGGTGCGCGCCTGGAACGAGCAGCACGGCGGGCCGCTCTCCGACCCGGGCGCGCTCGCCTGGCCCGACATGCTGGTTCTGACCGGCCTGACCAACGCGTTCGACCGGATGCTGCAGCTGACGGCCTACGCCCGGACGTTGAATCCGCGCGTCGTCGTGGTCGCCGGCGGTCCGGCCATCCGCGCCCTGCCCCGCCACGCCCGCCGGTTCTTCGACTACGTCTGCACCGGCGACGTCGAGGAGATGCTCGAGGTGGCCGCCGAGGCGCTCGGCCCCGACCACGTGGCAGAGGAGCTGTTCCCCCGCCTCGACCTGGCGACCTGGATGGGCCCGTACGGCTATCTCGAGTCGAGCCGGAACTGCAACTTCCACTGCTCGTTCTGCTCGCTCACGGCCGACGGCTACGCCTATCGTCCCTACTCCCTCGAGTACATCCGCCGTCAGATCCTCGGCATTGGCCGCCGGCGGTTCGTCATCTTCATCGACAACAACTTCTACGGGAACGACCGCGACTTCTTCCGCGCGCGGATGGCGCTCCTGCGCGAGCTGCACCGGGACGGCCGGCTGGACGGCTGGGGCGCGCTGGTCACCAACGACCTGTTCGCCGACGACGAGAACCTCGCGCTCGCCAGGGACGCGGGATGCCTCGCGCTGTTCAGCGGCATCGAGTCGTTCGACCCCACCGTGCTGCGCGGCTACCGGAAGCTCCAGAACACTGGCGTCGCCCACGTCGAGATGATCCGCCGCTGCTTCGAGGCCGGGATCGTGTTCGCCTACGGCGTGATTCTCGATTTCGCGTCGCGCACGCTGGCGGAGCTCGGTGCGGAGATGGACGAGATCGTCGGCAATCCGGCGATCCCGCTGCCCAACTACTTCAGCGGCGTCATTCCACTCCTGCAGACGCCGTACTTCCACCAGTGCCTGCACCGCGGGCTGCTGCTGCCGAGCACCAAGCTGCGCGACATGGACACGACGACGCTCACGGTGCGGCCGCACGACCCGGTGGACGAGGTTGCGGCATTCCTCGCTGATCTGCCGACGCTGCGCCGCTACCGGGCGCGGGTCCCGCTGCGGACGCTCGCGTTCCTGCGCCGGTACAAGCGGTACCTCAGCTGGCTCCAGGTGGGCATCAGCCTCAGCGGGCCGGCGATGCTGTGCCTGCCCAGCTCCAGCAGCGGCGTGCCGCTGCGCCGCGCGGCCGGGCGCCGGACCTTCGTCACCACCACGGAGCCGCTGGATTCGCTGTACACGCCGGCGTTCCGGGTGGACCGCCGCTACGAGTCGTACTTCCGGCCGACGATGATCACGGACGCGAACGGGCAGCTGAACGAGGAGTTGCGGGAGGACCTCGGGGTCTTCACACCGAACTACGGCCCCGCGCCGGCCCGAGCGTGACGATGGAGGGTATGGCCATGCTCACGAGGCGACTCCGGGAGCTGAAAGAGAATTTGCTGGGGTGGATCGTAGGCTGGTTCCACGTGCCCCCTGTCCTGGTGGATCGTGGCATC
>DASPTN010000166.1:0-30134 GCA_035623395.1 Gemmatimonadales bacterium | reverse complement strand
CGCGGAATCCCGGCGGCGAACGCCAGGGCCGCGGAGCGGACGCTCGACTGCGCGAGATAGGCCGCCGCGTAGTGCCGCCGCCTCAGCAGGCGGGCCGTCCGCACGAAGCCGGCGATCCCCGCGTCCCGGCCGTGCTTGTCGTAGGGGATCCGGTCGCGGATGCTCGGATGGTGGCGCAGCACCGGCACCGCGCCCGGCAGCACCACCACGTCCACCGGGTTCCCGTGGCGCTCGGCCGCGCGCCGGATCAGCGGCGTGGTGAGCACCACGTCGCCGAAGAACGCCGTCTGGATCACCAGCCCCCGGCCCGTCAGGCGCCCGCCGCTCGGCCGGGTGGCGACCGCCTCCGCGTCGGCCGGCGTGTGCACCGGGCCGCTGGTGCGGCCCGTCGGCGCGCTCACTCGACCTTCAGCACGGCGAGGAACGCCTCCTGCGGGATCTCGACCGCGCCGACCTGCTTCATCCGCTTCTTCCCGGCCTTCTGCTTCTCGAGCAGCTTGCGCTTGCGGGTGACGTCGCCGCCGTAGCACTTGGCCAGGACGTTCTTGCGGAGCGGATGCACGGTCTCGCGCGCGATGACCTTCGAGCCGATCGCCGCCTGGATCACCACCTCGAACAGCTGGCGCGGGATCAGCTCCCGCAGCTTGCCGGCCAGCTTCTTGCCCCAGTCGAACGCCTTGTCGCGGTGGATGATGACGCTGAACGCGTCCACCGGGTCGCCGTTGATCAGCATGTCGAGCTTCACCAGGTCGTTGGCCCGGTAGGCGGCGAACTCGTAGTCGAGCGACGCGTAGCCGCGCGACAGGGTCTTCAGCTTGTCGTAGAAGTCGAGGATGATCTCGGCCAGCGGGAACTCCCACTCGAACTCGACCCGCACCGGGTCGAGGTACTTCATGCCCAGGTAGGCGCCGCGGCGCTCCTGGCCGAGCTTCATCAGCGCGCCGATGTACTCCGCCGGCGAGATGATGCGCGCCCGCACGTACGGCTCCTCGACCCGGTCCACCTGCGAGCCGGTGGGCATCTTGCTCGGGTTCTCCACCACCACCTTGTCGCCGCTGGTGAGCCACACGTCGTACTCCACGTTGGGCACCGTGGTCACCAGGTCGAGGCCGAACTCGCGCTCCAGCCGCTCCTGCACGATCTCCATGTGCAGCAGCCCGAGGAAGCCGCACCGGAACCCGAACCCCAGCGCGACCGAGGTCTCCGGCTCGTAGTGCAGCGAGGCGTCGTTGAGCTGGAGCTTGGCGAGGGCGTCGCGCAGATCCTCGTACGCCTCGGGCTGGGTGGGGTAGAGGCCGGCGAACACCATCGACTTCACGTCGCGGTAGCCGGGCAGCAGCCCGGCCGCCCGGCGCTCCGCGTCGAGGATCGTGTCGCCCACCCGCGTGTCCTTCACGTCGCGGAAGTTGGCGACCAGGTAGCCCACCTCGCCCGCCGACAGCTCCCGGGCCGGCCGGTGCTCGAGCTGCAGGTAGCCGACCTCGGCCACCTCGTAGACGCCGTCGTGCGAGCCCATCGCGATGCTCGTCCCCGGCCGCACCACGCCGTCCACCACGCGGATCGAGGGGATCGCCCCGCGGTAGCGGTCGTAGTACGAGTCGAAGATCAGCGCCCGCAGCGGCGCCGCCGGGTCGCCCTTCGGCGCCGGGACCCGCTGCACCACGGCCTCGAGCAGCTCCGGGATGCCGCGGCCCTCCTTGGCGGAGACCAGCAGGATCTCGTCCGGATCGGCGCCGATCAGGTCGTGCAGCTCCGCCTTCCGCTTCTCCGGCTCGGCCGAAGGCAGGTCGATCTTGTTCAGGACCGGGATGATCTCCAGGCCGGCCTCGAGGGCGAGGTAGAGGTTGGAGACGGTCTGCGCCTGGATGCCCTGGGCGGCGTCCACCACCAGGATCGCGCCCTCGCACGCGGCGAGCGAGCGCGACACCTCGTACGTGAAGTCCACGTGGCCCGGCGTGTCGATGAGGTTCAGCTCGTAGGCCTGGCCGTCGGCCCCCGTGTAGGCCATGCGCACGGCGTTCAGCTTGATGGTGATGCCGCGCTCCCGCTCGAGGTCCATCGTGTCGAGCACCTGGTCCCGCATCTCCCGGCGGCTCAGCGTGCCGGTGGCTTCGATCAGGCGGTCGGCGAGCGTGGACTTGCCGTGGTCGATGTGGGCCACGATGCAGAAGTTGCGGATCCGGGAAGCGTCCATAGCGAGGGCAGAAAGATAGCGCTCAGAAGGCGGGAAAGTTGCCGGTCGCCAAGTTGCCGGTGGTTCCGAGTCTCCAGGCTCCGGTTCTCAGAACAGGCTCGGCTCTCCCTCCGCCTCCCACGGCTCCGCGTAGGGCTCCAGGGCCTGGCGATAGGTCGCGAACAGCACGGGCGGCGCCTTCACCCGGCCGCGGTCGAGCATCGCGCGCAGCATCAGCGCGTTGGCCGGGCCCTTGCCCTCGAAGTGGTTGTTCGTGATCACGTAGACGTCCGCCACGCCCTCGCTCGCCGCCAGCGCCCGGATCCGGTCCACCCACGGCGCCAGCTCCTTGGCGGTGTAGAGGTAGTCGTAGCGCTGGGCCGCGTCCTCCTGCTCGCCGAACCAGTGCTCGTAGTTGCGCCCGTGGAAGCGCACGTAGCCCAGCGTGCTGGTGGCGTGCGCCGCCGGCGCGAACGACTGGCCGATCAGCGGCTGGTCGATGTTGGCGACGCCGATGCCGAGGTCCCGGAACAGCGGCAGCTCGTCCTCGCGGGCCCAGCCGCCGTGGCGCACCTCGACCACCAGCGGCCAGCCGCGGAACGCCTCGGCCAGCCGCGCCAGGGTCTCGCGGCCCGCGGGCCCGGGCTTGAACGACCACGGGAACTGCGACAGCAGCGCCCCGAGCCGGTCCTCGTCCCGCAGCACCTGCAGGCCCTCGGTGACCTCGCGCAGCTCCTCGGCGGTCCAGGGGGCGGCGCGCTCGTGGGTGAAGCGCTGCCACAGCTTGACCGTGAAGCGGAACCGCGGGTTGTGCGCCACCCGCCGGACCCACGACGCGAACGTGCGCGCAGGCTGCGGGCGGTAGAAGGTGGAGTTGACCTCGATGGTGTCGAAGTACGAGGCCAGGAAGCTCAGGGCGTCGAACCGCGACGGGACGTCGGCCGGGTAGACGTGGCCGGGCGAGTCGGGATACGACCAGCCGGCCGGGCCGATCCGGATCACGGCGCGGCGGCCGGGAAGCGCGGCACGCCCCTCGGCCCGGCCATCGCGCTCGGCCGCGCCGCGCACGGAATCGCCACCGGGCAGCGACGCCCCCTCATCCGCGCCTCCGCGATCGGGGAACGTGAGCGCCAATATCCGGAAACGCGGCGCCCGGCGGAAGGGTGCCGCTCCGCCGGGCGCGCGGCAGTCGGGGGGCCTCTACCGCCCGGCGCCGGCGACGATCCGCCGGTAGCTGTCGGGATTCCACGCCGGCCGCGCCGCGGCGTCGGCGACGGCGAGGCCGAGATAGAAGTCGAGCCGCACGATCCGGGCTTCCTGCTCGGCGTCGATCTTGTCCGGCGAGTCCGAGGCCCGGTGGTAGTCCGCGTGCAGGCCGGTGGTGAAGAACAGGATGGGCACGCCCTTGCGTGCGAAGTTGTAGTGGTCGGAGCGGAAGAACAGGTTCTCGCGGGGCAGGGTGTCGCCCAGGACCCGCATCCGCAGCTCCGGGTGGCTCGCCGCGACGCTGTCCGCCAGCGCGCCCAGCGACGAGTGCTCCTTGCCGATCGCCAGGACGGCGTCGCCGGGGTTGCGGCCGATCATGTCGGTGTTGAGGTCGGCGACCGTGGCCGCGAGCGGGACCGCCGGGTGCTCGACGTACCAGCCGCTGCCCCACAGGCCGCGCTCCTCGCCGGACACCGTCAGGAAGACCAACGAGCGCCGCGGCCGCGGGCTCAGCCGCGCGAACGCCTGCGCCAGCTCCACCACGGCCACCGCCCCGGAGCCGTCGTCGTCGGCGCCGTTGCAGATGGTGTCGGCGCCCATGGCGCGGCATCCCTCGTCCCCGCCGGCCGTGCCGATGTGGTCCATGTGGCCGGTGAAGAAGACGTACTCGCTCCGCAGCACCGGATCGCTGCCCTCGAGCACGCCGATGGTGTTGGGCGCCGAGACCTCGCGCTCGACGAGGCGCCGCACGTCCACCGTGGCGGTCACGCCGGAAAGCGGGTGCACGGCGGGCGCGGCGCCGGGCGCCAGCAGGGCGGCCGGGTCCTCGCCGGAGGCGAGCAGCAGATCCGCCGCGCTGCTGTCCCGCACCTCGTAGATGGAAATGTCGAGCGGGCCGTGCACGGCTCCGCCGACCTCGTACTGCGGCATCAGGGCGCGCTCCGCCAGGGCCCCGAACTCCCGCGCCGAGCGGTTCGAGACGAACAGCCAGGCCTTCACGCCCGCGGCCACGCCGGCCGTCACCAGGGGCACGAGGCCGTTGTTGATCCTCGACGTGTCCAGCACCTGGAGGACGATGGTGCCCGCCATCGGCACGTCGCCGAACGGGCGGGCGGTGTCGGCGGGGACGCCCGCCACCAGGACGACCGGAGCCGTCAGGGGAGCGGCCGGCGGCTGGCCGTAGATGAGTGCGGCCTCGCGGCCGAGCAGCCAGTGGCCGTGGGCCCCGTGGCCCATCGCCATGACGAACGACGCCGAGTCCACCCGCAGCCGGCTGATGCCGTAGCGCTGGATGAAGCCGCCGCTGTCGCCGGCCGGCGACAGGCCCGCGCGCGCGAATTCGCCGGCGACCCACGCCGCGACCTGCTCGAGCTGCGGACTGGGCGTCGCGCGGCCGAGCATCGAGTCGTCGGCGATGATGCCGATGCGGCGGCGGATGTCGGCCTCGGTGATGGATTCGGCGGCACGCCGGACGGCGGCCGCGTCCCCGGCGCGCGCGTTCTGCGCGGCGAGTGGCGGCGTGGCGGCCGCGAGCACGGCGGCGAGCAGGGCAGCGTGGCGACGCATCGGGAGTTCCAGTGTGCGGGTGTGGCGGGCCGGATGCCAAATGCGCCCGGCGTTAGCGTACGCCCGGGCGCATTCGGAAGTTTCGCGCGATGGGGCGCCAGGGCGGCGCCTCCACCGGTCACCCACGCCGTCGCACCAGGGCGGGCGTCGACCTGGGTGCCGGAGCGGCGCGTGGCGCCGCCCGCGCGGCAGGCTCCATGGAGCCGCCGCCTCGAGACGATCCGCCCGGCGCGTACGCCGGCGCCGACTGGGGCGCCTCGCGCGGAGCGTTGTACGAGCCTCCCTTCGGGGCTTCCGCCGCCCCGTAGCCCGGCGCGCCACGGGACTCGGAGCGCGGGGCCTCCTGCGGGATGTACCGCACGCCCTCCCGCGCCTCCGGCCGGCCGGCCGCCGCGGACGGCGCCGCTCCCGCGTCGATGTACACGCCGCGCGGGCGCGGCTGGGTCGGGGCGGCGTCGCTGCGCGGCGCCACCGGCGACGGGCCGACCACGCGGGGATTGGTCTCGGGTTCCGGGATGAAGTCGCGCACCGCGCGGCGCCCCGCGTCCTGCGGTGCCGCGGCGGGCTGCCGTGGCGCGAAGGTGCCGGCGGCCTCGGCGTTCTCGCCGGTCATGACGCGGCGGCCTCCCGAGACCTGATCGGCCCCGCCGATGGTGCGCCGGCCGTTGACCTGGTCCGCGCTCCCCGGGATCGCGCGCCGCCCCCCGGGCGAGGGCACGCTGCCCACGCCGCCGATGTCGACGCCGCGCACCCCGCGGTCGGCGGGCCCGTCACCCCAGCCGTTCCGCCGGTCGCGGTAGACGGTGTAGGGGGCGGCGCCCGGGGCGCGGTTCCGGAACACGAACTGCCGGCCCACGAAGCCGGGGCGCACGTACACGACGTTCACGCCGCGGTAATAGCGGGTCGGATACCAGTAGCTCGGGTAGTAGTAGAAGGGATTGAAGTACACCGCGAGCGAAAACTGCGGGCACCACGCATCGTACGGGTCCCAGTACGCGTAAGGAGTGTAGGCGTGGCAGTCGTAACACAGGAACCTGGGATAGTCGTAGTGCTGCTCCACGTCGTAGGGCAGCAGGTGCGTGTCGTAGTCCGCGTACCCCGGCGCCATGATCTGCTGCACCAGGCTCTGCAGCGAGGCGTAGGGGTCGCCGTGGACCCGGCCGTCGCTGAGGTTGGCGATCTCCTGGAAGCTCCAGCGGTCGTCGGCCTCGAACGGGTCGTAGGTGAACGGGTCGTCGCTCGCCACCGCGAACACGTACCCGACGCCGGGGGCGTCGTCGACGGTGAAGGCGTACCGGTCGTCCACGCCGGGCACCGTGTACGTCTCGCCGCCGCGCGCGAGGTTGGCGTCGCCGGGATCGCGCGGGAACAGGACCCGCACCCGGCCGTCGGTGTCCACGCGCAGCACCGTCACGTAGGCGTCGTGCTCGGTGCGGAAGAACACCTGCACCCGCTCGCCGCGCCGGTACACCTCGCCGTGGTCGGTCCAGATCCGCACGCCGGGCGGATCGGACAGCACGCGCTCCGCGGCGCGGGCCTGCCGCCCCGCCAGGAGCAATCCTGCGAGCGCGAACGACGCGCTGATCCAGACACGGCTCGACATGGCGACCTCCGGACACGTGGTCCTGCCGCTTGGAAAAGCATAGACCGTGCCAGTTGCCGGTCGGGGGCCAACTGCCAGAGCGTCAAGCACTTGGCGCATTCCACGCGGCTGCCCTACCTTTGGGGCGTGTCCTGTTCCAGTGACAGCCTGTGGCCTCCGCGACCGGCCTGACGCGCGAGCGCCTCGACCTGCTGGATCCGCACGAGGTGAGCGCGCTCGGCGGCATCGAGCTCGTGGCCGAAGGCGTGGTCGAGGGATTCCTCGCGGGGCTGCACCGCTCGCCGTACCGCGGCTTCTCGGTCGAGTTCGCCGAGCACCGGCCGTACCAGCCGGGCGACGAGCTGCGCTACCTCGACTGGAAGGTGGTGGGGCGGCGCGACCGGCTGTACGTGAAGCAGTACGAGGAGGAGACCAACCTCCGCGCCACCCTGGTGCTCGACGTGTCCCGCTCGATGGCCTGGTCGGGAGACCCCGAGCGCCGGCTCACCAAGCTCGACTACGCGACCCGGCTCGCGGCCGCGATCGCGCTGGTCCTGCTGCGGCAACGCGACGCCACCGGTCTCATCGGGTTCGACGACGAGGTGCGCTGCGCGATCGCGCCGCGCGCGCGGCCGGGGCAGTGGCACCTGCTGGCCCGCGCGCTCGCGGACCTCGCTCCCGGCGGCGGCACCGCGGCCGAGACGGCGCTGGCGCGGGTGACGGGCCTGCTGCGCCGCCGCGGCCTGGTGGTGTTCATCTCCGACCTGCTGGTGGACCGCGACCTGGTGCTGCTGGCGCTGCGCTACCTGCGGCACCGCGGCCACCAGGTGCTGGTGTTCCACCTGATGGACCCCGGCGAGATCGAGCTGGACGCGGCGGCGCAGGCGCGGTACGTGGATCCGGAAACCCGCGAGGGCGTGGTCGTGTCGCCGCGGGACCTGCGGCGCGCCTATCGTGCGACCGTGGATGGCGTGGTGACGACGTGGCGCCGGGCGCTCATGAGCGGCGGCATCGCCTACCACCACGTGTCCACCGACACGCCGTTCGGCCACGCGCTGCGCCGCGCGGCGGAGAGGAGGGCCCGGCTGGGCTGATGGTCTTCCTGCAGCCGCTCGCCCTCCTGCTGCTCGGCGCGGCGCTGGTGCCGCCGCTGCTGCACCTGTTCGAGCGCCACCGCCCGCCGGACGTGGTCTTCCCCGCCGTGCGCTACCTGCGCGAGACCGAGCGGGAGGCGCAGCGCACCATCCGTCTGCAGCACCTGCTGCTGTTGCTGCTGCGCGTGGCGGCGGTCGCGCTGCTGGCGCTCGCCGCCGCCCGGCCCGTGGTGCCGGCCCGCTTCGGGGCGGGCCACGAGCCCACGGCGCTGGTCGTCATCCTCGACCACTCGCTGTCGTCGGGGGCGGTGTCGGGCGGCGTGCGCGTGTTCGACGATCTCGAGGCCCGCGCGGCCGAGACGCTGCGGGCCGCGCAGCCGTCGGACGCGCTGTGGCTGATCGGCGCGGACGGCGTGGCGCGGCGCGGCTCGCGCGAGGAGCTGCTCCAGGCGGCCGCGGCGGCGCGGCCGGAGCCCGTGCGCCTCGATCTGTCGGCGGCCGTCGCCACGGCGGCGCGGCTGGTGCGCGCGTCCGGCTACGCGCGCGGCGAGATCCACCTCCTGACCGACGCGCAGCGCACCGCGTTCGACGCGCCCGACAGTGCGGCCGCGGGCCTGCCGCTGGTGATCTACGAGCCAGCGGCGGATCCGCCCGCCAACCGCGCCGTCGTGTCGGCTCGTGCGAGCCCGGCCACCTGGCTGGCGGGCTCGGGCACGGTGGCCGCGGCGATCGGCGGCGCGCCGGAGCCGGCCGGGGGCCGGGTGGCGGTGACGGTGACGCTGCGCGGGCGGGAGGGGGCGCGGGCGCTGGTGGCCCCGCGCGACGTGGCCCTGCTCCCGGTGACGGCGCCGGCCGCCGGGTGGAGCGCGGGCGAGGTGTCGCTCGAGCCGGACGAGCTGCGTGCCGACGACAGCCGCCCGTTCGCGGTCCGCGTCGTCGCGCCGGCGGCGGTGAGCTTCGATTCCGCCGAGACCGGGCCGTTCCTCGCGGTCGCGCTCGGCTCGCTGGTGCGCGCCGGCCAGGCGCGTCCGGGCTCGGCGGGCGCGGTGCGGCTGGGCGACGGCCCGGCGGCGCCGGGCGGGCCCGCGGTCGTCCTCCCTCCGCGCGACCCCGTGCAGCTCGGCAACGTCAATCGCGCGCTCGCGGCGGCGGGCGTGCCGTGGCGCTTCGGCCCGCGCGTCGAGCGCGAGGATACGCTCGCGGCGCCGCTGGTGCCGGACATCTCCGGGGCGCGCGTCACGCGGCGCTACCGACTGGACGTGCCGTCCGGCGTCGAGCCCGCGGGCGTGCTCGCGCGGGCGGGCGGGGATCCCTGGCTGGTGCGCGCCGGGCGCACCGTGCTGGTCGGGAGCCGGCTGGTGCCGGAGGAGACGTCGTTGCCGCTGGCCAGCGGGTTCGTGCCGTTCGTCGGCGACCTGGTGAACCGCTTCGCCCGTGGCGAGGAGGGCATCCTCGAGGCCGCGCCGGGCGCCGCGGTCGCGCTGCCGGACGCCGTGACCGGGCTGGCGGCTCCGGGCGGCGCGGTCCGCCGGATCGGAGCTGAGCGCAGGATCGCGGCGCCCCAGGCGCCGGGCGTCTACTTCCTCCTGGCGAGCGCCGACACCGTGGGCGCGCTGGTGGTCGCGCCGGACCCGCGCGAGTCGGACCTCCGCCGGGCCACCGCGGGCGAGCTGGCGGGCCTGTTTCCGGGCGCGCGGGTCAGCGTGGCCGCGAGCGAGCGTGGCTACGCGGCGGTGCGGTTCCGCGGCGCCGGCCGCAGCGAGCTGACGGGCTGGCTGCTCGTCGCCGCGCTGCTGGTGCTCGCGCTCGAGTCCGTGGTGGCGTCGGGCGCGCTCGAGCGGAGCCCGTAGCATGCCGCTGCCGCGCCTCGTCTCCCAGTTCGGCTCCCTGTCCGAGGTGCAGTCGCTGCTGTCGGCCCTGCGCGAGCGGCGCGGCACCCGCGCGCTCGCCGCGCTGCCCGGCTCGTCCGACGCGCTGCTCGTGGCGGCGCACGGGCTCGACCGGCCGGACCTGCTGACGGTGGTGGTCGCGGCCGCGCCCGCCGACGCGGAGCGCTGGCTCGCCGACCTGACGGTGCTGCTCGGCGAGGAGGCGGTCGCGCTGTACCCGCAGCGCGAGGGCCTCGGCGAGGACGAGCCGCACTACGAGATCGCCGGCGAGCGCGTGGAGACCCTGGAGCGGCTCAACCGCGGCGCCGCACGGGTGATCGTCACCACGGCCCGGGCGACCGCCGAGCGGACGCTGATCCCCGCGGCGCTCGAGGCCGCGCGGCTCGAGCTGGCGGCGGGCGTCTCGTTCCGCGACGCCGTGGCCCGGCTGGAGCGGATGGGCTACGGCCGCGTGCCGATGGTCACCGACGTGGCGCAGTTCTCGGTGCGCGGCGGCATCGTGGACGTGTACGGCTTCGGCATGGCGCAGCCGGCGCGCGCGGAGTTCTGGGACGACGCCTGCGTGGCCCTGCGCACGTTCGACCTGTCGACGCAGCGCTCGACCGGTCCGGCGGACCGGGTGACCGTGCTCCCCGTGGACCCGCGGGTCACGCTCGGCGAGGTGGAGGGCTCGGTGCGGCGCGGCCTGCTCGAGCTGCTGCCGCCGGGCTCGCTGCTGGTGGAGGACGGCGAGGCCCGGCTCGCGGAGGAGGTGGGCCGCGCCTGGGCCGAGGCCGAGCACCACGCCGCCATCGCCCGGCGGCTCGGCGAGGCGGTGCCGCCGCGCGGGGAGCTGCTGGTGGAGCCGGGGGCGTGGGACGCCGCCCGCGGGCGGTTCCCGCGGCTGGCGCTCGGCGCCGCGGGGGGCGCGCGGCTGCCGGTGGAGCCGCCGCCGGAGGTCGGGCGGGACCTGGCGCGGCTCCGTCCGCCGGAGGGCGTCGAGGCGCTGGTGCTGTGCGACAACGAGGGCCAGCTCGAGCGCCTCGAGGAGCTGCTGGGGGAGGGCGGGAGGTTCCCCGAGCGGCTGCACCTCGCGGTGGGCGCGCTCGACGGAGGGTTCGCGCTGCCCGGGCTCGTGGTGTTCACCGATCACCAGGTGTTCCGGCGCGCGCGGCGCATCCGGCGGCCGCGGCGCTACCGGCAGGCCTCGCCGGTGGGCGCGGTCGCCGCCCTCAAGCCGGGCGACGCGGTGGTGCACCTCGAGCACGGCGTCGGGATCTACCGCGGCATGCAGACCATCGCCGTGGCGGACGGCACGCTGGACGTGGCGGTGGTGGAGTACGAGGGCGGCGACCTGCTGCACGTGCCGCTGCACCGGATCGACCAGCTCGAGCGGTTCCGCGGCGTGGACGACGTGGGCGGCGAGGCGAAGCCGCCCAAGCTCGACCGGCTGGGCGGCAAGCGGTGGGCCCGCGTGCGCCGCCAGGCGGAGGAGGCGGTGCACCGGCTGGCGGCCGAGCTGCTCGACCTGTACGCGCGCCGCCGCCTCGCCCCCGGCCACGCGTTCCCGCCCGACGGCAAGTGGCAGCGCGAGCTGGAGTCGTCGTTCCTCTACGAGGACACGCCGGACCAGCGCAAGGCGACCGAGGAGGTGAAGGCCGACATGGAGGCGCCGCGGCCGATGGACCGCCTGGTCGTGGGCGACGTCGGCTACGGCAAGACGGAGATCGCGGTGCGCGCCGCCTTCAAGGCGGTGACGGCCGGCAAGCAGGTCGCCGTCCTCGCGCCGACGACGATTCTGGCGGAGCAGCACGGCCGCACTTTCGGCGAGCGGCTGGCCGACTACCCGGTGCGGCTGCTCACGCTGTCCCGGTTCCGCACGCCGAAGGAGCAGCGCGCGGCGCTCGCCGACCTCGCGGCGGGGAAGCTGGACGTCGTGATCGGGACCCACCGGCTGCTGTCGCCCGACGTGCAGTTCAAGGACCTCGGCCTGATCGTGGTGGACGAGGAGCACCGCTTCGGCGTGGAGCACAAGGAGCGGCTCAAGCGGCTGCGGCTCGCGGTGGACGTGCTCACGCTGACGGCGACGCCGATCCCGCGCACGCTGCAGCTCTCGCTCGCGGGGCTTCGGGACCTCACGCTGATCGAGACGCCGCCGCGGGACCGCTCGCCGGTGCTCACCTTCGTCGAGCCGTGGGACGACGAGCTGCTCGAGGAGGCGATCGCGCGCGAGCTGGACCGCGGCGGGCAGGTGTACTTCGTGCACAACCGCATCGAGACCATCGAGACGGTGGCCGAGCGGCTGCGCCGCCTGGTGCCGCGGGCCGCGGTGACGGTCGCGCACGGGGAGATGCGCTCGCGGGACCTGGACGAGGTGATGCGGCGGTTCGTGGCGGGCGGGGTCGGGGTGCTGTGCTCCACGATGATCGTCGAGTCGGGGCTCGACGTGCCCAACGCGAACACGATGATCGTCCACCAGGCCCAGCAGCTCGGGCTCGCGCAGCTCTACCAGCTGCGCGGCCGGGTGGGCCGGAGCCACCGGCGCGCCTACTGCTACCTGCTGGTGCCCGACGACGTGGATCGGGCCGCGGAGGCGCGGCTCGAGACGCTGGTGCACTACACCGAGCTGGGCGCGGGCTACCGGATCGCGCTCAAGGACCTCGAGCTCAGGGGGGCGGGCAACATCCTCGGCGCCGAGCAATCGGGATTCGCGATGTCGGTCGGCGTGGACGTGTACCTGCGGATGCTCGAGGACACGGTGCGGAGCCTCAGGGGCGAGGCGCGGGGCGTCGTCTCGGCCCCGCCCGAGGTGCTGCTCGACCGCGCGGCGCTGCTGCCGGACGCGTACGTCCCCGACGACGCGGCCAAGCTCGACCTGTACCGGCGGCTGGCGCGCAGCCAGTCCGGAGGCGAGATTGATCAGCTGCGGGAGGAAATGGTGGACCGGTTCGGCCGGCCTCCCGCCGAGGCCGAGGCGCTCGTGGCGCTCACCCACCTGCGGGTGATCGGCGCGCGTCTCGGCCTCGAAACGGTTCTGGTGCGCGGTGACGAGGCCCGGCTGGTGTTCCGGGCGGGCGCGGTGCCGCGGCTGGCGAACCTCACGGCCGCGATGGACGAGGTGCAGTTCGACGCCGAAGTGCGCCGGGCCGCGCCGCTGGTGATGAAGCTCCGCCGGCTCGGCGGGATGCCGCTCGTCGCGGGGCTGGTGCGCGCGTTGGCGCGCGCCGTGGACGGGACAATCCAATAGGAGAGACGATGGTTCGCCGCCTTGCGGTGGTCTCGCTGTTCGCGCTGGCCGGCTGCTCGAGCCTGCGCGACGCGCTGTCGGCCCACCAGGACGTGGTGGCCCGGGCGGCCGGACAGGAGCTGACGGTCAGCCAGCTCGCCCAGCTCGTGGCGCCGGTCAAGCAGCTCCCGCTGCGGCGGGAGGTGATGCAGCGGCTGGCCGACGACTGGGTGGACTACCAGCTGCTCGCGCGGGCGGTGGCGGGCGGCGACAGCCTGCTCGACAGCGCGACGGTGATCGCGGTGAACTGGCCGGCGGTGATGCAGCGCGTCGCCGACCGGTACCACGACGCGGTGATCGGCAGCCGGGCCGAGCTGACGCCGCACCAGGTGGACAGCGCCTACAACGCCGGCGACGTGCGGTGGCTCGACCACATCCTGGTCCGCGTGTCGCCGGACACGACCCCGGAGCTCAAGTCGGCGAAGCTGCACCAGCTGCAGGGGTACCTCGCGCAGCTGCGCCACGGCGCGGACTTCGCCCGGCTCGCGTCGCAGAAGTCCGACGACCCCGGCAGCGCGAAGGCCGGCGGCTCGCTGGGCCTGGTGGCGCGGGGGACGATGATCAAGGCGTTCGAGGACGCGGCCTGGGGGCTCAGGCCGGGCCAGCTGTCGGACCCGGTGCAGACGCCGTGGGGCTACCACATCATCTGGCGGCCCACGCTCGAGCAGGTGCGCGACTCGTTCGCGGCCGGCGTGAAGAACACGCTGGTGGCGCGGCTCGACTCGCTGTACGCGGACAGCGTCAACCGGTCGGCCGACATCAAGGTCAACGGCTCCGCCCCGGCGGCCGCGCGCGCGGCCGCGCAGAACCTGCGGGCGTACCAGACCAGCGGGCGCGTGCTCGCGACGTACCGCGGCGGGTCGCTGACCATGCGCGAGTTCGTCCGCTGGCTCGAGGCGTTCCCGCCGCAGACGCGGGTGGCGGTCTCGCAGGCCCCGGACTCCTCGCTGAGCCAGTTCATGCAGACGGTGGTGCGCAACGAGATCCTGATCGACGCCGCGAAGGCCCGCGGCGTCGGGCTGACGGCCGCGGACCGCGACACGATCCGCACCTTCTACCGGCTCGACCTCGACACGATGGAGGTGCGGCTCGGCGTGGCGCCAGAGTCGCTCAACGCGGACACGGCCGCGCAGCGCAGCCGGACCGACGCCGCCGCCCACCGCGCGGAACGGTACTTCGCGGACCTGGTCTCCGCGCCCACGGCGCACCCGTTCTTCGAGCTGCCGTCGTTCCTGTCCGACCTGCTGCGCTCCCGCTATCCGTCGGACGTCTCGGCCGCGGGCGTGGACCGGGCGCTGGAGAAGGCGACCGAGCTGCGCGGGCCGACGACGCCGCGGGGCGTGCCCGGCGTGCCGCAGATGACCCCGGCGCCGGGCGGGCCGCCGGTCGGCGCCCAGCCGGTGCCGACGCCGGCGCCGAGCCCCTCCAAGCGGGGAGCGAGGTAGGCCGGTGACCGCGCGCCTGCGCGCCGCGCTGCTGGCGGCGCTGCTCGCGCCCGCGCCGCTCGCGGCGCAGCAGGCGCCGCAGCTCGTCGACCGCATCGTCGCGGTCGTGGGCACGGAGCCGATCCTGCTGTCCGACGTCCAGGAGCGGGTGCTGATCCAGCAGTCGCAGAACGGCCTGAAGCTGCCGCCCGACTCGGCCGGCCGGACGGCGCTGCGGCGGCAGATCCTCGAGACCATGATCGACGACGAGGTCCTCTACCAGAAGGCGCGGCGCGACACGTCGCTCACGGTGAGCGACGCCGACGTGCTCAGCAAGGCCGAGGACCAGGCCCGGTCGATCCGCGGCCAGTACCGCAGCGAGGGCGAGTTCCGGGCCGCGATCGCGGCGTCGGGCTTCGGCACCCCCGAGGAATGGCGCCGCTGGCTCACCGAGCAGCAGCGCCGCTCGCAGTACGAGGACGCGTACCTCACCAAGCTGCGCCAGGACGGGAAGCTCAAGCCGGTCAGCGTGACGCAGGCCGACCTGCGCGACGCGTTCCACGACTGGCAGCAGACGCTGGGTCAGCAGAACAAGCGCCCGGCGATGGTGTTCTTCCGGCAGATCGTGGTGGCCCCGCGCGCCACGCCCGAGGCCAGGGCGGCGGCGCTGGAGCGCGCGGACTCGGTCCTGGCGCAGCTCCGCCGCGGCGCGGACTTCGAGACCCTGGCGCGCCGGTTCTCCGACGACCCCGGCACGCGGGAGGTGGGCGGCGACCTCGGCTGGTTCCGGCGCGGGACGATGGTGGACGCGTTCGAGAAGGTCGCGTTCGCCACGCCGGAGGGCGGGCTGGCCGGCCCGGTGGAGACGCCGTTCGGGTACCACATCATCAAGGTCGAGCACGTGCAGCCGGGCGAGATCAAGGCCCGCCACATCCTGTTCATCCCGGCGGTGGACTCGGCCAACCTCGCCCTGGCGCGGGCCCGCGCCGACACCGTGTACGCCGCGCTCAACGCGGGCGCCAGTTTCGACTCGCTCGCCGGCCTCTACGCCGACACGACGGAGCAGGTGCGGGTCGACTCGGTCGAGCGCGCCAAGCTCCCGCCCATCTACGCGGCCGCGTTCGATTCGGCGACCATCGGCAAGCCGATCCCGCCGTTCGCGATGAGCACCGAGACGCTGAACCGGACCAAGTACGTCGTCGCCATTCTCGGCGCGGTGGAGCCGGAGCGGGACTGGACGTTCGACGACGTCCGCGACCGGCTGCGGGTGCAGCTCACCCAGCAGAAGGCGGTCCAGGAGCTGCTGCGCTCGCTGCGGAACCAGACGTACGTCAGCGTCAGGATGTGAGAACGGCAGGACCGTCCTGACGTCTTCGCTCTCCAGACTCCAGTCCAGAGGAAGCGTGCCAGCCTACCGGCCCCGTCTCGCCATCACGGTCGGCGACCCTCGCGGCATCGGCCCCGAGGTCGTCGCGGCGGCGATCGGCACCGCCGACGCCGAGACGACGGTCGTCGGCCCCGACGACGTGATCGCGACCATCGCCGCCGACCACTCGGTCGGCGTGGGGCGCTGGGAGGGCGCGGTGTCGGGCGGCGGCCTCGAGCGGGCGGGCCGCCTCACCGGCCTCGCGGTGGAGGCGGCGGTGCGGCTGTGGAAGGAAGGGCTGGTCGACGCGATCGTGACCGCGCCCGGCGACAAGCAGGCGCTCAACGCCGCCGGCTACCGGTTCCCCGGCCACACCGAGCTGCTGCGCGACCTGACCGGCGCGAAGCAGGTGGCGATGATGCTGGCCTCCGACCGCCTGCGCGTGGTGCTGGTCACCACCCACCTCGCGCTGCGCGAGGCCCTCGCGATCCTGACGCCGGAGCGGATCGTGGACGTCGGCCGCGTGACCCAACGCCACCTGGCGGCGTGGTTCGGCATCCCGGCGCCGCGGCTCGCGCTGTGCGCGCTCAACCCGCACGCGGGCGAGGGCGGCCTGTTCGGTCACGAGGAGGCGCGGGTGCTCGCGCCGGCGGCCCGGACGCTCGGCGTCGCCGGTCCGCTGCCGGCCGACACCGTGTTCGTGCGCGCGATGAAGGGCGAGTTCGACGCCGTGCTGGCGCCGTATCACGACGTCGGGATGACCGCCATCAAGGTCGCGTCGTTCGGCCACGCGGTGAACGTGACGCTGGGCCTGCCGGTGCCCCGCACCTCGCCCGACCACGGAACGGCGATGGACATCGCGGGGAAGGGCGTGGCCGATCCTTCGTCCATGCGGGAGGCGGTGAAGGTGGCGGGGGAGATTGTGGGGCGAGTGAAAAGTGAGAAGTGAGGTCTCACCTCTCACTTGAACGTCTCACCTCTCACCCCTCACGCCCCCGTCTTTGAGGAACTTCGCCTCGCCCACCCTCCGCCCCTCCATCGTCACGATTTCGAACGACCCGCCCTCCACCTGGATGACGTCCCCCTCCTTGGGCAGGCGTCCCAGCCGGCCGAACAGGTAGCCGCCGAGGGTGGTGTAGTCGTCGCTGGCGAGCGACAGGCCGCAGCGCGCGTTGACCTCGGCCAGCGTGAGGCTGCCGGATTGCACGGCGCCGGCCGGGAGCATCGTGCCGCTCGGCCTGAGGCCCGCGGGCCGGTCGTACTCGTCGTAGATCTTCCCGACGATCTCCTCGAGCAGGTCCTCCATCGTCACCAGGCCGGCCGTGCCGCCGAATTCGTCGAGCACGATGACCATGTGCACGCTCTTGAGCTTCATGTCCGCGAGCACGTCCTCGACCTCGCGGGAGCCGGGCACGAAGTGCGCGGGCCGCATCAGCTCCGCGAGCGCGCCCGGCGGCTGCGGGCGCCGCAGGGCCGCGAGCACGTCCTTGGCGTGCACGATGCCCACGATGTCGTCGAGCGAGGCCCCGGTCACCGGGTAGCGGGAGCGTCGGGCGGCGGCGATCCGGTCCGCCGCCTCGGCCAGCGTCGCCGTGGCCGGCAGCGCGGTGATCGCCGTGCGCGGGGTCATCACGTCCCGGGCCGTCTTCTCCGAGAACTCGAACACGCCGGCCAGCAGCCGCGCGTCGGTGCGGTCCAGGCTCCCGGCCTTGGCGCTCTGGTCGACCAGCATCCGCAGCTCCTCGGCCGAGTGCAGGCGGTCGAGCCGGGTCGGGGCTTGGAGGCCGAACAGCCGCAGCACGGCGTTGGCGCTGCCCCGAAGCAGCCAGATGAACGGATTGGTGGCGTAGGTGAACGCCAGCAGCGGGCCGGCGAGCCAGGCGCTGGTGCGCTCCGGGTAGAGCAGCGCCACCGCCTTGGGGGTGAGCTCGCCGAGCACGATGTGGAGGAAGGTGATGCACAGGAACGCGAGCGTGCCGGCGACACCGTGGGTGGCGAGCGGCGCCAGCACGCCGGGCAGCGGCGCGAACAGGCCCTCGAGGGTGCGGGCGATGGTGGGCTCGCCCACCCAGCCGAGGCCGAGGCTCGCGAGCGTGGTGCCGAGCTGGGTGCCGGAGATCGAGCGGTCGATGGCGAGCAGGGCGCGGCGCGCCAGCTTGGCTTTTCCATCGCCCCTTCGTATCATCGCGTCGATGCGCAGCCGGCGCGAGCTGACCAGCGCGAACTCGGCGGCGACGAAGAACGCGTTCGCGAGCACGAGCAGCGCGACCACGCCCAGGCGCGTGGCGACCGTTTGCCAGGAGCCGTTCATGTCAGGGGAGGCAAGCTACACGTGATCGGGGCCGCCCGCATCCGGAGGCGCCGCTGACCGGCAACGGCTGCGTCCAGCCGCCGGCGCGGCCCGAAAGCGCCCGCGCGCTCACGTGGGCCCTCGGCCTGACGGTGGTGATCGCGATCGCCGAGGTGGGGGGCGGGCTGGTGTCGCGGTCCCTGGCCCTGCTGGCAGACGCCGGGCACATGGTCACCGACGCCGGCGCGCTCGGTCTGTCGCTGTTCGCGCTGTGGATCGCGCGGCGGCCGGCCACCGCCGAGAAGTCGTTCGGCTACTACCGGCTCGAGATCCTCGCCGCCCTGTTCAACGGCGCGCTGCTGATGGGCGTCACCATCTGGATCGTGGCCGAGGCGCTCGGCCGCCTGCGGCAGCCCCCCGAGATCCGCTCGGGGCTGATGCTGGCGGTGGCGGTCGTCGGCCTGGCGGCGAACCTGGTGGCGGTCGCGATGCTGCACCGGGCGCGCGACGAGAACCTCAACACCCGCGCCGCGTACCTCCACATCCTCGGCGACACGCTGGGCTCGGTGGGCACGATCGCCGCCGCGGGCGTGATTCTGGCGACCGGCTGGCGGCCGGCCGACCCGCTGATCTCGGTCGTCATCGCCGTGCTGATCCTGGTGAGCGCGGTGCGGCTGGTGGGCGAGTCGGTGGACGTGCTGCTGGAGGCCGCGCCCCGCCACGTCGCGCTGGCCGACCTGGCGGGCGCCATCGGCGCCGTCGCCGGGGTCTCCGACGTCCACGATCTGCACGTGTGGACGGTGAGCAACGGGATCGTGGCGATGAGCGCGCACGCGACCGTGCCGGATCCTGGGCGCCACCAGGCGGCGCTGGAGGAGATATGCCGGCGGGTGCGCAGCTTCGGGATCCAGCACGTGACGATACAGATGGAGCAGGAGACGGCGTGGCATGAGTGAGGGGCACGGAGGTGAGGGGTGAAGGGTGAGACGTTCACGTGAGGGGTGAGATGCTTCCCTCTCACGCATCCCGCTTCTCACCTCTCACCTGAACGTCTCACCCCTCACCTCTCACCCCTCACAGTTGGCCCTACCCCGTCCCTTGCGCCATTCCCCCGCCCCCCCTACCTTGCCGCCGCCACCACCATGAGCCCCCTCGCCTAGGTTCCGGCAACCGCGGTAACTCGTGCAAATCCGCAACATCGCCATCATTGCCCATGTCGATCACGGGAAGACCACTCTCGTGGACATGATGCTGCGCCAGGCGGGCGTGTTCCGCGCCGGCCAGCAGGTGATGGAGCGCGTCCTGGACTCGAATCCGCTGGAGCGGGAGCGCGGGATCACGATCCTCTCCAAGAACACCGCCGTGCGCTGGGGCGAGGTGAAGATCAACATCGTCGACACCCCGGGCCACGCCGACTTCGGCGGCGAGGTGGAGCGGATCCTCAAGATGGTGGACGGCGTGCTGCTGCTGGTGGACGCCGCCGAGGGGCCGATGCCGCAGACGCGGTTCGTGACCCGGAAGGCGCTGGCCCTGGGCCTCAAGCCGATCGTGGTGATCAACAAGATCGACCGCGCCGACGCCGAGGCGCTGCGGGTGCACGACGAGGTGCTCGAGCTGTTCATGGACCTCGAGGCGTCGAGCGAGCAGATCGATGCGCCGTTCCTGTACGCGTCGAGCCGCTACGGCGTCGCCTTCGCGGAGCTGCCGCAGAAGCCGGCTGCGGAGGCGGGGCGGGGTGGACCACCACCCACCATCCACGACGCGCCGACGCCCTTCGAAGTCCCGGGCACGCCCGCCTGGCTCCGCGGCGACCTCAAGCCCCTGTTCGCGGCGATCATCGACCACGTGCCGCCGCCGAGTGCGCTCGAGGGCCCCTTCCAGATGCTGGTCTCCACCATCGACCACTCGAACTACGTGGGCCGCATCGCGATCGGACGGATCGAGCGGGGCAGCGTGCGGGCGGGCCAGACGGTCGCACTCCTGCCGTGGGGCGAGCCGGGCCCGGTGCCCGAGGGAACGTTCGCGCGGGCGAAGGTCGCCCAGCTGCACGGCTTCGAGGGCCTCGCGCGGGTCGAGATCGGGGAGGCCTCGGCGGGCGAGATCGTCGCGCTCTCCGGGCTCGAGGGCATCGAGATCGGCCAGACGGTCACCGATCCGGAGGCGCCGGAGCGGCTGGCCGGCATCGCGGTGGAGGAGCCCACCATCACGGTCGACTTCTCCGTCAACAACGGGCCGTTCGCCGGGCGCGACGGCCGCTACGTCACCAGCCGGCAGATCCGGGAGCGGCTGTTCCGCGAAGTCGAGCGCAACGTCGCGCTGCGGGTCGAGGAGACCGACTCGCCGGACACGTTCCGGGTGGCCGGCCGCGGCGAGCTGCACCTCGGCATCCTGATGGAGACGATGCGGCGGGAGGGCTACGAGTTCCTGGTCTCGCGGCCGCGGGTCATCACCCGCGAGGCCCTGGACGGCGAGATGCACGAGCCCTACGAGGAGCTGCTGATCGACGTCGCCGAGCCGCTGGTGGGGACGGTGATGGAAAAGCTGGGGCCGCGGCGCGCCGAGCTGGTGGACATGAAGAACCCCGGCCACGGGACGGTCCGCATGGCGTTCCGGATCCCGGCGCGGGGGCTGTTCGGCTACCGCTCGGAGTTCCTCACCGACACGCGCGGCACCGGCGTGATGCACCACCGGTTCCTGGAGTACGGACCCTGGGCGGGGCCCCTGGCCGGCCGGAGCCGCGGGGTGATGGTGAGCATGATCCAGGGAACCGCGGTGGCCTTCGCGCTGTTCAATCTGCAGGAGCGGGGGGTGCTGTTCGTGCGCCCCACCGAGCCGGTGTACGAGGGGATGGTGGTGGGCGAGCACTGCCGCGCGGGGGACTTGGACGTGAACCCGGCCAAGGGGAAGCGGCTCACCAACATGCGGCAGTCGGGGTCGGACGAGGCCGTCTTGCTGGAACCGCCCCGGGACATTACCCTCGAACTCGCGCTCGAGTACATCGAGGACGACGAGCTGATCGAGGTGACGCCCGGGGCCGTGCGGCTCCGCAAGCGCGCCCTCGGTCAGTCGGAGCGGAAGAAGCTCGCCCGGGCCGCCCGGGCGGTGGCGGAGTGATGTCATCGGAGTCCCATGGCCGGCTCGAACCTGATCTGGAGGGCGGGATGAACGGGCGCAGGGCGTCGGAGCCGCGGAACGTGATGCGCGGGCGTCGCGGGGACGACGACGAGGAGAAGGAGTTCGAGGACCTCGACGAGTTCGACGAGAACGAGGAGTTCGAGGACGAGGATCTCGACGAGGATCTCGACGACGAGGAGCTGGACGAGGAAGAAGAGGACTTCGACGACTTCGAAGAGCTGGACGAGGAGTACGACGACGACGAGGCGGTCCCTCGGCGCGGCGGCGGCCGCCCGCGCCGGGAATGGGACGGGTCGTGACGGCACGTCACCTTGCGGGACACGGAGTCGCGAGCCTGGTGCACGCAACGCGGGCTCTCGCGGCTCGCCTTTGTCTTCGGGCCAGTAGCTCAGGTGGTTAGAGCGCACGCCTGATAAGCGTGAGGTCGGTGGTTCAACTCCACCCTGGCCCACTCGATCGAACACCACGCCCTGCTTGAGGCTCCACCCTCGGGCAGGGCGTCCTGCATCGCCGCCGAAAGGCCCGTGGTAGCGGCTGGGGTCACCCTCCCGAGCGGGTCGTGGCCGCCGGGTTCGCCCGGCCTACCCGAGTACGCTGCGTGGATCCACGCGTGCTGCTCGGCGAGCCGGCAGGAGAGCGGCCAGGCCGCCGCAGACCACCGTCAGAAGGACGGCGCCGGCGAGCGCCCTTGGGTCCAGAGGGCTCACGTGGAAGACCATCGACGCGAGCAGGCGAGACAGCGCCACGGCGCCGAGCATCCCCAGCGCGATGCCGGATCCGACGACCACCGCCCCCTGCCGCAGCACCGTGCGCAGGACCTCGGCGGAGCTGGCCCCCAGTGCCATCCGGATCCCGAACTCCTGCGAGCGCGCCCGCACGACGTACGACAGCACCCCGACGATCCCGAGCGCGGCGAGGATCAGCGCCGTGGCGGCGAACGCGACGAGCAGCACCAGCGTGAACTTCCGCTGCGCGGTGCCGCGTCCCACGACCTCGGCCAGGGACGCCGGGTGATCCATCACCAGCTGCGGGTCCATCGCGGCCAGGATGGCCCGTACGGCCGGTACCAGCGGCATCGGGTCGCCGCCCGTGGAGACGACGTCGAACAGCGACCAGTTGCGGTCGCCGGCCCACTGCGCGTGGGCGTGATACACGTGCGGCTCGAGATCCCCCTGGACGTCGATCGCGACGTCCGACACGACGCCGACCACGGTGCCGGTCCTCCCACCCGCACGGATCTGCTGGCCCAGCGGGTCGGTGCCGGGGAAGAGCTTTCTCGCCAGCGCCCCGTCGATGACGACGTGATCCGGCGCGCCCATCGCGTCGCTCGCATCGAACGGGCGGCCGTGAAGAACCCGGATGCCCGCGGCCTGGAAGTAGCCGGGCGTGATGATGCGGTTGTCCGCGTCCCAATAGGCCTGCCGCGTGCCCGCCAGGGGGCCGCTCAGGGCCTCGACGGTCCAGGTGTGGTACGCGCCGGTCGCCGGCAGCCACGATACGCCGCCGGTCGCCGCCACGCCGGGGATCGTCCGGACGCGGCGATCGAACTCCTCCCAGAAGCGCGCCCGCGCGATGGAGTCGTAGCGCGGCTCCGGCAGATGGAGCTGGAAGGTGAGCGCCCCGTCGTCCCGGAATCCCAGCGGCATCGAGGTCACGGCGCGGAAGCTCGCCAGGAGGATGCCGGCCCCGGCCAGGAGCACGAACGCCAGCGCCACCTGGGAGACGACGAGCCCGCTGCGCAGCCAGCGCGACCGTGCGTCGCCCGTGCCCGCGCGGCCGGTGCCCCGCAGCACCTCGGCCGCCTCGGTCCGCGCCGCGCGCCAGGCCGGCGCGAGACCGAACACCACCGCGCTCGCCGCCGCGACGGCGAGCGCGAAGCCGAGGACCGTGGCGTCGAGCCGGAGCCCCGCGAGGCGGGGGACCGACGACCCACCGAGGGCGAGCAGCACCGCCATGCCGAGGCGCGCCACCACGAGCCCCGCCACGGCGCCCAGCGCCGCGAGCACGAAGCTCTCGGTCAGCAGCTGCCGGACCAGGCGCCGGCGCCCCGCCCCAAGCGCGGTGCGCACGGCGAACTCGCCGGCCCGCTCCGACGCGCGCACCAGCTGCAGCCCCGCGACGTTCACGCAGACCAGCAGCAGCACCAGGGCCACGGCGCCGAGCATCAGCTCGAGCGACCGCGCGGAGGGACCCACCACGTCGGACTTGAGCGGGACGACGTACGTCCGGTACTCACGGGTTTGGGGATACGACACGGCGAGCCGCCCGGTGGCGACGTCCAGCTCGGCCTGCGCCTCGGCCGGCGTGGCTCCTGGCCGAAGCCGGCCGATCAGCGTGAGCCAGTGATTGTCGATGTTGCTCATGTCGAGGCCGGTCGCCAGCGAGAGCGGGATCCAGGCCTCGACGCCGGGGCCGGCGATCGGATCGCTGAAGCCGGCCGGCATCACGCCCACGACGGTGAACGGCACGCCGCTCATGCTCAGCGTTCGCCCGACGGCGCCCGGATCGCCGTGGAAGCGCTCGCTCCACAGCGTGTGGCTCAGCACGACCACCGGCGCGCCGACCGCCATGTCCACCGCCGGGCCCTGCTCCTCGGCGAGCTCGAATCTCCGGCCGAGGACCGGATGCACCCGCAGCACGTCGAAGTAGTCGGCGCTCACCTCGAGGGTGCGGATGCGTCGGACCTCGGTCCCCGACCCGATGTCCGCGCCGGTCTCGTTGTAGGTGTTGAGGGCGGCGACACTCTGAAGCGCCGGGGCGGCTCCCCGGTAGGCGAGGAAATGCACCGGCGTCGTGAACTGCTCAGCAGTCCGGGCCTTCTCATACGCCGCGTAGATTCGCACCAGCTGTCCCGGCGACGGGTAGGGCAAAGGTCTCAGCAGGACGGCGTCCACCGCGGAAAAGACGGCGGTGATACCGCCGATCCCGAGCGCCAGCGTCAGCACGACCGCCGCGGCGAACCCCGGGCGCGCCCGCAGGCCGCGCGCCGCGTAGCGAGCGTCCGCCAGCAAGTCCTCGACCCGGCGCCAGGTGAAGGTCTCCCGGGCCTCCTCCTCAAGCGCCGTGACGTTGCCGAAAGCGCGGCGGGCGGCCAGCGCGGCATCCGCGGGGTTCATCCCGCGGCCCAGGTTCCGCTCCGTCTCTTCGGAGAGGTGGTAGCGCAGTTCCTCCGCCAGCTCTTCTTCGACGGCACGGCGCCGGAACAGCGCCCGGAGACGGGTGAGCAGCGGGTTCACCGCAGCCCTCGAGGGGTCAGTCGGCACCGAGAATCAGGCCGAGGGCATGCGAGAACCGGGCCCATTCCTCGCACTCCGCGGCCAGCTGCCTCCGCCCGGCGGCGGTGAGTCGGTAGTATCGCGCCCGGCGGTTGTTGGAGGAGGCGGCCCACCACGCGGTGGCCCATCCCTGTGCCTCGAGCCGGCGCAGGGCCGGGTAGATGGAGCCGTAGTTCACGTCGAGCACGCCGCGGGACATCGTCTGGATGGCGCGGGTCAGCTCCCACCCGTTGGCCGGCCCGGCCCGCAGCAGCCTCAGCACGATGAGGTCGAGCGTGCCCTGCAGGAGATCTACCTTCCGTCCGTCCATGCACGTCCTATTGGATGCTACAGGGAGCAACATGGTTGGATCACCTATTGTCCGTCAATAGGTCGGCTCCGCGGTTCGTTGCGCAAACCCGGCCGCACGTCTTCGCCGGGCTCTGCGCGGGCGTGGCGCCCGCACGAATGTCACGGCCAGGATGCGGTCGCCGGCACCGGCTCCTTGCGCTCGGCCGGTGCGGGCCATAGTAGGCGTGGAAGGCCATCGTGCCGGTCGTCTCTTCCCATCGACAGGAACCGGGAGCCGTGACATGAAACGCCTGCTGCTCGCTCTTCTCGCCGTCGCACCCGCGACGCTGCTGGCCCAAACCCCTCGCGGCTCCGGGGTCACCGTCGACGGGTTCGCACCGGATCGGCTCGCACGGATCGACCGGTTCATGCAGGAGTACGTGGATTCCGGGAGGATCGGCGGGGCGGTCGGCCTCGTCATGCGCAACGGGCACGTCGTCTACGAGCACGCGGTCGGCTGGGCGGACCGGGAATCCGGCCGCCGGATGACCAGCGACGCGCTGTTCCGCATCGCCTCGCAGAGCAAGGCGCTCACCTCCGTCGTGATCCTCTCGCTGGTCGAGGAAGGCAAGCTGGCGGTCGACGACCCGGTGAGCCGCTACATCCCGGCGTTCGCGCACACCACGGTGGCCTCGAAGAGCGACACGGGCCGGGTCATCACGCCGGCGTGGCGGCCGATCACGATCCGGGACCTGCTGACGCACACCGCCGGCATCTCGTACGGCACCGACTCCCTCGTGGCGCCCCTCTATGCGGCCCAGGGCCTCGGGCCGTCCGCGGGATGGGGATGGTACACCGCGGACAAGGACGAGCCCATCTGCACCACGATCGAGCGCCTGGCTACGCTCCCGTTCGTCGCGCAGCCGGGCACGAAGTGGGTGTACGGCTACAACACGGACATTCTCGGGTGCGTCGCGGAGCGCGCCTCGGGCATGCCGCTGGACGAGCTGATCCGGACCCGCATCACCGGTCCGCTCGGGATGCGCAGCACCTGTTTCTTCGTGCCCGCCGCCGACAGCGCGCGTCTGGTGGCCGTGTATGCCAGCGACTCGACCAATCACGCGCGCCGGGCGCCGGACGGCCCCCGCGGCCAGGGGAACTACGTCACCGGTCCGCGCCGGAGCTTCGCCGGCGGCGCCGGCCTGATCTCCACGGCGCACGACTACGCGCGCTTCCTGCAGATGGTGCTCAACGGGGGCGTGCTCGACGGCGCGCGCATTCTGGCCCCGCACACCGTCGACCTGATGACGCACAACCAGTCCGGCCGGCTGTTCGATTCCACCGGCGCGGCCGGCTTCGGGTTCGGCTTCATGACGACCGAGCGCTACGGAGCCCTCGGGATGACGTCGGTGGGGACGTTCGGCTGGGGCGGAGCCTACGGAAGCAGCTACGACGCGGATCCCGCCGAGCACATGGTCATCGTGTTCATGATCAACCAGCTCCCCAACCGGGCGGACATCGCCGGGAAGTTCCTGACCATGGCGTACCAGGCGCTCGTGGCCGGGCGGCCGTAGAGCGTGGTACGTTCAACCGTTCCCAGGCACGCACCGCCCGCCGGCACCGCCAAGGAGGCACCGTGAAGACATCGCTGCTCGTCGTGCTCGGAATCGCATGGCCGCTCGCCCTCGCCGGCCAGACGCCGCCGGGAGCCTGCACGCACCGCGGCTCCGCCGCGGACCTGGCGAACCGGCCGAGCCCGCTGGATTCGGCGCAGGCGACGATCGCCGGCGCCACCGTGAAGGTCTGCTACGGACGGCCGTCGGCCCGCGGAAGGACGATGCTGGGCGACGTGCTGCCGTTCGGCACGCCGTGGCGGCTCGGGGCCAACGAGCCCACGCGCATCACCCTGCCGTTCGCCGCCGAGGTGGCCGGCGTGCACGTCGAGGCCGGGACGTACTCGCTCTACGTGGTGCCGCAGCAGGCGAGCTGGGAAGTGCACGTCAACAAGGCCGTGGACCGGTGGGGGATTCCCATCGACGCGCAGGTCCAGGCCCAGGACGTGGGGAAGGGCACCGTCGCGGTCGAGACGCTGACGCAGCCCGTCGAGCAGCTCACCATCAGCGTCGTCGCCGACCCCGCTCCCGGGCTGGTGGTCGCATGGGAGAAGACGCGCGTCCGGATTCCGATCAAGAAGGTGAGCTGACCCGGGGTGGTGCCGGCCGCGACGCTCCGCCGCCGGGCGGCGCCTCGCGGCCGGTCGCCGGCAGGCTCATCCGGCGCCGTCAGACATCAGGCGGCGGATGTACGGCAGGTGCGCCTCGGTGGCCCGCGCTCCGTCCTCGATGATGCGCGGCATCCGCTCGGTCGCGAACAGCCCGATGCGGTCGCGGAACTCCGGCATCACGCCGATCACCTCGGAGTGGTGCGCGTGGCTGGTGAACGCGAACCGCGAGCGCAGCAGGTTGTTGGTCATGATGGTCGAGACCTGGAAGATGAACCGCACCGGCGAAGTGAGCCGCGACTGCATGGGGCTCTCGAACCCCATGGCGAGGATCACGTCGGCGCCCTCGCGGATCGCGATGTTCACCGGCAGCGGGTCGGAGAGGAATCCGTCGACCAGCAGCCGGCCGCCCACCCGCCACGGCGCGAGCACGAACGGAATCGCGATGCTGGCGCGCACCGCGTCCACGATGCGCCCCTCCGACAGCACGACCTGCTCGCCGGTCCGGAAGTCGGTGGCCGCCACGTAGAGGGTGGTGCGCGCGTCGGCGAAGGTCCGCTGGCCGAAGCCGTCGCGCAGGCGCTGCAGGACCAGGCGGTCGTCCCGCATCCCGAACCCCTCCCCGAAGCCGAACGTGCGGGGCAGTAGCAGCTCGAGCAGGGCGCGGCGGCGGCGTTGCGACGTGACCTCGCGGGTCCACAGGCGCGTGATCGCCTCGCGCGCCTCGTCCGGGGAGAAGCCGAGGGCCGCCGTGGCGGCGTAGATGCTCCCGCCGCTGCACCCGACGAACATGTCGATGGGGATGCCCTCGCGGTCGAGCACCTGCCGGAGCCCGAGGGCGGCGGCGCACTTCACGCCGCCGGAGCCGATGACCACGGCCAGCTTGCGGCGCCGCGCCGGGGCGGCGCTCACGCGCCGAAGCCGGCCACGGCCGACTCGAGGTCGCCGTAGACCTTGAGGATCCCGGTGAACCCGGCGAGCTCGAGCACCTTGAGCACGTCCTTGCGCGGCGCGGCGAGCCGCACGTCGCCGCCCGCCGAGCGCGCCTCCTTGACGGCGCCGAGCAGGACGCGGAGCCCCGCGCTGCTGGTGTAGTCCACGCCGTCGAGCGCCGCCACCAGGTGCGTGTGGCCGGCGGCCAGCTCGTGCGTGAACACCGCCGTCAGCTGGTCCGCGGTCGTGCCGTCCACGCTGCCGGTGATGCGGACCACGGTCGCCCTGCCCCGCGCTTCGACTGCCGTCTCCATTGGGGTCCCTGCCTGCCGTTCAGGTTGCCGCCGGGCGTCTCGCCAGGCGCTTGATCAGCGTGACCACGTTGCCCACGGGGTGCGCCGGCTCGTGCCGCACCTCGTCCATCACTTCCCGCACCAGGTGCCACCCGAGGCCGCCCGCCTGACGCTCTTCCAGCGGCGCGTCGAGCCGCGGCCGCGGCGCGTGCGCGGGGTCGAACAGCGGCGCCTCGTCTCCGATGCGGATCTCCAGCACGTCGGCCCGGCGCTCGACCGCGACCCGCACCGGGCCGGCGGCGCCCCGGTACCCGTGGGTCATCACGTTGAGGCACACCTCCTCCACCGCCAGGCGCACGGCGTGCGCCGCGTCGTCGCCCGCGCCGGCGGCGCGCGCGGCCTCGACCGCGAAGGCCACCAGCTCCATCAGGTGCTCGATCTTCCCCGGACGAACGAGGGTCGCCATCGCTCAGGCCGCGGGCGCGCCGGCGCGCCGCTCGGCGGACACCGTGCCGGGCACGACCAGCATGAGCGGGAGGATCGGCGCGCGGTCGACGTGCACGAGACGGACGAGCGGGTGCGTCGTTCCTGCTCTCGCCCGCGCCCGTCCGCCCTCGGCGACGTCGGCCGGCCGGGCGTCGGATGACGGCATGAGCGCGAAATAATAACGGTCTCGGCCCCCGCTGACGAACGCCGGCGCGCCGCCGGTGAGCCGGGGCCGGCACCGCGCCGCCACGGGCCCGCCGCCGGGGCGGGGAAGGCTGGACGCCGGGGCCCGTCGTCCGCTAACGTGTGCGTGTCCCCGAACCCGATCACACCTGCGCCCGGATCCCCGGGGCCGCTTCGGCGACGGCACGGACTCGGACCGCCCCGCCACGGCGGCGGTGGAGGAAACACATCGATGAGCACGCTGCTGTACGGCGCGTTGACGACGCGGAGGCTCCGCGCCGAGCCCGGCACGAGCGAGGACGTCGGCGCGCCCGGTCTCGGGACCTACGTGGATGCGCTCGCGGCCCTGGTCCCGGCCGAGGTGCTCGCGCTGCACGGGCTGATCCTGTCCGTCACCACGTCCACGGCGGACCGGGACGGGTTCCCGCAGGTGACCATCACCCAGCCCGGCACGCTGCGCTGGGCGTTCGGCGGCCTGATCCTGTTGAGCGTGGCGCTGTACCTCGTGCCCCGCTTCCGGACGCGCGAGAAGCTCGACATCGGGCGGGCGCTGATCCCGCCCATCGCGTTCGTCGCGTGGACGATGCTGCAGCGGGCGACCGCGTTCGACGCGGTGTGGCCGTCGCTGGGCGACGCCCCGCGGACCGTGATCGCGCTGTTCGTCGCCGCGATCCTCGGCATCGTCGCGGCCCGGCTCGCCGGCAGCGCCGACCGGAGTCCGCCGCCGGCGGCCGCCTAGCGGAGGAGAGGGGCGGCGCGTCCCGCAAGGCGCCGCGCAGACCTGGCGCCCTACGGCATGAGGTCGAAGGCGTAGATCGGCGTGGTCGACGCGCTACAGAAGGCGCATGTGGCGACGAGGTACAGCCGGTGCTCCGACGGCGACAAGACCGGATAGAGGTCCATTCCGCCGATGTCGGTCCCGAACGGGGCCTGGATCGTCGTGACCGGAGCGAGCGTCGCGCGATCCAACACCTGCAGCGCCGGCGCCTGGGATCTGTACTTCACGCCGGGATCCTGCATTGCGCCCGGCAGGTAGATCCACCGGCCTCCCGGATCCAGCACGAGGCGGTACGCGTCTGGCCAGGCCGGCACCGACTTGAGGACTCGCCCGTCCGAGGCCGCCACGATGGCCAGGTTCGGTGGGGTGTACGGATACGGCTGGACGCTCGGGAGGGGAGGGCCGATGACGAACAGCGAATCGCCCTCGTCGCTGAACGCAGCGCCCCAGATCTCGCGGGACCCCGGCAGAAAGTACACGGGATTCGCGGACGACGCGGAGAAGACGGGCATGCCCGTCCCCAGCCAGTCGCGGCCGATGATCGCGGCCCGGTCGCGACTCGGCGAGATCGCAATGTCGGACGGCTCCTCGATGTGGTACGGGGAAGCGACGGTGTCCTCGACGTCCCAGCCCCCGGCCGCGTTGCGCAAGTAGCTGGTCACGCCGTGGTGCCACGCCACCAGCCACCGCCCCGGCACCAGCTCG
>DASPTN010000165.1:0-39151 GCA_035623395.1 Gemmatimonadales bacterium | reverse complement strand
AGGCCGCCGAAGTCGGCGTCGGCCTCGGCGGCGCCGAGGTCCACCGCCAGCGCGATCGGCACGCCGGTGGCGAGGGCGAGGTCCAGCGTCGGCACCTCCTCCTCGTCGCGGTGGTCGGCGAGCGTCACGTGCCCGCGGCTCCGCAAGCCGAGGCTCAGCGCGCCGGACGCCGCGTCGTACTCGCGGACCGGCGTGAACTTCTCCTCGTCGTAGCGCATTTCCATCTGGTACAGCGTGCCGGGCGGCGCTGGCACGAGGTGGAAGCGGCCGGCCACGTAGCTGACGCTCACCGTGAGCGCCGACTCGCCGTGCAGCTGGCGCGACGACGTCAGGGTGCGCAGCGTCTGCGCTCGCGCGGACGCCGCAGCGAGCGGCGCGACGATGGCCAGCGCCGTCGACACCGCGAGACGCGCGCTCACGGGTGGCGGCCGGACCGCGGCGCCGCCGGCGTCGCCGGCGGAGTGGCCCACAGGTACTCGCCGGACTGGTCGCCCATGTGCCGGCCGGTGAAGGTGTCCCGCAGCCCGGCGCGCGACAGCAGCACGGCGCCGAAGCCCACCGTCCCCGCGAGCCAGGTCACGACGAACGCGGCCGCCCGGAAGACGTACACCACCGGCCCCGCCCACCCGAACAGCGCCGCGGCCGCCCACAGGCCCAGCAGGCCGATGAGACCCGTGAACAGGTAGCCGTACGCGTTGGGGCTGCGCACGAACGCGCCGTTGGCCATGCGCCGGCGGCTCACCGTCTCGCCGACGGCGTGGGCCACGGCCAGGTAGCCGCCGAGGACCGCGAGGCAGGCGGCGATGATGAACGCGATCACGGCGAACGGCAGCAGCAGGATCCCCACGATGGTGAAGATCAGGCCGACGACCAGCATCGCCAGCGTCGGAAAGAGCAGCAGCTGCCCGAGCAGGCCGACCACCAGCGAGCGGCCGAACGCCTGCGACGCGGTGTCCGCCACGACCTCGAGATAGCGACGCGCGAAGAACACGGTCCCGAAGCCGATCATCGCCAGGGCGATGAACATCGCCACCACGTTCTTCACGTCGTGGAACAGGATCTGGATCGCGGACGGCGCGACCGGCGCCGCCGTGGGCGCCGGCGCCTCGAGGGCCGGGGCCGGGAGCGCGGGCAGCGCCGGGGCCTCGGGCGGCGCCGCCGACTCGGCCGACGCCGCGCTGCGCGGCGGCGCGGCGGCCGCCACCGCGGGCACCGCCGAGAGCGGGCTCACCAGGTCGTCGATCCGCCGCTTGACGGCAAGGTCCTCGCCGCTCAGCCCGTCCACGTTCCACGCCTTGAGCGCCGACACGAGCTGCGGCGTGTCGTAGGAACCGGCGTCGGCCAGCAGCCTCCGCCACGAGCGCTCCAGGGCGCCACCGGCCGCGTACCGTCCGGCGTTCTGGTTGTCGACGAAGAAGCCGCCCGACTTGAGGACGATGACCCGGCTTCCGCCGGCGGTGAGGTCCAGCTCGAGGCTGGCCTCGCGCGAGCCGATGGAAATGGTGAAGGAGGCGACCTGGGCGCCGTGCTGCTGGAGGTGCAGCACGCGCTCGATGAACCGCAGGCCCTCGGCGATGCGCTCGGCGGCATCGCGCGACCCGTGGTCGGCCAGGGTCGCGGACGCGGCCGTGCCGGTCGTGCCGGCGGCGAGCGCCAGCGCCAGCAGGCTAGAGCGCGCGACTGAGCTCATGGCCCCTCCGCGGCGCCTTCAGGAGTACGTGCAGCCCGTAGCCGCTGCCGGCATAGAGGATGGCCGCCGTGGCGACCGTCGCCCAGAGCCGCGCGCCGGTGCCCAGCGCCGAGCGCAGGGCCTGCACCACGCCGGAGCGGACGCCCCAGGAAGCGACGGCCACCAGGGCCGCGTCCATCCAGCCGCCGACGTGCCCGACGACCCACGAGGCGCCGAGGGTGACGAAGCTGAAGTGCGCGGCGACCCACGGTCCGGCCAGGAGAATGGTCGTGAGCACGCACGCCGCATAGGCGGTGGCCAGAGCCGCCGCACGGCGGGGCTGGAGCGCCCACGCGCCGGCGCGCTGCAGGCCCACGAGCGTGGCCGGCCTGGGGAGGCCCACCCGTGCCATGACGCGATCCTGGAACCCGCGGCTCGGGGCCAGCCCCGGAAGGCTGGACAGTTCCCGCAGCACGAACAGGTCCAGGTCCGAATCGTCTAACTGCTTGTCCGCCACGCCACTTACCTCCCTCGCTGACCCCCCTACGGGTTGGGGGGGGCGGCGGTTTCAGGTCTTCAGGTCGGCCAGGTACTCCCGCAGCTCGAGCCTGGCCCGGTGGATGTAGGTCTTCACGGTCCCCAGCGGCAGGTCCATGACTTCCGCGATCTCTTCGTAGGAGCGGCCCTCGACGTGCCGCAGCAGGATGCAGCTGCGGTACTCGGGCCTCAGCCGGTCGATCGCCCGCTCGATCGCCGCCCCGGTCTCCCGCGATTCCAGCTCCTCGAGCGGCGACTCCGCCCGGTCGGTGGCCTGCAGGGCGGTGGCCTCGATCTCGTCGGCGGTGCGCGCCTCGGGGCTGCCGTCGAGGGAGAGCGTGTCCAGCTGGCGCCGCCGCAGCTGATCGATCGCGGCGTTGTTGGCGATCTTGAAGATCCAGGAGGAGAACTTGTACTCGGGCCGGTAGCTGCCGAGCGCGTTCAGCACCTTGACGAAGGTCTCCTGCGCCAGGTCCTCGGCGAGGGTGCGGTCGCGCACCATGCGGAAAATGAGCGAAAAGACCGGCCGCTCGTACCGCCGGAGCAACTCGCGGTACGCGGCCTCCCTGCCGGCCTTGGCCAGCTCCACGACCTCCTGGTCGCCGAGCGCCTGGAGGTCTTTCGCCGTCGGCATGCGGGGGGTAATCTACGCTTCCGATGCCGCTCCGCCCGACCGCATGACGTTGGCACCGCCCGCGCCGTCGGCCCCCTCCGACAAGCGCCGCTACGTGCGCGAGATGTTCTCCGCGATCGCGCCGCGCTACGATCTGCTGAACCATCTGCTGTCGCTCAACGTGGACCGGTCGTGGCGGCGGCGGGCCGTCGACCGGCTCGGCTGGGAGGCGCGCGCGTCCGGCACGTATCTCGACGCCTGCGCCGGCACGCTGGACCTCGCGGCCGAGCTGGCGCGCCGCAGGGGGTTCCGCGGCCGGGTGGTGGGCGCGGACTTCGCCGGGCCGATGCTGCGCCTGGGCTCGGGGAAGGTCGGGGGCGGCGCCGTGGTGCCGGCGGCCGCCGACACGCTGGCGCTGCCGTTCGCCGACGGCAGCTTCGACGGGGCGACGGTGGGCTTCGGCGTCCGCAACCTCGACGACCTCGACGCGGGGCTCCGGGAGCTGTGGCGCGTGCTGAGACCCGGCGCGCGGCTCGTCATCCTCGACTTCACGACGCCGCCCCGGTGGCCGATGCGCACGCTCTACCTTTTCTACTTCCGCCGGGTGCTGCCCCTGGTGGGCCGGGCCGTGTCGGGCCACCCGACCGCCTACGCCTACCTGCCCGCGTCGGTCGAGACGTTCCCGGCGCCCGCCGAGCTGCTCGGGCGGATGGCCGCGGCCGGCTTCCGGGACGGTGGCTACGAACTGTTGACGGGTGGCATCGCCGCCATCCACTGGGGGGCGCGGTGAGCCTCGGGGGAAGGTACCGATGAGCCTGGACAGCCTGCGCGATTTCATCGCCGCGCTGGACGAGGCGGGGGAGCTGGTGCGGGTGCGGGAGCCCGTATCGGTCGACCGCGAGGTCACGGAGATCGCCGACCGGTGCATGAAGAGCCCGGGCGGCGGGCCGGCATTGCTGTTCGAGCACCCCGTGCTCCCGGACCGCACTCCCAGCCGGATGCCCGTCGCGATCAACCTGTTCGGGTCCATGCGGCGGATGGCGATGGCGCTCGGGACGCCTACCCTCGACGACGTGGGAGCACGGATCTCCGAGATGCTCGAGGCGGACGTCCCCGATGGGCTCGCCGGCAAGCTGTCCATGCTCCCGAAGCTGGCGGAGCTGGCCAGGATCCCTCCGCAGCGTGCCACCGGGCCGATCCCGTGCCAAGCCGTCGTGCTCCGTGAGGACGAGGTGGACCTCCGGCAGCTGCCGCACCTGGTGTGCTGGCCGGGCGACGCGGGTCCGTACATCACCTTCCCCATGGTCGTCACCCGGGACCCTGCGACGGGAGCACGGAACGTCGGGCTGTACCGGATCCAGGTGCAGGGGCCCCGGGACCTGGCGATGCACTGGCAGCGGCACAAGGTGGGCGCGGCGCACTGGCGGGCGATGGCGGAGCGAGGGGAGCGGATGCCGGTGGCCATCGCACTTGGCGCCGATCCCGCGTCGATGTACGCCGCGTCGGCGCCGCTGCCGCCGGCCGTGGACGAGTTCCTGTTCGCCGGATTCCTCAGGCGCTCGCCGGTGCGGCTGGCGCAGGCGGTGACGAGCGAACTGGAGGTGCCGGCCGAGGCGGAGGTGGTGATCGAGGGGTACGTCGATCCGGCGGAGGCGCTGGTGGTCGAGGGGCCGTTCGGCGACCACACGGGCTTCTACTCCCTGGCCGACCGTTACCCGAGGGTGCACGTCACCGCGGTCACGATGCGCCGGGACCCGATCTACCCGGCCACCATCGTCGGCCGGCCGCCGATGGAGGACTACTACCTCGGCCACGCGACGGAGCGGATCTTCCGGCCACTGCTCCAGGTCACGATGCCGGAGATCGTGGATTACCACATGCCGCCCTACGGCATCTTCCACAACCTGGTGTTCGTGAGCATCGACAAGCAGTACCCGGGGCACGCGTGGAAGGTGATGAACGGACTGTGGGGCCAGGGCCTGATGTCGCTGGCGAAGGTGATCGTCGTGCTGGACCGCGACGTCGACGTGCGTGATCCGGACGAGGCGTGGTGGGTGGCGTTGAACCACATCGATCCCCAGCGCGACGTGCAGTTCACGATGGGGCCGGTGGACGTGCTCGACCACTCGAGCCGCGCGTTCACCTACGGATCCAAGATGGGCATCGACGCGACCCGGAAGTGGCCGGAGGAAGGATTCGCGCGCGAGTGGCCGGACCGGATCGTGATGGACGACGTCACCCGCGAGGCGGTGAACGAGAAGTGGGCGCGGCTCGGCATCCGGCTCCCGTGACGGCCCCGGGGGGCGCGACCGTCGGGGGCGGCGGAGCTGGCGCCGGGGGTGTGGACGGGCAGGTGCTGTCGGGCGGCGGCCGGCTGGTGGCCTACGCCAACTTCGTGAAGGTCGCGCACACGGTGTTCTCGCTGCCGTTCGCCTTCGTCGGAGTCGCGGCGGCCTCGCGCGTCAGGCCCGTGACGGTCCGCACGCTGCTCCTCGTGGTGGCCGCCTTCGGTGCCGCGCGGTTCGCGGCGATGGGCTTCAATCGCATCGCGGACCGCCGGCTCGACGAGCTGAACCCGCGGACGGCGGGCCGCGAGCTGCCGGCCGGCCGGATGTCGCTCGCGGAGGCCTGGCTGCTGGTCGTCGCGATGTCGGGCGTGTTCGTCCTGGCCTCCGGGCTCCTCAACCCCCTGTGTCTCGCGCTCTCGCCCGTGGCGCTTGCGTGGATCACCGTCTACTCGTACGCGAAGCGGTTCACCTCGCTCGCCCACCTGTGGCTCGGCGTCGGCATGGCGATCTCCCCGGTCGGCGGCTACCTCGCGGTGACAGGCCGGTGGAGCTCGCCGTGGTGGGTCATCGTGCTCCTGGCCCTCGTAGTCACCTGCTGGGGCGGCGGCTTCGACGTGCTCTACTCGCTCCAGGACGAGCAGTTCGACCGGGAGCACGGACTCCGGTCGCTGACGGTCGCGCTGGGTCCGGTGATGGCGATCGCGGTGGCCCGGGCGCTGCACTTGCTCGCGGCCGTAGCACTGGTGGCATTCGGCGTAGCAGCAGGGTTTGGCACGTGGTACTTGGCCGGCGTGGCTGTGGCCGTGGCGCTCCTGGTGTGGGAGCACAGGCTCGTCCGTCCCGGCGACTACAGCCGGCTGGATGCGGCGTTCTTCTCCATGAACGGGATCATCTCTGCCGCGGTGATGGCTGGGGCCATCGCCGACGTGGTGCTCCGGTGACGTCGCTCAAGACAGGATCACGCGGCCCAGGCACGGGAAAGCCGCGCCGGCCTCCGGGAGCACCACGCCGTCCGCCGCCGCCGCGTCCGCCGGCGCACGCTGTTCGCCGGCCTGCTCCGAACCGGAGGGGCGGATGAGCCGCCTGCCAGTCGTCATGGCGATCACTGGAGCGTCGGGTGCTCCGTATGGTGTCAGGCTGCTTCAAGTGCTGTCGGGAGCAGGGGTGCCGGTCTGGCTCATCGTCTCGGCGCACGGCTGGCGACTGCTGCGGGAGGAGTGTGGCATCGGGACGGCTGGGCAGCTGGCGCGGAGCGTGGGCGCCGCGTGGAAGCAGGTCGAGCTGTTCGGGGACGGGGACCGTGGCGGCCGGCCGGCGTCGGGCTCGGCGCGCACGGCGGGCATGGTCGTGTGCCCGTGCTCCATGGCGACGCTGGCCGGCATCGCGACTGGGAACAGCCGGAGCCTGATTGAGCGGGCGGCCGACGTGGTGCTGAAGGAGCGGCGGCGCCTGGTGCTGGTGCCGCGGGAGGCGCCGCTGTCGCTGGTGCACCTGAGGAACATGGTGGCGGTCACGGAGGCCGGCGCGACGGTGATCCCGGCGGCGCCGGGGTTCTACCATCGGCCGAAGGCGATCGCGGACCTGGTGGACTTCGTCGTCCAGCGGGTCGTGGACCACCTGGGCGTCGAGGTGGAGCTGGTGCCGCGGTGGTCGGGCAAGGTCCCGCGGAAGCGGCGCTGATGCGGCTGGGCCTCATCGCGGACACGCACGGCCGGGTGCGCGCCGGGGTGCACGACGTGTTCGCGAAGGTGGACCGCATCCTCCACGCGGGCGACGTCGGCGACGGCGAGGTCCTGGAGGAGCTGGCGCTGCTGGCGCCCGTGACCGCGGTCTACGGCAACGTGGACGGCGGGTCGCTCCGGCACCAGCTGCCGAGGGTGGCCGCGGTCGAGATCGACGGCTTCCGGTTCGTGGTGACCCACGGCGACCAGTTCGGCTCGCCGGAGCCGGACGGGCTGAAGGCGGCCTTCCCGGACGCGGACGTCATCGTGTTCGGCCACACCCACCGCGCGGTGATCCGCGACCTGCCCGATTTCACGGTAGTCGTGAATCCGGGCGCGGCGGGGCCCCGGCGGTTCGACCTCCAGCCGTCGGTCGCGATCATGGAGACGGAGCCCGGGATCCCGCCGCGGGCCCGGATCGTTCCCCTCAGCTAGCGGCGGGCGCTTCGGCGGAGAGCCACGCCGCGAGCGGCGTGGTCGATTCGAACTCCTCGGGGTGCTGGCGGAACCAGCTCATCACCAGCGACAGCTCGTCCATCTCGGGCGCCGTGTGCGCGGGCGGCCCGCCGGCGCCCTGGGCGGCCCAGCGTTCCACCTCGGCGCCGAACGCACCGCGCTCGATCGGCGTCCGGGGCCAGGGGGCGAGCGCGCGCACCAGGCCGCGGTGGACCAGGTACACGCGATCGTCGTGGCCTCCGCCGCGGGAGGCCGGCGTGCGGTCGCGCACGCCGTACACGAACGTCAGGGCCTCGGTCGCCGCGCGCAGCCGCGACACGGCCGCGAACAGCGCCTCGAGCGCCTCGAGCTTCTCGCGCCATGCGGCGGCGCGCTCGTAGTCGCGCGCGTCGGACGCCTCCGCCATCGCCTCCACGACCCGATCCAGGGGCGCGGCGGCCCGGCTCTCCAGGAACGCGGCGGCCCGCGCCACCGCGTCCGCGTACGCCGCGGCGGTGCACTTGGCCGCGCAGGGGCCGAGGCACGTCCCCAGCTCGTGGCGCAGGCAGGCGGCGCTCTCGCTCGCGCCGAACAGGTCCACCTGGCCGGCGTAGCGGAGCGGACGGTCCTGGGCGCAGTCGCGCAGCCGCAGCAGGTCGGAGAGCACGCGCACGGCGTCGGCGGTGCGCCAGTGGCTCTGGAAGGGGCCGTAGTAGCGGGCGGAGCGGTCGGCCGTGTGCTCGGCGACCTTGAGCTTGGGCGCGGCGCCGCCGGTGAGCTTGACGAAGACCATCCGCCGCCGGGTGCGGTTGCCGCGCACGTTGGAGAACGGCCGGAGGCGCGCGATGAGCCGCAGCTCCTCGAGCAGCGCCGCGAACTCGCTGGGCTGGTAGCGCCAGGTGATGTCGGCGGCGGCGCGCACCAGGTGGGCCGCCTTGCTGTCGGGCCACGGGGCGGAGAAGTAGCTCAGCAGCCGCGCCCTGAGGTCCTTCGCCTTGCCGACGTAGAACACGCCGCCGCCGGCGTCCAGGAACTGGTAGACGCCGGGCCGGCGGCGGGCCGTCGCCTTCACGCGCTCGCGCAGGGCCGCGAGCGAGTCGGCCGCCGGGGCGGCGAGCAGGGCTAGCGCTGGCATCCCGGACAAAAGTAGGTGGCCCGCGCGTCCACCGCGTGGGTCAGGACGATGCGCCGCCCGCAGCGCCGACAGGGCCGGCCGGCGCGGCCGTAGACGGCGAGACGCGACTGGAACTCGCCGGCCTCGCCGGTGCCCGTGCGGTAGTCGCGGACGGTGGTGCCCCGGCGGCGGATCGAGCGCCGCAGGATCGCGACCAGCCGGCGGTGGAGGCGCTGCACTTCGTCCGCGGTGACGCTGCTCGCGGCGCGCGACGGGTCGATGCGGGCGCCCCACAGCGCCTCGTTCGCGTAGATGTTGCCCACGCCCGCGAGCCGCCGCTGGTCCATCAGCGCCTTCTTGACCGCGAGCCGGCCCCCGGCCAGCACGTCGGCGAGCCGGGCGGCGGTGAAGCCGCGCTCGAGCGGCTCGGGGCCGATCCGCGCCGTGTAGCGCGCCCACTGGGCGGGGGTCAGGAGGTGCACGGCCCCGAGCCGCCGGACGTCGCGGTAGGCGAGCGTGCGCCCCGTCGAGAGACTTGCCGCGATGACCACGTAGGGGTCGGCGGGCGCGGAGAGCGGCCCGACGAGCAGGGAGCCGGTCATGCGGGGCTGGATCACCAGGCGGAGGCCGTTGTCGAGCGCCAGCACGAGGTGCTTGGCCCTGCGGCCGACCGCCGTGAACCGCCGCCCGGTGAGCGACCGCTCGAACGCCCGCCGGCCCACGCCGCGCAGGACGTCGGGCCGGGTGATCCGGACCGAGCGGATCGTGGCGCCCACCAGGTGGGGCCGGACGTCGCGTGCGATGGTTTCGACCTCGGGGAGCTCAGGCACGGGCAGCCGCTTCGGAGTGGTCTGGAGCGGGGGCTAGCGCTGCCGGGAGATCTCCCGCCAGCCGATGTCCCGCCGGAACTGCTTTCCCTCGAACCGGATCGCCTCGGCGGCCGCCCGGCTCTTCTCCGCCGCCTCGGCGACCGTCTGACCGGTGGCCGTCACCGCGAGCACTCGGCCCCCGGCGACCTGCAGGGAGCCGTCGGGACCGGTCGTGGTGCCGGCGTGGAAGACGTGCACGGCCGGATCCGCCTCGATCTGGGGGGGGACGCTGATCGGCGCCCCGCTCCGGGGGCTGTCCGGATAGCCGGCGGAGGCCAGGACCGTGGTGACCGCGGCGCACCGGGCGTCTCCCAAAGTGTGCCCCGGTGGCATCCAGCCACCCTCGGCTACGAGCCGGAGCACGGGGAGCACGCCGCCGGGGAGCACCGGAAGGATGGCCTGGGCTTCTGGATCACCGAAGCGGCAGTTGAACTCGATTACCCTGATGCTGCCATCCTTCAGGATCATCAATCCAGCGTAAAGCATTCCCCTATAAGGTGCTCCCATGTTCCGGAGGGCGGAGAGCGTGGGCGTGAACACTTGGTCGGCCACCTTCGAGAGCAGTGCTCCGGAGGCGATGCTGACCGGGCTGTATGCTCCCATGCCGCCAGTGTTCGGGCCCTGGTCTCCGTCCTTCAGCCGCTTGTGATCCTGCGCCGGCGGCAGCACAGCGAAATGCTCCCCGTCGGTCAGGGCGAGCACCGACAGCTCCTCGCCGTCCAGGTACTCCTCGACCAGGATCTCGGCTCCCGCTGCCCCGAAGGCGCCCTGCTTGAGCATCGCAGCGGCGGCCGTCTGGGCCTCGGCGCGGGTCCGGCACACCACGGCTCCCTTGCCGGCTGCCAGGCCGGAGGCTTTGACGACCAGGGGCTCGGCATGCTGGCCGATGTAGCGGGCGGCGGAGTCGTAGTCGGTGAAGGTGCGGGCGGCGGCGGTGGGTATGCCGTGTTCCAGCATCAGGCCCTTGGAGAAGGCCTTCGAGGACTCGATCCTGGCCGCGGAGGCGGTCGGGCCGAAGGCCGGGACGCCGGCCTTGGCGAGCCGGTCGACCAGGCCGGCGGCGAGCGGCGCCTCCGGGCCCACGACCACGAGGTCCACGCGCTGGTCGGCGGCCGCCTGCGCGACCTTCTCGACGTCGCTCGAGCTGCCGGGCAGGTTGGTCGCCAGGTGCGCGGTGCCCGCGTTGCCGGGCAGACAGAACAGCGTCGCCTGCGGGGCGTCCCGGCGGATCGCCCACAGGAGCGCGTGCTCGCGCCCCCCGGCACCGACGACCAGGATCCTCACTGGCTGCCGGGCCCCCGGAAGGCGCTCTGGAAGGCGTCGCGCGCCTTCTTGGCGACGCCGGCCACCGCGTCGACCGCGCCCTTCGCCTGCTCGGCGTAGTACCGGCCGGCCTCGCCGAGATCGGCCGAGAGGGGCTGCTTGTCCTCGTCGGACCCGCGCCTCGGGTACTCACCGCGCAGGATGCGGTCGTACTCGCCGCCGGCGACCCAGCGCTGCAGCTCGGCGGCGCGGAGGGTGTGGAACGGGTGGGTGTAGCCCAGGGTGTTGAGCACCTTGTAGATGGTGTCCATCGCGTCGCCGCCCTCCTCGTACTCCTTCGCCTGCGTCAAGAAGGCGTCGAGGTTCATCTCGTCGATCTTCCCGCCGCCGGCCAGCTTCATGAACATCCGCATCGAGGCGATCGGGTCCTGGCTCGCCAGCAGGCCGGCGCGGTCGCTCGACAGCTCGCTCTTCCGGTACCACTCGAGCAGGGCGATCTGGATGGGCAGCAGCGCGATGCCGGCCAGGAAGGGCAGGTTGCGGAAGCCGAACTCGAGGATGATCACGAGGATGGTGCGGTACAGCGCGTGCCCGCTCATCACGTGGCCGAGCTCGTGGCCGAGGATCGTCCGCAGCTCCTCGTCGTCGAGCAGCGCCAGGGCCCCCGAGTTGAGGACGATGAACGGGTGGTCCATCCCGAACGCGCCGGCGTTCACCAGGGGCGTCTGCGAGACGAACAGGTCGGGGCGCGGCGACCAGTCCATGGTGGCGCACGCGTCGGTGAAGGCCGCGTGCACGCGCGGGAACTGGCTGGGTCCGACGCGCACCGCGTTGGCCTGGAACAGCAGCCGCACGCCGCGCTCGCCGAAGAAGCCGTACACCTTCCGCACCACCTCGTCGAAGCCGGGGATCGCGCGGAGCGTGCTGAGCGCGGCCCGGTCGGCCGCGTGCTCCCAGGCGCGCGACGAGATCTCCTTGAGCACCGTGCGCGGCCGGCGCGCGGGCAATTCCTGATCGGCGTCCGTCATCGCATCTCCCAGAGGGTTTCGACACCCCCTACGCGGCCCCCGGGGCCGCGTTTCAGCGTTACGAAGCCAGCGCCCGATCCAGGTCCGCGATCAGGTCGTCCGGGTCCTCGATGCCGATCGACAGGCGTACCAGGCCGTCGGTCAGGCCCATCGACTCGCGCATCGCCTGCGGCACGGCGGCGTGCGTCATCGTGGCCGGATGCCCGATCAGGCTCTCGACGCCTCCCAGCGACTCGGCGAGCGCGAAGATCCGGGTCCGCTCGACGATGCGGCGCGCGCGCTCCAGCGAGCCCGCCTCGAACGACAACATCCCGCCGAAGCCGGACATCTGCCGGCAGGCCAGCTCGTGCTGGGGGTGACTCGGCAGCCCCGGGTAGTAGACGGCCTCGACCCGTCCGTCGGCCTGGAGCCAGGCAGCGATGCGCCGTCCGTTCGCGTCGTGCTGGCGCATCCTGAGGGCCAGGGTCTTGGTGCCGCGCAGCACCAGCCAGCAGTCGAACGGGCCCGGCACCGCTCCGACCGCCTTCTGGAGGAAGGCGAGCTGCTCGGCCAGGTCGTCGCGCCGGGCCACCACCAGGCCGCCGATCATGTCGGAGTGCCCGTTGAGGTACTTGGTGGTGGAATGCACCACGAGGTCGGCGCCGAATTCGAACGGCCGCTGGAAGATCGGGGTGGCGAACGTGTTGTCGACGACGAACAGCAGCTTGCGCGAGGCAGCGAGCGCGCCGAGCGCCTCGAGGTCCGCCAGCCGCATCATCGGGTTGGTCGGCGTCTCGACGAACAGCATCCGCGTGGCGGGGCGGACCGCGCGCTCGACTGCGGCCGGGTCGCGCGTGTCCACGTAGCTGAACGAAAGGCCGAGCCGCGCGCGGACCTGCTCCATCAGGCGGTGAGTGCCGCCGTACACGTTCTCGCCGCACACCACGTGGTCGCCGGCCGAGAGCAGCGTGAGCACCGAATCGATGGCGGCCATGCCCGAGGCGAACGCGTGGCCGTGCGTGCCGCCTTCGAGCGCGGCGACGTTCCGCTCGAGGGCCTCGCGGGTCGGGTTGCTGACCCGGGCGTACTCGTGGCCCTTGTGGCGTCCGAGCGCGTCCTGCACGTAGGTGGAGGTCTGGAAGATCGGCATGGTCACGGCGCCGGCGAGCGGCTCCGGCTCCTGCCCGGCGTGCACGGCACGGGTGGGCAAGCCGTTGTCGAGGTCGTGGTCACGGATGCGCGTCATGCACCGCTCGGCCGGAGATTCCGGCGAACCTTACCTACGGGGCCCGCGCGCCAGCAAGCGGCAGCGGCCCCGCGGGCGCTCCGCGGCACGGACTCGCCGGCGGGAGCGCGGTGCCCCGCGGCCGGCGCGGGCCGGGGCCGGCCGCAGCAGCCGGCGCGCCCCGGTGCCGTGCGCACTCGGGTGGCCGTCGGCCAGGGAGCTCGGCGCCTCGTGCGAAGGCCCCTACAGCCTGTTGACACCCGGTCGGCCGCGGTCTTAGGCTAGGCGCGTGACCGGCGAGCGCGCCATGAGCTGCCTGGTGGTGGACGACGAGCCGCATCTGCGGAGCATCCTGGCGCGTCTGCTGACCGGCGAGGGGTTTGCCTGCCGGCAGGCCGGCAACGGCCGCGAGGCGCTCGCGGAGCTCGAGCGGGAGCCGGCCGACATCGTGGTGAGCGACATCCGGATGCCGGAGATGGACGGCATCCAGCTGCTGCCCGAGGTGCGCCGGCGGTGGCCCGACACCGCCGTGGTGATGGTGACGGCCGTCTCGGACGTGAAGAGCGCCATCTGGTGCCTGACCGAGGGCGCGCTGGACTACGTGGCCAAGCCCTTCCAGGTCGAGGACGTCCAGGCGCGGGTGCGCCAGGCGCTGGAGAAGCGCCGCCTGATCCTCGAGAACCGGGACTACCAGCAGAACCTCGAGCGCAAGGTCGACGTGCAGGCGCGCCGCATCGAGGAGCTGTTCGTCGTCGGCGTGCAGTCGCTCGCCCACGCGCTGGAGGCCAAGGACCCGTACACGCGGGGCCACTCGGCGCGGGTGGCCAGCTACGCCACGACGGTCGCGCGGTCGCTCGGACTCGACGCCGCGGCGCTCGAGGAGCTGAGGATCGGCGCGGAGCTGCACGACGTGGGCAAGATCGGCGTGCGGGAGTCGGTGCTGAACAAGCCGGCGAAGCTGACCGACGACGAGTACCTCCACATCATGGAGCACACGGTCATCGGCGAGAAGATCCTGACGCCGCTCCTCAAGGACCGGCCGCGCATCCTGCAGGTCGTGCGGTCGCACCACGAGCGCATGGACGGCGGCGGGCTGCCGGACGGCCTGAAGGGCGACGACATCCCGTTCGCGGCCCGCATCGTGACCGTGGTGGACGCGTTCGACGCGATGACCACCGGGCGCGCCTACCGGCCCCCCCTGCCGCCGGCGGCGGTGATGCAGGAGCTGCACACCGAGTCGGGCCGGCAGTTCGACCCGACCGTCGTCGCGGCGTTCGAGCAGGCCTTCGGCGACGTCGCCGCTCTCCCCATCGCCACACCCATCGCCGTGGGCGCGCTGCACGACGCGGCGGTGGCCGCGCTCTCCCGCTGACCTCCACGCTGATGCGTTCGGTGTCGGGCCTCCGCGGCATCGTGGGGGAGGACCTGGTGCCGGCCGTCGTGACGCGCTACGCGCAGGCGTTCGGCGCGTTCGTCGCGGGACGCGGCGGCCGCGCCGTCGCGCTCGCGCGCGACTCGCGCCAGTCCGGCCCCTCCTTCGTCGCGGCGGCGGCCGACGGCCTGGTGGCGGCCGGGGTGGACGTCGTGGACCTCGGCATGGTGCCGACGCCGACCGCGCAGCTGGCGGTGGAGACGCTGGAGGGCGGGCTCGGCGGCGGGATCGTCGTCACCGCGAGCCACAACCCGGTCGAGTGGAATGCGCTCAAGTTCGTGGGCCGGGGCGGCCGCTTCCTCACCAAGGCGGAGGCGGAGGCGTTCTTCGCGCTGGTGGACGGCGGCGGAGCGCGGCCGGCCGCGCGGGCGGGGACGCGGCGCCGCGACGAGGGCGCGGTGCGGCGGCACCTCCACCGGGTGCTGGGACTGCCGTGGCTCGACCTGGCGGCCATCCGGAAACGGCGCTTCCGGGTGGCCCTCGACTGCGTGCGCGGCGCCGGGGCCACGATCATGCCGACGCTGCTCGAGGAGCTGGGCTGCGAGGTGCAGGCGATCAACCTCGAGCCCGACGGGCGGTTCCCGCGCGAGCCCGAGCCGATCCCCGAGCACCTCGGCGACCTGGGCGCCCTGGTGAAGAGGACGAGGAGCGACCTGGGGATCGCGGTGGACCCGGACGTCGACCGTCTGGCCCTGGTGGATGGGGACGGGACGCCGATCGGCGAGGACTACACGCTCGCCTTCGCTGTCCGGACGGTGCTGGGCGTGGCGCGGAAGCGCGGGCCGGTCGTGACCAACCTCTCGACCAGCCTGGTGGTGGACGACGCGGCGCGCGAGCACGGCGCGACGGTCGAGCGCGCGCCGGTGGGCGAGGCGAACGTGGTCGAGCGGATGGCCGAGCGCGGGGCGGTGATCGGCGGGGAGGGGAACGGCGGGGTCATCCTGCCCGAGGTGCACCTGGGGCGAGACGCGCCGGTGGCGGCCACGCTGGCGTTGGCCCTCCTGGCGGACCGGGGCGCGACCGTGGCGGCGCTGGTGAACTCCGCGCCGCGTTACACTATTGTTAAGGCGAAGGTCGCCCGGCCCCCCGGATCGCTGGAGCGGTGCTACGCCTCGCTGAGCGCGGGGCTGGCGGGGGCGTCGGCGGACCGGCAGGACGGCTTGCGGCTGGCGCTCGCGGACCGCTGGGTGCACGTGCGGCCCTCGGGCACCGAGCCGGTGGTGAGGATCATCGCGGAAGCGCCGACGCGGCGGGACGCGGAGGCCCTGGTGGAGCGCGGCAGGACGGCTCTGGCCGAGAGCGGGAGGTAGCGCATGTGCGGCATCGTCGGGTACGTCGGGCCCCGGAAGGCGCTGCCGGTGCTGCTCGAGGGGCTCAAGCGCATGGAGTACCGCGGCTACGACTCCGCGGGCGTCGCGCTGATCGTCGACGGCAGGCTGGTCGTGCAGAAGTCGGCCGGGAAGATCGCCTCGCTCGAGTCGCAGCTCGGCCGTGAGACGGCGCCCGGAACCGTCGGCATCGCCCACACCCGCTGGGCGACCCACGGTGCACCCACCAGCAAGAACGCCCATCCGCACACCGACTGCGCGGGCCAGATCGCCGTGGCCCACAACGGCATCATCGAGAACCACGCCACGCTGCGGCAGATGCTCGTCAGCAAGGGGCACAAGTTCGCCTCCGAGACCGACACCGAAACCCTGGCGCACCTGATCGAGCAGTTCTACCAGGGCTCGCTCGAGCAGGCGGTGGCGGCCGCGCTGCAGGAGGTCGAAGGCACGTACGGGATCGTGGTGCTCTCGACCAAGGAGCCGGACACGATCGTCGCGGCGCGGAGCGGCAGCCCGCTGCTGCTGGGGATCGGGAACGGCGAGAACTTCGTGGCCTCCGATCCGTCGGCGGTGCTCGCGTACACCCGCTCGGTGGTCTACCTCGACGAGGGCAACCTCGCCGTGGTGACGCCGGCCGGGTACCAGGTGAAGGACCGGCACGCGGTGCCGCTCAGCAAGGAGGTCAGCCAGATCGAGTGGGACCTGGCCACGATCGAGCGCGGCGGCTACCCGCACTTCATGCTCAAGGAGATCTGCGAGCAGCCCGAGAGCATCCGCAACGTGCTGCGCGGCCACCTGCTCGAGGAGGAGGGCACGGCGCGGCTGGGCGGCCTCAACCTGTCGCACGAGCGGCTGGCCGCGATCAACCGCATCGTGCTCACGGCCTGCGGCACCTCGTGGCACGCCGCCCTGGTGGGCGAGTACATGCTGGAGGAGCTGGTGCGGCTGCCCGTCGAGGTCGAGTACGCCTCCGAGTTCCGCTACCGCAATCCGCTGGTGGACGAGCACACCCTGGTGATCGTCATCTCGCAGTCGGGCGAGACGGCGGACACGCTCGCCGCGCTGCGCGAGGCGAAGCGGCGCGGCGCCCACACCCTGGGCATCGTGAACGTGGTGGGCAGCACCATCGCGCGCGAGACCGACGGCGGGATCTACCTCCACGCCGGACCGGAGATCGGGGTCGCCTCCACCAAGGCGTTCACCAGCCAGATCGCGGCGCTGGCGCTGTTCACCCTGTACCTCGGCCGGCTGCGGTCGCTGTCCATCCTCCAGGGCCGCGAGATCGTGAAGGCGCTGCGCAGGCTGCCGGAGCAGCTCGAGGCGGTGCTCGGCAAGCGGCGGGTGATCGAGGAGCTGGCGGAGCGGTACACCCGGGCCTCCAACGTCCTGTACCTGGGCCGGGGCTACAACTTCCCGGTCGCGCTCGAGGGCGCGCTGAAGCTCAAGGAGATCTCGTACATCCACGCCGAGGGGTACCCGGCGGCGGAGATGAAGCACGGCCCCATCGCGCTGATCGACGAGCTGATGCCGGTGGTGTTCGTGGCGCCGCGCGACGCGGTGCACGCCAAGATCATGTCCAACATCGAGGAAGTGCGCGCGCGCGGCGGCCAGGTGATCGCGGTGGTCACCGAGGGCGACAACGAGATCACCGCCCTGGTGGACCATGCCATCGCCGTGCCCGAGACGCTCGACTTCCTGACGCCCATCCTGAGCTCGGTCCCCCTGCAGCTGTTCGCGTACCACATCGCCGTGCGGCGCGGCTGCAACGTGGACCAGCCGCGCAACCTGGCCAAGAGCGTGACGGTCGAGTAGCCCGTGCGGGTCGTGCTGCAGCGCGTGAGCCGCGCCGCCGTCCGCATCGACGGAGCCACCGTCGGCGAGATCGGGCGCGGCTTCGTCGTCCTGGCGGGGTTCGCGCCCGCCGACGCGGAGCCGGTGCTGGCCTGGATGGCGGACAAGATCGCGGGGCTCCGCCTGTTCGCCGACGCGGAAGGGAAGATGAACCTTCCCTTGGCCGACATCGGGGGCGGCGTGCTGGTGGTCTCGCAGTTCACCCTGTACGGCGACGCGTCGAAGGGCCGGCGGCCCTCGTTCGTGGACGCGGCGCCGCCCGGGCAGGCCGAGGCGCTGTACGACCGGTTCGTGGGGATGCTGAAGGAGCGCGGCCTCACGGTCGAGACCGGGCGGTTCGGGGCGATGATGGACGTGGAGCTGGTCAACGAGGGGCCGGTGACCCTGATACTTGAAAGGGCGTGAGCGGTGAGGGGTGAGAGGTGAGACGTTCAGGTGAGAAGTGAGAAGTCGAAGTGAGAGGTGAGACAGGCGTCCCCGTCGTCCTCGCGTCCGTGTCTCCCCGCCGCCGCGAGCTGCTCGAGCTGCTCGGCCTGACCTTCGAGGTGTCCCCCGCCGATCTCGACGAGACGTGGCGCAACGGCGAGCCGCCGGCCGCGCACGCCGAGCGGCTGGCGCGCGAGAAGGCGGCGGCACGCGCCCGCCCGGGCGCGGTGGCCATCGGCGCCGACACCATCGTGGTGGTGGACGGCGCGATCCTCGGCAAGCCGTCCGGCCCCGACGAGGCTGCCGCGATGCTGCGGCGGCTGGCCGGCCGCGAGCACGAGGTGTACACCGGCGTGGCGGTGGCGTACGGCGGGAAGACGGCCGCGGGGGCCTCGCGCACCGTGGTCCGGTTCCGCGCCCTGGACGACGCCACGATCCGCGACTACGTGGCGACGGGCGAGCCGCTCGACAAGGCGGGCGCGTACGGGATCCAGGGCTACGGCGCGGTGCTGGTCGAGCGGATCGACGGCGACTACTTCACGGTGATGGGACTGGCGCTCGGGCTGATGGTGGACCTGCTGCGGCGGGTCGGCCTGTGCTACCGGTTCGGCGCGGTCACGCCGGCGGCCTAGCGCGCCGCCACGGCGGGCCGGCCGCGTAGCGCGCGAGCGCCAGCCGCACCTTCTCCACCACGTCCTCCGTCCGGATCCGCGGCATCCGCTCCAGCCGGTGTTCCATGGAGATCGGGTAGTCCTCGCCCGGATCGCCGTAGGCGTCGACGAGCAGGTCCCCGAACCGCCGGTACGGCCCCACGCGCTTGGGGTTGTTGTAGCCGTAGAGCCCGACCGCCGGCACGTTCATCGCGACCGCCATGTGCAGCGGCCCCGTGTCGGGCGATATCACCACGTCGCACAGGTCGATCAGGCCGAGCAGCGTCCTCAGCCCGCTCCCCAGCGCGTCGATGGGCCGGCCGCCGGCCCGTGCCAGGATTCCGTCGGCCGCCGCCCGTTCGATGGGTGAGGTGCCGCCGAGCAGCACGCAGCGGGCTCCGGCCTCGCGCACCAGCACGGTCGCCGCCTCGGCGTAGCGCTCCGGCATCCAGTTCTTCTCCGCCTTGCTGGACGCCACCACCATCCCCACCAGCGGCCCGTCGCCGGCGCCCGCCACGACGGCCCGGGCGGCGGCGCGCTCTTGGTCGGTGGGGCCGAGGTGCCAGCGCGGCTCGCCGTGCGGCACGCCCAGGCATTCGATGAACTCGAAGTACTGGTCCTGCACGTGCTGCGGCGCGTGGGGCGGGATGCGGTGCGTGGTGAACAGCCAGTTGCCGTCCCGGGACCGCGCGAAGTCGAAGCCGAGCTTGACGGGCGCGCGCGCGAGCCGGGTGACGATGCCCGCCTTGAAGTAGACCTGGAGGTTGAGCAGCAGGTCGAACGGGCGCTCGCGCAGCTGTCGCCGCACGTCCGGGTAGGCGCCCAGGCCCAGCTCGCGCCGGAAGATCACGGTGTCGTCCACCAGCGGGTGGCCCTGAACCATCAGCGCCGGCCCGGGCTGCAGCACCCAGGTGACGTGGGTCGCGGGGGCGTGGCGCTTGAGGGCGTCGAGCAGCGGCAGCACGTGCACCGCGTCACCCAGCGCGCTCATCATGACGATGCCGAGCCGCCCTCCGGTCCATGGCGCCAGCGGCTTCACGGCTCCTCGGTGAGATAGGCGACGCTGAACAGCGCCCGGTCCTTGTCCGTGAGCCGCTCGCCGCGGAGCGCGTTCCACTTCGCCCACGACCGGTAGAAGCGCGCGAGGTTGCGCGCGCGCTCGGCGTCGGGGTCGCCGCGCATCGGCCGGCAGGTGTCCACGTCGAGCAGCCAGGCGTGCGGCGCGCTCCCGCCGGGGTCGCTGAGCAGCAGGTTGCGAAGTTGGAGGTCGGGGTGCACCCAGCCCAGGTCGTGGAGGCGCCGCACCAACCGGCCCAGCGCGTCGAGCGCGGCCGAGCGCGCGGCTCCCGCGGGCGGCCGCTCGCCGAAGAACAGCTCGACCAGGTCCACGCCGGCCACCTGCTCGGTCGCGACGTCGGCGCGATGGCCGAGGCCGGCGCGGTAGCGCACGCCGGCGAGGAGGGCCGGCGTCCGCACGCCTCCCTTCGCGAGGAGGCGCGACAGCTCGGCCTCACGCTCGAACCGCGGCCGGCCCCAGAACCGGTCCGCGAGCAGCGGCGCGAGCAGCCCGCCGTGCCGCGCGTGGCGCACCACCACCGGAAGTCCGCCGAGCGCGACGCCGTACGCCTCGCCGCGGCCGACGTAGGTGGTGCGGTCGGGCTGGGCCGCGGCCCACCGGTACAGGGTCCCGCCCGTGGCCAGGGCCTGCCGCACCGCCGCCGCGACGTCGCGCCGCGCCGCGGCCGCGCCGCCCTCGAAGGTCCAGGTTTCGAATTCGGGAGGGAACGCCGGAGCCGACAATCAGTACTTGGCGAGGTAGTTGGCGACCGGCTTCGACTTGCCCTTGAGCGGGATCGGCTCGCGGGCCTCGACTTCCGGCGGCTTCTTCAGCCGCTTGTAGAGCGGCTCCGAGATCATGATCTCGCCCTTCGCGGCCTTGGAGCACAGCCGGGAGGCCGTGTTCACCGCGTCGCCGAGCACGGTGTACTCCAGCCGCTGCTCGCTGCCCACGTTGCCCGCGAACACTTCGCCGAAGTTGATCCCGATCCCGATGTTCACCGCCGGCTTGCCGCCGGCCTCCCAGTGCTGGTTCAGCTGCACCAGGGCCTTCTGCATCTCGATCGCGGCGGCCATCGCCTTGTCCGCGTCGTCGGCCATCGAGAGCGGCGCGCCCCACAGCGCCATGATCGCGTCGCCGATGAACTTGTCGAGCGTGCCGCCGTGGCGGAAGATGATCTCCACCATCTCGGTGAAGTACTCCCGCAGCAGCTGCGCGACGTCGTCCGGCTCCATCTTCTCCGACATCGGCGTGAAGCCGCGGATGTCCGAGAACAGGATCACGACCGGCCGCTTGTCGCCGCCGAGCTTGACCTCCTCGCCGTGCTCGGCGATCTGCTTGGCGAGATCGGGCGAGAAGTAGCGCTGGAAGTTCGACAGCACCAGCGCCTCGCGGCGGATCCGGTCGGAGAGCTGGCTGTTCTCCATCGCGACCGACGCCACGCCGGAGAACGCGATGAGGAACTCGAGGTCCTCGTCGGTGAAGGCGTGGGTCGAGGTGAGGTTGTCCACGTAGATGAGGCCGAGCACCGAGCCGTCGGAGCCCATCAGCGGCGCGCCCATCGCCGAGCGCACGCTCTGGAGCAGGATCGACTTGCCCTTGAAGCGCTCGTCCTCGGCGGCGTTGTCGGTGAGGATGGCGACCCGCTCGCTCACCGCCTTGCGTGCGATGGACTGCGGGACGTGGCGCGCCGACGCCGAGCCCTCGCCGAGCCGGCTCTTGGAGATGCGCGGCACCAGGTCGCCGGTGTTCCTCTCGCACAGCAGGATCGAGCAGCGGTCCACGTCCATCACCTGGAACGTGAAGTCCACCACCGACTCCAGCAGCTTGTCCACCTCGAGCTGGCGCGAGAGCTGCTTGGAGATCTCGAGCAGCAGCTCGAACTTCTTGGCGCTGCGGGCGGCGGACGGCTCCGGCACCGCCTCGGCGGTGGGCGCCGCCGCCGCGGCCTTGCCGGTGCGCTTGAGCGGGCTCTCGATGACCCCGCTGACCTCGCCGACCGGCAGCTGCCGCACGATGGTGGCCCCGGCCGGCTTCGGCGCGGGGAAGCCCGCGTCCCTGGGCTGCGCCGCCGGCCGGGCGGTTTCCCTGACGTAGAAGGCGACCTTGCCGAAGGTCAGCACGTCGTTGGGGACGGCCAGCGTGTCGCTCACCCGGCTGCCGTTCAGGAAGGTGCCGTTGGCGGAGCCGAGGTCCTTGACGCGCACGCCGCCGTCCTCGGCGGTGAGCTGCGCGTGCTGCCGCGAGATGGTCGGCTCGTAGATGGGGATGTCGCTGTTCACCGCCCGGCCGACGACCAGGGTGACGCCCGGCTTGACGTCGATGGATTGGTCGCCAGCGGTGCTGACCAGCTTGAAGCCGTCGCTCATCTGGGATCGGGCTCCTCGGACCCCCAGAATATGCCGTCGCGCCAGGGGAGGCGCCAGCGCACGGAACTAGGCTCCGCGGCGCGCGAGGGCGACGGCGCGGAGCGCCGCCTGCGCCTTCGCTTGCGTCTCCGCCAGCTCGCGCCCGGGGTCGGAGTCCGCCACGATTCCCGCGCCCGACTGGATGAGGACGCGGTCGGGGAGGACCACGCAGGTGCGGATCGCGATGGCAGTGTCCAGCGCCCGCGCCCCCCAGCCGAGGTAGCCGACCGCGCCCGCGTAGGGCCCCCGGCGCACCGGCTCCAGCTCGTCGATGATCTCCATGGCCCGCACCTTGGGCGCCCCGGACACGGTGCCCGCGGGGAAGCACGCCTGCAGCGCGTCCACCGCGTCCCTGCCCGGCGCGAGCCGGCCCCGGACCTCGGACACCAGGTGCTGGACGTGCGCGTAGCGCTCGAGCGCCAGCAGCTCCCGGACCTCCACGGTGCCGTAGGCCGCCACCCGGCCGACGTCGTTCCGCCCGAGGTCGACGAGCATCAGGTGCTCGGCGCGCTCCTTGGGGTCGGCCGCGAGCTCGGCGGCGAGGGCGGCGTCGCCGGCCGCGTCGGTGCCGCGCGGCCGCGTTCCGGCGATGGGGCGCACCGTGACGAGGTCGTCCTCGACGCGCACCAGCACCTCGGGCGAGCTGCCCACCAGCGCGAAGCCGTCGAGCGCGAGGCAGAACTGATAGGGCGCCGGATTGAGGGCCCGGAGGTACCGGTACAGCCGCAGCGGGTCCACGGCCCCCGTGATCTCGAGGCGACGCGAGAGCACCGCCTGGAAGATGTCGCCGGCGGCGATGTACTCCCGGATGCGCTCCACGTCGCGGCGAAAGCGGTCCGGCGCGTAGCCGCTGGCCGCGGCGGACGGCGCGACGCCCTCGTCGAGGCCGAGCGGCCCGAGCTCGCCGGGGCCGCGCAGCCGGGCTTCCAGCTCGTCGATGCGCGCCGCCGCGCGGTCGTGCAGCTCCGCGCGCCGCGCCTCCGAGGCGCCGGCGGGCACCTCGGCGCTCACCACGATGCGCGCCCGGTTGTGGAGATTGTCGAGGACGATCACCGCATCCGCGATCATGAACAGTCCGTCGGGCAGGCCGAGGTCGTCGGGCGGACCCTCCGGCAGCCGCTCCAGCGCGCGCACCGCGTCGTACGCGAAGTAACCGACCGCGCCGCCGAAGAAGCGCGGCAGATCGGGCTGCGGCGCCGGCTCGAGCTCGCGCAGCCGCGCGCCCAGGTGCTCCATCGGGTTCGCGGCCGGCTGCTCCCGGCCCCAGCCGCCCTCCGGCGTCCAGCGGGCGGCGGTCCGGCCCCGGTAGCGCCAGGCCTCGCGGGGCTCGGTGCCCAGGAACGTGTACCGGGCCCAGCGCTCGCCGCCGACGGCCGATTCGAGGAGGAAGGCGAACGGCGGCCGGGCGATCTTGCGGAAGACCGCGACCGGCTGGTCGGCGTCGAGCAGGCACTCGCGCACCACCGGCACGATGCCGCCGCCGGCCGCGCGCGCGATCCAGGCCGCCCGCGCCGGAGCCGCCGCGGCGCGGGACGCGCTTGACCGTCCCATCAGCGCCCGCGATACTGCGGCGTCATGCCTCGCCGCACCGCTCCGTCCCTCGCCTCGCTGTGCATCGTCGCCTCGTTGCTCGGCCTCGCCGCCTCGCCCATGCCCGCGGCGGCCCAGGACTGGGACTCGCCGACCGTGCGCGACCTGGTGGATCGCGCCATCGTCCGCCGCAGCGCCGCGTTCGCGGACACGGCGCTCAAGGACTTCAGCGTCCGCGCCCACGGATTCGTGTTCTTCCTCGGCCAGATCGGAGAGGGGCTCTCGGAGCCGCCGCGGCTCATCAAGGCGGACCAGCTCGAGCTGCAAGTCTACTGGAAGGCGCCGAACCTCAGCAAGCAGATCGTGCTGGGATGGCGCAACCGCCTCGACCTGCCGACCGACATCCAGTACCACCGCGACCATCTCGGCATCGCCATGAACAACTTCCCCGACCGCATCCGGCTGGGCGAGGGCGACGAGGTGCGCGACGTCCCGCATCCGCTGGCGCCGAACGGCCCCGATCTCTACGAGTACGCGCTCACCGACTCGCTCAACATCCAGCTGCCGGACCGCGCCATCCGGGTATACGAGATCGCCGTGCGCCCGCGCGACTTCAAGGCGCCGCGCCTGGTGGGCTCGCTGTTCATCGACGTGGACCAGGGCGACCTGGTGCGGATGGCGTTCGAGTTCACCCGCGCCGCCTACCTCGATCCGCAGCTCGAGGACATCACCGTCGCGATCGAGAACAGCCTGTGGGCGGGGCGTTACTGGCTCCCCTACCGGCAGGAGATCGCGATCCGGCGGCGCGGGACCTGGCTCGACTTTCCGGTGCGCGGGATCATCCAGGGCCGCTGGGAGATCGAGGGCTACAAGTTCAACCAGGGCGTGGACGAGTACCTGTTCCGCATGCCGGGACCGGAGATCGTCTTCGCGGCGCCCCAGGTCCGGGACACGTTCCCGTGGCCCGACTCCCTGGACGTCGCGATCCGCGGCGTGGCGCAGTCGGCGCGGGTCGAGGACTTCGCCGACGTGCGCGCGCAGGTGCGCGCGGTGGCCGTGGGCCACGCGATCGACGGCCTGCGGCGCACCCAGCTCGGCGGGACCTCGCTGTCGGACTTCGCGCACTTCAACCGGGTCGAGGGACTGGCGCTGGGACTGGGCGCCACCCTGCGCGGCAGCAACGACGCCACGACGCTGCACGTGCGGGCCGGGGCGGCGACGGCGACGACGCTGGTGACCGGATCGGCCGAGCTCACCGCCCGGCACGGCTCGTGGACCTGGCGCGTGGGCGGCGCGCGCGAGGTCCGCGACCTGGGCGACGGGCCGGTGATCTCCGGCGTCATCAACTCGCTCTCGGCCCAGGAGACCGGCGCCGACTTCGGCGACTACTTCCTCGCCACGACCGGCGCGGCGAGCGCGGACGTCGCGCTGAGCGGGCGCACGTCGCTGCGTCTCGCGGCCGGGTGGGAGCGGATCGGCTCGCTCGCGACCCACGCGACCTGGGCGCGGGGCACCTTCGGACCCAACCCGGCCGTCGGCGCCGGCGACTGGACGCGGGTGCAGCTCTCGCTGCGCCGCCTCGCACCGTCGTTCACGACCGTGCGCAACCTCTCCGGCCGGCTCGAGCTCGAGGGCGGCGCCGGGCCGGGCGACTACCTGCGGACCTACGGCGAGCTGCGCTGGCAGGTCCCGGCGTGGAGCGGCTGGCTGGTGGCGCGCGCGAGCGCGGGCGCCGCCACGGCCGACCTGCCGGCGTACCGGGCCTTCGTGCTCGGCGGCCGCGGCACCCTGCTCGGCGAGCCGTTCCGGGCCTACGCCGGCCGGGAGTCGGCGTGGGGCTCGCTGGAGTGGCGCCTCCCGGTCGGCGTGCCCGAGATCCCGCTGGGCTCCTTCGCCGGCACCGGCAGGAGCGCGACCCTCATCCCGTTCGTGGCGGCCGGCTGGGTGGGCGACCCGGTCCTGCCGGCCGTCGGCGTCCCCTCGCGCGGCGCCCGGCCGGTGGCCGGACTCGGCGTGGGGTGGTTCCACGACATGATCCGCTTCGACGGCGGTTACGGGCTCCGGACGGGCAAACTGGGGCTATCCGTCGACGTCAGCCGGGACTTCTGGGACATCCTGTAAGTCCGCGTTCCGCGCCGCGTTGCCGCCCCGCCCGGCGCGGGGTCATATTTCCGGGACCCTGAGACGCTGCGGGAGACGGCAGCTTGGCTGAGCGGCTATTCCCCGACGAGTGGCTCGTCACCACGATCTCGGCGATGATCACGCCCGAGGCGGTCGCGGCGTTGCGCGAGGCCGCCGAGCCCACGTCCACGCTGTGGGAGCTCACCACCGCGAAGGGCTACGCCACCGACGACCAGATCCTGGCCGCGATGAGCAAGCGGTTCCGGGTCCCGGTCGCGGACGACGCCAAGCCCGAAGCGAAGATGAAGGAGATCATCCCCGAGGCCGTCGCGCGGCGCTATCACATCGTGCCGCTCGCGGCGACGGACTCGGTCCTCGAGGTCGCGACCGCCAACCCGTTCGATCTCGACGCGGAGAAGGGACTCTCCTTCGCCTCCGGCCGCGAAGTCCGGATGCAGCTGCTCTCGCCCGCCAAGATCGCCTCCATCACCGACGAGCTGTACCGGCCCGAGAACGTCATCGACAAGCTGCTCGAGGGGATGGAAGGCTCGGGCGAGATCGAGACCCTGGACACGGAGACGCCCGGCGACGAGTTCCAGGTCAGCGCGGAGGAGGCGTCGCAGCGCCCGGTGGTCCGCCTGGTGGACCTCATTCTCTCCGAGGGGATCCTGTCGCGGGCGAGCGACATCCACGTCGAGCCGGAGGAGGGCGGGTTCGCGGTCCGCTACCGGATCGACGGCGTGCTGCGGCAGGTGATGAAGGTGCCGCGGGCGGCTGGCTTCCCGCTGATCTCCCGCGTCAAGATCATCTCGAGCCTGGACATCGCGGACCGGCTGCGGCCGCAGGACGGCCGGGCGCGCGTCGCGGTCAACGGCGTGCCGGTGGACCTGCGCGTGTCGACCCTGCCGGCGTCGCTCGGCGAGAAGGTGGTCATCCGGATCCTGGACTCGCGGGCGACGGTGCTGTCGCTCGACGCGCTGGGGCTCAACCCGGACGAGTTCGCGGCGTTCAAGGCGCTGCTGGACCATCACGAGGGCATCATCCTGGTGACCGGGCCTACCGGCTCGGGCAAGACCACCACGCTGTACTCGGGCATCCGCAGCATCCAGAGCGGCAAGACCAACATCGTCACCGTCGAGGATCCGGTCGAGTACCGGCTCCAGGGCATCGTGCAGGTCCAGGTGCACGAGAAGGCCGGGCTCACCTTCGCCAACGCGCTGCGGTCGATCCTGCGCCAGGACCCCGACGTGGTGCTGGTGGGCGAGATCCGCGACCGCGACACCGCGCAGATCGCCGTCCAGGCGTCCCTGACCGGACACCTCGTGCTGTCGACGCTGCACACCAACGACGCGGCCAACGCGGTGACCCGCCTCGTCGACATCGGCATCGAGCCCTACAAGATCGCGGCCTCGCTGCGCGGCGTGGTGGCGCAGCGCCTGATGCGGAAGCTGTGCCCGACCTGCAGGGAGGTCTGGGTCGAGTCCGTGCCGGAGAAGCTGGAGAAGTGGGTGCCGAAGGGCACGCCGCTCTACCGCGCGGTCGGCTGCTCGGACTGCGCGATGACCGGGTATCGCGGGCGCTTCTCGATCGTCGAGGTGCTCACGGTGACGCCGGAGGTCGAGCGGCTCATCGGGGCAGGCGCGACCGCCGACAAGATCGCCGAGGCGGCGCGCGCCGGCGGGTTGAAGGGGCTGTGGGAGAGCGGACTCGCGCACATCCTGCGGGGCGAGTCCAGCCTCGACGAGCTGATGCGGGTGGTGGACGTGCCGCACGAGGGCGAGGAGGGCGCCGAGCCGGAGCTGATCGGGCCGAACGAGGGTGCGGCCACCGCCGGTGCGACCGCCGACCCTGCCACCGCCGTGTACGCGGAGCGGCCCCCGGAGCCGGCGCGTTCCGGGGCCGGGGCGGGCACGTTCGAGCTGCTGGACAACCTCGACCTGCCCGGCGCGAAGGTCACGCGGCTCAAGCGGAAGGTGCTGCTGGTGGACGACGAGGACCAGCTCAGGCGGGTGATGAAGGACCTGCTCGAGCGGGAAGGCTACGTCGTCTCCGAGGCGCGCGACGGGGTCCAGGCGCTCGACCAGGTGGATCGCACCGGCCCGGACGTCATCGTGCTGGACCTGAACCTTCCGGGCCTCGACGGCTACGGAGTGCTCTCGCACCTGCGCTCGCGGCCCGCCACGGCGGACATTCCGGTGGTCGTGCTCACGGCCAAGGGCGACGAAGACAACGAGGTGCGCGTCTTCGAGCTCGGCGCCGACGACTTCCTCACCAAGCCGTTCCGCGCCAGGGCGCTTTCGGCCCGGCTCGACGCGGTGCTCGGCCGACGCCGCTCCTCCGCCTAATCGCCTCCCCCGTGCCCACGCCGTGAGCCGCACCGCCGAGGTCCGCCGGGGCGCCCTCGCGACCGCGGTCGTCGTGCGCCTGGCCATCGACGGGCGCGGGCGGGCGAGCGTCAGGACCGGCGTTTCCGGGTTCGATCAGCTGCTCGAGACCGTCGCCCTGCACGGCCGCTTCGACCTCGACGTGGAGGCGGCGGGCGCCGCGCCGCCCGACGCGCACGGCGTCGTGGTCGCCGCCGGCGCGGCGCTCGGCGAGGCCTTCGGCCGGGCCGTGGGCCCGCGCGAGGTGACGCGCGGCATCGGGGAGGCCACGGTGCCGGTCGCCGGCGCCCTGGTGCGCGCCGTGTGCGACCTGCGGGGGCTGGGCCTGCTCGCCTACCAGGCGGCGCCGCCCGCGTGGCAGCTCGTGGGGGACTACGACGTCGCGCTGACGCCGGAGTTCTGGCAGGCGTTCGCGGCGGAGGCGCGGGTCACGCTGCACCTCGACCTGCTGCGGGGCGAGCACGGCCGCGCCGTCACCGAGGCGGCGTACGCGGCGGCGGCGCGGGCGCTGGCCGCGGCCTCCGAGCGCGACCCGCGGGTCGCGGGGACCGCCGCCGCGACGGCGGGCGAGGGCCGGCCGTGACCGACGTCCAGGTGGCGATCGTCGACGTGTACGTGCTCCGCTTCCGGCCCGAGCCTGGCAAGGGGATGGCCGGACCGGTCAAGCCGAAGCCGGGCGGCGGGCCCGAGGTGCTGGTGCTGCGCCGGGCGGAGGGGCTGCGCAGTCCCGGCACCTGGGAGGCGGTCCACGGGCACATCGCCGCCGGCGAGTCGCCGGTGGCCGCCGCGCTGCGGGAGCTCAAGGAGGAGACGGGGCTCGCGCCCTCGCGACTGTACAACCTGAGCCGCGTCGAGTCCTTCTACCTGCACCGCCGCGACGTCGTCGCCCTGATCCCCGCCTTCTGCGCGATCGTCCCGGCCGACGCCGCGCCCGCGCTGTCCGAGGAGCACGACCGGAGCGAGTGGCTCGCGCCCGACGAGGCCGCGCGGCGTTTCTTCTGGCCGAGGGAGCGGCGGGCGCTGGCGGACGCCATGGAGCTGTTCGGCGGCGGCGACGCGGGTGGAGCGGAGGACGTGCTGCGGGTTCCGTGAGAAGCCGGTAGGCGGCGCTCAGGCTGCAGGTCGGCCGTCTCCGGTGCCGTCCGGTGGCAGGTCCGACATCCGGAACACCTCCTCCGCCGTCCGCTTCAGCTCCCGCAGGTCGAACGGCTTCTGCAGCAACCTCGTCCCGGCCGCCAGGCGGTCGTCGCCGTCCAGCCGCGCGCTGGTGGACAGCACCAGGCGGGTGTGCACCGCGAAGGGCAGCCGTCGCAGCGCCGAGGCGAAGGGCTCCTCGCCGGCCGAGGCGAGCCGGTCCGCGATCACGAGGTCGTAGCGCTCGGTGCGGGCCAGCCGCAGCGCGTCCGTGCCGCTGACCGCCGCGTCCACCCGGTGCCCGTCGTGCGCGAACAGGGCGCTCACGACCTGGCGGGCCACCGGATCGTCGTCCACCACGAGAATGCGCCGGGGTCCCGCCGCGGCGGCCTCCGGTGCGGTGCCGGGGGCGGCGCCCGCCGCCGGCAGGGCGAGCACGAAGGTGGCGCCCTGCCCGGCTCGCGGCTCCGCGGTGAGCGCGCCGCCGTGGGCCTGGGCGATGCCGTAGGAGACGAACAGCCCCAGGCCCGTGCCCTCGCCCGGCGCCTTGGTGGTGAAGAAGGGGCTGAACATCTGGGCGCGCACGTCCTCGGTGAGCCCCGGGCCCGTGTCGGAAACCAGCAGCACGACGCGCCCGCCCTCCTCCTTGAGCCGGACGGCCACGCGCCGGGGCCGGCCCGGCGGCAGGTCGGTCACGGCCTGCACGGCGTTGGTCACCAGGTTCAGCACCACCTGCTGCAGCTGGTGGCGGTCGCCGAGGACCCTCGGGAGCCCCGGCGCGACCGCGATCTCCGCCGTGACGCTGCGCCGGCGCAGCTCGTAGCCGAGCAGCGCGAGGGTGCGCTGCGCGACGTCGCCGAGGTCCACCGGCTCGCGCTCGGCCGGGCCCTTGCGGGCGAAGGTCAGCAGGTCGCGGACGATGTGGCTCGCGCGGTCGGCCTGCTCGTTGATGATCCGCAGGTGCTCCCGCCCGGGCGCGCCGGCCGGGGACTGCTCCAGGAGGAACTCGGACAGGCCCGCGATCGACGTGAGGGGGTTGTTCAGCTCGTGCGCGACCCCGGAGACGAGCGTGCCGACGGCCGCCATCTTCTCGCTCTGGATGAGCTGAGCCTCGAGGGCCTGCTGCTCGGTGATGTCCTCGACCACCACCACCGCCGACGCGTCGCCCACGGCGCGGGCGACCGGAGCGACGGCGACCCGCAGCGTCCGGTTCAGCTTGTCCGAGCGGCGGACGACGGGCGCGGGGCGCTCCCCCGCGACCGCGGTGCGGAGCAGGGGTGCCAGCGCCTCGTGCTCGCCGAACAGCGTCTCGCACAGCCGCTCGCCGCCGATGGTGGTGACCTGCCGGCCGGCCAGCGCCGCGAAGGTGGTGTTGGATCGCTGGATGACGCCCTCCGCGCTCACCAGGGCGATGCCCTCGGAGATCGCGTCGAAGGTCGCCTCCCACTGCTCCTTGCCGCGCCGCAGCAGGTTGAACAGGCCGCGGCGCCGGCCGCGCTCGAGCAGCACCAGGGCGACCGCCAGCGCCGCGGCCACAGCGCCGAGCGCCAGCGACAGGGCGAGGGGCATCTCTTACGGCTGGCGCTGCGCGGCGCGCGCCAGGACGCGGGCGCGCTCACTCTGGAGCAGGGTCAGGGAGTTGTCGAACGTCCCCGAGTACTGGTCGCCGTAGAAGACGGTGAACGTCTGCGAGACGGGGATGGCCGGATCGAACAGGTAGATGGCCTGCGCCTGCTGGCGCTGGTCGAGCCGCGCGTCCGTCCACTGGGCGGAGAGCGGCAGGATGGCCAGGGGCCGGTACAGGATGCCCTGGCTCTGGATCTCCACCTGGTCGGGGACGAACGTCGCCAGCGGCTGGAGTCCGAAGAAGGTGACGAAGAACACCGTGGCGCTGTCCCGGCCCGCGGAGCGCGCGGCGGCGGCGATGGAGGCCGTCCTGGCCTGGACCAGCGCGTGCAGCGAGGCGTAGGTGTCGGGGGCCAGCATGCGGATGACGTGCTCGTCCAGCGGCAGCACGCGCACCGCGAGGCTCACGGTGGCGATGGTGATGGCGACCTGATCCTGGCGGAGCGAGCCGAAGCCCGCGGGCGGGAGGTCGTCGGTCTGGGCGGCGAGACCGGTGGGAGCCGCCAGGGTGGCCGCGGCGAGCGCCGCCGCCTCAGCCCACGTGCGCCAGTACGCTGTCACGGAGATCCTCCGCGCCTTCGCGGGTCCTCGAGCTCGTCATCACGAACTCGGCCGCGTCGAGGTTGAGCCGCAGCGCGATGGCCGCGGCGCGCGCGGCCCGCCGGCCGCGCGTCACCTGGTCCGCCTTGGTCAGCGCCACCAGCGTCGGAACGCCGCGGGCGTTGAGTCGGGCGCCGATCGCCAGGTCGTCGTCCGAGGGTTCCCGCCGGATGTCGAGCAGCCACACCACGCCGGCGAGCGTCGGCCGGCGGGCGATGTAGTCGGCCCCCAGCCGCTGCCACCCGGCGCGCTCCGCAGCGGCGGCCCGCGCCCATCCGTACCCCGGCAGGTCCACCAGGTAGCAGCCGGTGCCCCACCGGTACACGTTCAGGAACCGGGTCTTGCCCGGCACCCGGCTGGCGTGCGCCAGGGCGCGCCGGCCCACCAGCAGGTTCACCAGGCTCGACTTCCCGACGTTGCTGCGGCCGGCGAACGCGATTTCAGGAAGGGCGGGGCCGGGGATCGGGGCGTCCCATCGCGCCATCGACGTCACGAACTCGCTTACCAAAAGCCCCCTCGGGGAGGGGGCCTGGGTCCGCGGCACGTCAGGCCTCTTTCTTGGCGCGCGGTCGCTCGGTCACCAGCAGCGGCTGGCGGCCCTCGACGATGCACTCGCGGGTGATCGCCACCTCGGTGACGTCTTCCCGCGCGGGAAGGTCGAACATGATCTCCGTCATCACCTTCTCGAGGATGGCCCGCAGCCCGCGCGCGCCGGCCCCGCGCTTGATCGCCAGCTGGGCGGCCGCGCGCAGCGCCTCCGGCTCGAAGCTCAGCCGCACGTCCTCCAGCTCGAACAGCTTCTTGTACTGCTTGGTGAGCGCGTTCTTCGGCTCGACCAGGATCCGGACCAGCGCGTCCTCGTCCAGCGTCTCGAGCGGCACGGTGACGGGCAGCCGGCCGATCAGCTCGGGGATCAGGCCGTAGCGCAGCAGGTCGTCCGGCTCGACCTCGCCGTACGGGTTGCGGCGCTGCAGGGCCGGGACGCCCCGGTCCACCTCGTCCTTGGTGAAGCCGATCCGGCGGCGGCCGGTGCGCGACTCGATGATCTTCTCGAGCCCGTCGAACGCGCCGCCGCAGATGAACAGGATGTCCTTGGTGTTGATCTGGATGTATTCCTGCTGCGGGTGCTTGCGGCCGCCCTGCGGCGGGACCGACGCGATCGTCCCCTCGAGGATCTTGAGCAGGGCCTGCTGCACGCCCTCGCCCGACACGTCGCGCGTGATGCTCGGGTTCTCGCTCTTGCGCGCGATCTTGTCGATCTCGTCGATGTAGACGATGCCCCGCTCGCACTCGGCGACGTTGAAGTCGCCGGCCTGGAGCAGGCGCACCAGGATGTTCTCCACGTCCTCGCCGACGTAGCCGGCCTCGGTCAGCGTCGTCGCGTCGGCGATGGTGAACGGCACGTCGAGCAGCCGGGCCAGCGTCTGGGCCAGCAGCGTCTTGCCGACGCCGGTCGGCCCGATCAGCAGGATGTTCGACTTCTCGAGCTCGACCTCGTTGTCCTTGATCGACTGCGAGTTGATGCGCTTGTAGTGGTTGTAGACGGCGACCGCCAGCGCCTTCTTGGCCTGCTCCTGCCCGATCACGTACTGGTCCAGCACCTCCTTGATCTCGACGGGGGTGGGGACCTGGGTGATCGCGTCGGCGACCTCGCGCTCCTCGTCCTCGGCCAGGATCTCGTTGCACAGCGCGATGCACTCGTTGCAGATGTACACCGAGGGCCCGGAGATGAATTTCCGGACCGAGTCCTTGGACTTGCCGCAGAACGAACAGCGCAGGTGACGGTCGTTGGACATGGGCGCCTGGGTACGGGACCTTCGCGAATATGTTGAGCTGGCGCGCCTAAAGTCAAGCCACGCCTAGCTTTTCGCCCCCACTTCGAGCGCGGCGCCGGGCGCCAGGACCTGGTCGATCAGGCCGTACTCCTTCGCCTCCTCGGCCGACATGAACCGGTCCCGGTCCATGTCCTTCTCGATCTGCTCGACGGTCTGGCCGGTGTGCCTGGCGTACAGCTCGTTGAGCTTGGTTCTCAGGTAGAGAATCTCCCGGGCCTGGATCTCGATGTCGGCGGCGGTGCCCTGGGTGCCTCCCGAGGGCTGGTGCATCATGATCCGCGAGTGCGGCAGCGCGCTGCGCTTGCCCTTGCGGCCGGCCGCCAGCAGGAACGACCCCATCGAGGCGGCCATCCCCATGCAGATGGTGTTCACCGGCGCGCTGATGTGCTGCATCGTGTCGTAGATCGCCATCCCGCTCGACACGATCCCGCCCGGCGAGTTGAGGTAGAGGTAGATGTCCTTCTCGGGGCTGTCCGCCTGCAGGAACAGCAGCTGCGCGATGATGATGTTCGACACGTCGTCGTTGATCGGGACGCCGAGGAAGATGATCCGGTCCATCAGCAACCGGGAGAAGATGTCATAGGTGCGCTCGCCACGGCTGGAGCGCTCGATGATGTACGGCGGATACAGCGTGGACACGTCGGATCGGTCTCCCACGGTTGCGCCCTGTGTCAACGGGTGGGCGGTGCGTCCTCCACGGCGCTCTGGCCGAGGAGGAAGGTGAACACGTTCTCTTCGGTGATGGACCGCTCCAGCTCGCGGAGCCGGCCCGCCTTCTCGAGCGCGGCCCGCACGGCCGCCGGCGTCTCGCCGCGGCGGCGGGCCACGTCGGCGACGCGCGACGCCACCGCGTCGTCGCTCGCCGCGAGCCCCTTCCGCTCCGCCACGGTCTCGATGATCAGGTCGCGCCGCACCCCGGCCTCCGCCACCGGGCGGAACTCGCCGGCGAACCGCGCGCGCTGGTCCTCGGGGATGCCGTACGCCGCGACGTAGGCCGCGAGCGCGCGGTCGAGGAGCGAGGGCGGCACGGCGACGTTGTTGGCGGCCGCGATCTGGTCGATCAGCTCGCCCCGGACGCGGGCCTCGGCCTCGCGCCTGGCCTCGGCCTCGAGGTCGGTGCGCACGCCGGCGCGCAGCGCCTCCACCGAGTCGAACTCGCCGACCTCGCGGGCGAACTCGTCGGTCAGGTCGGGCAGGTGCTGCCGCTTGACCTCGCCGAGGGTGGCGCGCACGCGGCGGCTCTGCCCGCGCTTGGCCGCGTCGGGGTGGTCGTCCGGGAAGCGCACGGTGCCCTCCCAGGCGCCGCCGGGATCGAGCTCCATCAGGTGCGTTTCCAGCTCGGGGAGCGCGCGGCCCTGGCCCAGGACGAACCGCACCGGCTCGGGCGCCGGGCCGCCTTCCGTCGCGGCGGGCGGCTCGTCGAGGTTGGTGATCGTGGCTTCCACCAGGTCGCCGGGCTTCGCGCGCTCGGCGACCGGGACCCACGGGGCCCGCTGCTCGCGCAGGCTGGTGAGCTGCGCGTCCACCATCTCGTCGGTCACGGCGGCCTGCCGGCGCGTCAGCCGGAAGCCGCCCAGGCGCTCCAGGGCGATCTCCGGCTTGACGTCCACCAGCAGCTCGAAGGTCAGCGGCGCGCCGTCCTCGAACTTCACGTTGCGCACCTGCGGGTCCGCGATCGGCTTGAGGCCGTCCTGGTCGCGCGCGGTCTCCCACGAGGCGCGCAGCAGCTCCTCGATCACGCTCTGGCGGATGGCGTCGCCGAAGCGGCGGCGCACCACCGACGCCGGCGCCTTGCCCTTGCGGAAGCCCTGCACCTTGAGCTGCCGGGCGTAGCGCTCGGTGGTCGCGGCCTCCGCGGCGCGCACCCGCTCGGGGCTCACCGACACGGCGTAGGTGCGGCGCGCCGCGTCCTGCGCGGCCGCGGTGATGGCGATGCCGGTCTCGGTCATAGTGCGAAAGGGGGGACTCGAACCCCCACGGGTTTCCCCACGGGCTCCTAAGGCCCGCGCGTCTGCCAGTTCCGCCACTTTCGCGCGTTCCGCGTCCCGCGCCGGACGCGCGCCTCCCACTCGATCCGGCCCTGACGCGAGTGCCCGGCACGGACGTCAACCGAGTGACGCGCAGGGCCTCGCCGCCGCCCGCTCGATCACGCCCTGGCGCGTGTGCCACCCCAAGATAACCGCGGCCGCCCGAGACGACGAGCGCCCGCGGGTGCGGGCGCTCGCCTCGAGACGGCCTCCGCGCGGCGGTCAGCGCACGCGGATGCGCACCATCCGGCGGGTGGCGTTGCCGCCGCCCACGTTCGCGACCCGGAGGGTGGCGATGTCGCCCGCGTGGAGGTCGTGGACGGCGCGCTGCAGCTCGTCGGTCGTGCGGACCCGGGTGCCGTTCACCTCCAGGATCACGTCGGCGCCCGCCCCCGCTCCGGGCGGGAACAGCTTCTGGAACGCGGGCCCGTCGGCGTCCACCTCGGTCACCAGGGGGCCGCGCATGTCGGTGGCGACCTGGCGCGCGTCCTCCGCGCTCAGGCTCTCGACCGTGATCCCCAGCTTGCGCGAGGCCTCGTCGCCCGGGGCCACGCCCTTGTCGCCGCCCCCGCTCCGGCTGGCCACCTCGGTGCTGTCGGCGCCGGCGGCGGCGAGCCGCACGTCGTAGGTGCGCACCTGCCCGCCGGCGTGCACCGCCTGCACGTGCACCACCTCGCCGGGGTGGCGGAACCCCACCATCGACTGCAGCTGCGCGACGTGGTCGATCGCCGTGTCGTTCAGCGCCACGATGACGTCGCCGGGCACGAGCCCGGCCGCCTTGGCGGGCGAGTTGCTGCCGCTGTAGTCCTGGATCACGACGCCGCGCACGTCCTTGAGCCCGACGGCCTCGGCGTCCTCGGGGCTGATCTGCCCGATCGCCACGCCGAGAATCGCGCGCTGCACCCGGCCGGTGGCGATGAGGTCGTCCATCACCTTGCGCGCCAGGTTGATCGGGACCGCGAAGCCGTAGCCCTCGTAGTAGCCGGTCTGGGACGCGATGGCGGCGTTGATGCCGATCACCTCGCCGTTGAGGTTGACCAGCGGCCCGCCCGAGTTGCCGGGGTTGATCGCGGCGTCGGTCTGGATGAAGTCCTGGATCTGATAGCGGTCGTTCGGGTCCTGCAGCCCGTACAGCGGCCGGCCCTTGGCGCTGACGATGCCGGCCGTCACCGTGAAGGTGAAGTTGAGCGGGTTGCCGATGGCGAGCACCCAGTCGCCGATGCGCGCGGCGTCGGAGTTGCCGAGCGGCAGCGGCGTGAGGTGGCCGGCGTCGATCTTGATCACCGCCACGTCGGTGGCCGGGTCGCGGCCCACCACCCGCGCGTCGAACTCGCGGTTGTCGAGCAGCGTGACCTTCACGTGGTCCGCGTCGGCGACGACGTGGTTGTTGGTGAGGATGTAGCCGTCCTGCGAGACGACGAAGCCGGAGCCCGAACCCTGGCGGACCTGCGGCCGCCGCGGGGTCACGTTCGGGCCGAAGAAGTAGTCGAAGCCCGGCGGCAGATCCGGATGCGGCGACGCCTGCACCTTGCTCTGCGTCTGGATGTAGACCACCGACGGCCGCACCCGCTCGGCGATGTCGGCGAAGCTCGGCAGCACGCCGTCCGCCGTGCGGGCGGCGGCGCCGCTCGAGGCGGTGACGTAATGCAGCCCGCGCGCCGACTCCGCCCGGCCCGGACGCGGCAGGTTCAGCCCGGACGCGAACGCCAGCCCCGCCGCGAACGCGACGGCCACGATCCCGCCCAGCTTCAGCAAATCGCGACTCTTCGACGACATGCGCCTACCTCCACCATTGGCCCGGAATGCCCGCTACTACACCCCGGGCCGGTTCGGGTTCTACTTCGACTTCCCGTCGTCCACGATCTCGTAGTCCGCCTCCACCGCCTCGTCCTTCTTCGGCTCCGGGCCGCCGGCGGCGGGCCCGGCGCCGGGCTCCTCGGGCGTCGCGCCGGAGCTGGCCGTCTGGCTCTGGTACAGCGAGCGGCCCGCCTCGCTGTAGGCGCCCTGCAGCGCCTCGGAGGCCTTCTTGATCCCCTCGGCGTCGCCCGCGCGCAGCGCCTTCTTGGCGCCCTCGACCGCCTCCTCGAGCCGCTTCTTCACCGCCGGCTCGAGCTTGTCCGACCACTCCTTGGAGTTCTTCTCGACGTCGTAGACCAACGCGTCGAGGCGGTTGCGGGTTTCGATCTCCTCGCGCCGCCGCTTGTCGTCCGCCGCGTGCTCCTCGGCCGCGTGGACCATCTTGTCGATTTCCTTGTCCGACAGCCCGGACGAGGCCTCGATCCGGATCTTCTGCTCCTTGCCGGTCGCCTTGTCCTTGGCCGTGACGTGCAGGATGCCGTTCGCATCGATGTCGAACGTGACCTCGATCTGCGGCATCCCCCGCGGAGCCGGCGGAATTCCCGTGAGCTGGAACTTGCCGATGGTCCGGTTGTCGAGCGCCATCTCGCGCTCGCCCTGCAGCACGTGGATCTCGACCGTGGTCTGGTTGTCGTCGGCGGTCGAGAAGACCTCCGAGCGCTTGGTCGGGATCGTGGTGTTGCGCGGGATCAGGACCGTGGTCACCCCGCCCAGCGTCTCGATGCCGAGCGACAGCGGCGTCACGTCGAGCAGCAGGATGTCCTTCACCTCGCCCGCCAGCACGCCGCCCTGGATCGCCGCGCCGATCGCCACGACCTCGTCCGGGTTGACGCCCTTGTGCGGCTCCTTGCCGAAGAAGTCCTTCACGATCTCCTGGACCTTCGGCATCCGCGTCTGGCCGCCGACCAGGATCACCTCGTCCACCTCGCTCGGCTTCAGGTTCGCGTCGGCCAGCGCCTTCTTCATCGGCTCCAGCGTCCGCTGCACCAGGTCGCCCACCAGCTGCTCGAGCTTGGCGCGCGACAGCGTGAGGTTGAGGTGCTTCGGCCCCGACTGGTCCGCGGTGATGAACGGCAGGTTGATCTCCGTCTGCATCACCGTCGACAGCTCGCACTTCGCCTTCTCCGCCGCCTCCTTGAGGCGCTGGAGCGCCATCGGGTCCTTCGACAGGTCGATGCCCTGGTCGCGCTTGAACTCGTCCACCAGCCACTGGATGACCCGCTGGTCGAAATCGTCGCCGCCCAGGTGGGTGTCGCCGTTGGTGCTCTTCACCTCGAACACACCCTCGGCGAGCTCGAGCACGGAGATGTCGTAGGTGCCGCCGCCCAGGTCGTAGACCGCGACCTTCTCCTCCTTCTTCTTGTCGAGCCCGTACGCGAGCGCCGAGGCCGTGGGCTCGTTGATGATCCGCACCACGTCGAGGCCCGCGATCTTCCCCGCGTCCTTGGTCGCCTGGCGCTGCGAGTCGTTGAAGTACGCCGGGACGGTGATGACCGCCTTCTCGACCTTGTGGCCGAGGTAGTCCTCGGCGGTCTGCCGCATCTTCTGCAGGATCATCGCCGAGATCTCGGGCGGCGTGTAGCGCTTGCCGCTGATGTCCACCGAGGCGAGATCGTTCTGGCCCGCGACCACCTTGTAGGGCACGCGCTTGGTCTCCTCGACCACCTCGCCGGTGCGCCGGCCCATGAACCGCTTGATCGAGAAGACCGTGTTGAGCGGGTTGGTGACCGCCTGACGCTTGGCCACCTGGCCCACCAGCCGCTCGCCGTCCTTGGTGAAGGCGACGACCGAGGGCGTGGTCCGGCCGCCTTCGGCGTTCGGAATGACCACCGGATCCCCGCCCTCCATGACGGCGACGACGGAGTTCGTGGTCCCCAGGTCGATCCCGATGATCTTCTCAGCCATGGTATCTCCGACCGCATCAGAGGTAGATGTGCGACGGTTGCGTCCCGTCGCAGGAGCAAGGGACGTGCCCGCCCCAGACCCCCTTTTTCTGCCAATTCGGCAGCGAGCTAAGGTCTTGAGGCGCTTCGCGGTGCGTTGACACGCCCTTCGGACAGGTTAGGTTGGGCCCGTGATCCCCTACCGCGACGAGAACCCCACCCTCAAGACCCCGGTCGTGACCATCGCGATCGTCGCGGCGA
>DASPTN010000164.1:0-33664 GCA_035623395.1 Gemmatimonadales bacterium | reverse complement strand
GAGCGCGGTCTGGGCCAGGAACCGCTGGATCGGACTCTCGGCTTCCGCGGCCGCCCGGTCCTCGGCCGAGTCGCCGGGGTCGGGCAGCACCGCCCCGAACTCCTCCGACCACGCCGCGGCCGCCGTCACCAACTCGGCCACGTTCTCCACGCGCTCGGGGCCGGTCTCGTCCTCCTCGAGCAGGAACCGCTCGAAGCCGGTGCGCGCGACGATGCCGCGCAGCGCCTCCGCGGGCTGGAGGCCGGCCAGCTCCCGGCGCGCGGCCGCCAGCTCGCGCGCGAACTGCTCCAGGCCCTCGCGCGCCTTGGGCCGCAGCTCGCTCACGCGGCCCGCCGCCTCGGCCGCGCGCGACAGCGACCAGCCCCACTGCGCGGCCGCGCGCGACAGCGCCTCGAGGCTCTGCTCGCCGATCCCCCGGCGCGGCGCCCCCACCGCCCGCCGGAACGCCGCGTCGTCGTCCGGGTTCACCACCAGCCGCAGGTGGGCGAGCAGGTCCCTCACCTCGCGCCGCTCGTAGAAGCTCACCGCCCCCACCACCCGGTACGGCACGGCCGCGCGCCGCAGCTCGTCCTCGAAGGCGCGGGTCTGGGCGTTGGTCCGCATCAGCACGGCCATCTCGTCGTACGCGTGCGCGCCGCGGCGGACCCGCGCCTGGAACTCGCGCACCAGCCACTCCGCCTCGTCGCGCTCGTCGGCGGCGCACAGCACCGTGATCGGCTCGCCGCCCTCGCGGCGGGTGAACAGCGTCTTGCCCAGCCGCCCGCGGTTGGGCGTGATCACGCTGTTCGCCGCCTCGAGGATGGCCTGGGTGGAGCGGTAGTTCTGCTCCAGCCGCACCAGCCGCGCGCCGGGGAAGTCGCGCTGGAACTCGAGGATGTTCCGCAGGTCTGCGCCGCGCCAGCCGTAGATGGACTGGTCGTCGTCGCCCACCACGAACAGGTTGCCGGCGTCGCCCGCCAGCGCCTTCAGCAGCAGGTACTGCGCGCGGTTGGTGTCCTGGTACTCGTCGACCAGCAGGAACCGGAACCGCGCGCGGTAGCGCTCCAGGATCGCGGGCTGCTGCGCGAACAGGGCGAGCGGGTGCAGCAGCAGGTCGTCGAAGTCCATCGCGTTGGCGCGCCGCAGCGCCGCCTCCATCGCCTCGTACACCCGGGCGACGTTGGCGTGGAAGGGATCCGCGGCCTCCTGCGCGTACGCCTCCGGCCCCACCATCGCGTTCTTGGCGCGCGAGATCTCGTGGCGCACCGCGCGCCCGCCGTAGAGCCGCGGCGGCAGGCCGAGGTCGTCGACCAGCCGCCGGACCAGCGCCTCCACGTCGTCCTCGTCGTAGATGGTGAAGCTCCGCGAGAAGCCGAGCGACGGCGCCTCGCGCCGCAGCAGCCGTGCGCAGACGGCGTGGAAGGTCCCGATCCACATCCCGTCCGGCTCGGCGCCGAGCAGCTGCGTCACGCGGGCCTTCATCTCGCCCGCGGCCTTGTTGGTGAACGTGACGGCGAGGATGTGGCGCGGATCGACGCCGTGCTCGTCGATCAGCCGCGCCAGCCGCACGGTGAGGACGCGGGTCTTCCCCGAGCCGGCGCCGGCCAGCACCAGCATCGGACCGGCGACGTGGGCGACCGCCTCCTGCTGCGGCTCGTTGAGCGCGACGGCGATCATCCGGCGGGGAGCTGGCGCGGCAGGTGCAGCGCGAACCGCGCCCCGATCTCCGTCGGCTCGAGCACCAGGCGGCCGCGGTGGCCTTCCTCGACCACCCGGCGGGCCAGCGCGAGCCCGAGCCCCCAGCCCCCTTCCTTGGTGGTGGCGCCGGCGGTGAACAGCCGGTGCCGCAGCTCGCGCGCGACGCCCGGCCCGTCGTCGGTCACGGTCACCACCACGCCGTCGGGCTCGCTGCCCACCGCGACCTCGATCTTCCCGCCGCGCCCCTTCAGCGCGTCGACGGCGTTGCGCACCAGCGCCTCGATCGCCCACTCCAGGAGCAGCGCGTCGCCCTCGATCTCGAGCGGCGTGCCGTCGGCGCGCACCTCCAGCGTGATGCGGTGCGCCAGCGACGGGAGCCGGGGCCGGAAGTACGTGCCCACCGCGTCGGCCACCGCCGCGACGTCCACGGTGTCGCGGCGCGGCGGCTGCCCGATGCGCTCGAAGCGACGGGCCACGCGGTCGAGCCGCTCGTAGTCGCCGGCCAGGTGCCAAGCGATCTCCTCCCGCCGGTCCGCGCCGTCGCGCAGCCGGTCGATCCAGCCGGCCAGCGAGGTGAGCGGCGTGCCGAGCTGGTGCGCCGACTCGCGCGCCATCGCGACCCACACCCGGTTGCGCGCCGCCCGCACCGAGGCGCGGTGCGCCAGCACCGCGACCCCGGCCAGCCCGGCGACCGTGGCCAGCTCGAGCGCGAACACCAGCCGCAGCCGCGCCCGCACCGGCGGCGCGCCCACGTGGACCGTCCGCCCGCTGATCTCGGTGAGCGGCGGCGTGTCGCGATCGAGCGCGGCCACGAACGCCTTGAGCGCCGGGGAGTCGAAGGCCATCGGCGCCGGGAGGTTGGCGGTGTCGGTCGGGACGCCGTGCCGGTCGGTGACGACCAGCGGAATGCCCTGGCGGCGGATCTCGCCCGCGAGCCCGAACAGCGCGTCGGTCGCGCCGGTCTCGCTCGAGTCGCCGAGCCCGGTGAACACCCGGGAGTACAGCTCCGAGGCGCGGCGCGCCTCCTCGGTCAGGTGCTCCGCGGTGAGCCAGGCCGAGACCAGCGTGAGCGCGGCCGCGAGCGTCGCCAGCAGCCACACCGTCGCGGGCCGCCGCAGCCACGCCGCGCGGCGCACCTCAGTGCGCGGGGGCCTCAAGGCGTTCCACCCCGAGCGCCGGCGCCAGCGCGGGCGGCACCCGCACGCTGCCGTCCGGCTGCTGGCCGGTCTCCAGCAGCGCGATCACCGTGCGCGGCAGCGCGAGCGCGGAGCCGTTCAGGGTGTGCACGAACTCCGGCTTCGCGCCCCGCGCGGGCCGGTAGCGCGTGTTCATCCGCCGCGCCTGGAAGTCCCGGTAGGTGCTGCAGCTCGACACCTCCAGCCACTTGCGGGCGCCGGGCGCCCACACCTCGAGGTCGTACTGCCGGTGGTTGGCGAACCCCATGTCGCCCGCCGCGATCAGCACCACGCGGTACGCCAGGCCCAGGCGCTGCAGCACCGCCTCGGCGTGCCGGGTCAGCTCCTCGTGCGCCGCGGCGCTCGCCTCGGCGCGCTCGAGCCGCACCAGCTCCACCTTGTCGAACTGGTGCACCCGCGTGAGCCCGCGCGTGTCGGCGCCGTGCGCGCCGGCCTCGCGGCGGAAGCACGGCGTGTACGCCACGTACTTCCGGGGCAGCTCCTCGGGCTGCAGCACCTCGCCGCGGTGGAGGTTGGTGACCGGGACTTCCGCCGTCGGCACCAGGAACAGGTCGTCCGACGTGCGGTACATGTCGTCCTCGTACTTGGGCAGCTGCCCGGTGCCCGTCATGCAGGCGCGGTTCACGACGAACGGCGGCGACACCTCGGTGTACCCGTGCACGCGCGTGTGCAGGTCGAGCATGAAGCCCACCAGCGCGCGCTCCAGCCGCGCGCCCGCGCCCACCAGCAGCGGGAAGCCGGAGCCCGCGAGCGCCGCCCCGCGCTCCAGCTGAAACAGCCCCAGGTCCGCGCCGATCTCCCAGTGCGGCCGGTGCCACGGCTGCGCCTCCACCGGCTCGCCCCAGCTGCGCACCACCAGGTTGTGACTCGCGTCGCCGGCCGGCACGTCCGCCGCGGTGACGTTGGGCACCCAGGCCAGCGCCGCCTCGAACGCCGTCTCCGCCTCCGCCGCGCCGGCGGCTGCGGCGTCGGCGCGGGCCGACAGCTCGCCCAGTGTGGCGAGCAGCGCGCCGGCGTCCTCGCCGCGCTTCTTCCGCTCCCCCACCTCGCGGCTCTTCGCGTTGAGCTCCGCCTTGACCGCGTCGGACTCGCCGATGGCGGCGCGGCGCCGCTCGGCCAGCGCGCGCAGCCGGTCGAGCAGCGCGTCCAGCTCGCGCCCGGCGCCGCGCGCCGCCAGCTGGCCGCGCAGGATCGCCAGAGCCTCCGCGTCTCGGAACAGCTTGGGATCGAGCACCGCTACTCCGTCGGCGGCAACGAGTCGGCTTTGAGGCTGCGGTAGCCGCAGTTCAGGTCGGCGAGGAAGGAGAAGGTGACGCTGCGGGCCACGAAGTTCAGGGCCGTGACCTCGAACTTCCCGTACACGGGCTTGATGTACCCGAAGTTGCAGGTCTTCGCTCGCGAGGCCGCCAGCACCACCGTGCCCACCTTGAGCGGCACCGCCGCGGTGTCCTGGTAGCCGCTGGTCGGGGCGATCGTGATCGAGTCGAACGGCACCGTGGTGACCTGCAGCCCGCCGTCCACGTACAGCCCCATCGCGCCGCGCGGCAGCAGCACCGCCGTGGTGTCGCCCAGCGTGTCGGTGCGGATGTCGAACGCGAAGTCGAACAGCGAGGTGCGGTCGGTGCGCGCCACGATGCCGTCGAGGAGGTCGTACGCCGACGGCTGCGAGATGTCGGTGCCGGTGAGCGCCCACAGCGTGAGCGAATCCACGAACGTGCCCAGGTTGGCCGGGGGCAGCTCGAACGGGTTGCTGCACGCCGCGGGAGCGGCGAGCTGCACGAGCGCGAAGAGCGCCGCGATACGAGGGAATATCGAGGGACGCGACATCAGCTAACCAGCGAAGAATAGGGGAGTTGCGCGGCCAGTGTCAACGGCCCGATCCGCTTGACACCGCTCCCGGTGCGGCCTACGTTGGACCGCCGTTCCGACGCTGGACCGCGTCCATCAGGCGAGGGCCGGATGCCGACAATCCGCGACGTCGTGCAGGTGCTCGCGCGCCGCGAGGGGGTGGAGGCCGTCATCGTGCTCGGCGACGACGGCCTGCCCATCGACAGCCAGGTGGCCGACGGGCTCGACTCGGAAGCCGTGGCCGCGCACCTGCCCGCGGTGCTCCAGGCCTGCGAGGAGCTGGGCCGCAACGCGCTGCGCGGCGAGCTCGCCACCGGCGTGCTCGAGTACGCGCAGGGCTTCGCGGTGGTCGCGAACCTGTCGGCCGACGCCAAGCTCCTGGTGCTGCTGCGCCCGCGCGCCAACCTCGGACCGCTGCTCTACGATCTCACGCGCCACCGCGCGAAGATCGCCCAGCTGCTGTAGGGCGGCGCCACGCCGCACCACCTCCTCGTCATCGACGACGAGCCGTTCATCGGACGCATCGTGCGCCTGGAATTCGAGCGCGGCCCCTACCAGGTCTCCATCGCCCACGACGGCGAGGAGGGGCTGCGGTTTCTGCGCGAGCACGACGACGTGGACCTGGTCCTGCTCGACGTCAACCTGCCGGCCCGCTCCGGCCTGGACCTGCTGGCCGAGGCGCGCGCCGATCCGCGCCTGAGCCGCGTGCCGTTCATCGTGCTCACCGCCGCCGGCCAGAGCGCCACGGCCGAGCGCGCCGGCGCGCTCGGCGCGGCCGGGTTCGTGACCAAGCCGTTCTCGCCCCGCAAGCTGCTCCGCCAGGTCGCCGCCATCCTGGGCGACGACGCGGCCGGCGGGACCCCGGCCTGATGCGCTGGGTCGTGGTCCTGGCCGGCGGCGTGGGCTCGCGGTTCTGGCCCGCCTCGACGAGCCAACGCCCGAAGCAGCTGCTCGCCCTGGCCGGCGAGCGTCCGCTGGTGGCCGACGCGGTGCTGCGCCTGCTCCCGCTGGTCGCCGCCGAGCGCGTGCTGGTGGTCGGCTCGACCCGGCTGCAGGACGCGCTGCGGCGCGCGCTGCCCGAGCTGCCGGCCGCGAACGTGCTGGCCGAGCCGTTCGCCGCTTCCACCGCGCCGGCCCTCGCCTGGGCCACGGCGCGCGCGGCGGCGGCCGATCCGGCCGCCAGCGTCCTCAGCGTCCACGCCGACTGGACGGTGGGCAACCCGGCGGCGTTCCGCGCGGCGGCCGCCGCGGCGCTGGACCTCGCCGAGCGCGAGGGCGCGCTGGTGACGGTCGGGGCGCGGCCCACCCGGCCCGAGATCGGCTACGGCTACGTGGTGCCGGGCGGGCCGATCGGCGCCGGGCCCGCGCGCCGCATCGCGCGGTTCGTCGAGAAGCCGGACCGGGCCGAAGCCGAGCGGCTGATCGCGGGCGGCGCGCTGTGGAACACGGGGATGTTCGCGTGGACCGCGGCGCGGTTCCGCGCCGAGTGCGAGCGGCACGCGAGGGAGATCACCGGCGGCCTGCCGGCGCTCGATCGCGGCGACGTCGCCGGCTTCTACCGCGCCGCGACGCCGGTGAGCGTGGACGTGGGGCTGTACGAGCGCACCGACCGGGGCGCCGTCCTGCCCGGCGACTTCGGGTGGGACGACGTGGGCTCGTGGGCCGCGCTGTCGCGCGTGCGCGCGGCCGACGCCGCCGGCAACGTGGCCGTCGGGTCGGCGTGGACGGTGGACGCCAGGAACTGCATCGTGTGGAGCGAGGACGGCACCACCGTGGTCGACGGCGTGTCCGACCTGGTGGTGGTGCGCTCGGGCGACGTCACGCTGGTCACGACCCGCGAGCGCGCTCCCCAACTCAAGGAGCTGCTGGCGCGGCTGCCGCCGCACGTCGCGGGCGGCGGCGCGCCGCAAGGAGATCGCCGATGAGCGTCCAGCTGTTCCTGTACGACCCGCCCGACGACCTGCCTGCGTTCCTGCCCTTCTCGCTCACGCGGCCGCTGGGGGAGCTGCGCTACGGCGCGTTCCTGCTCCGGGAGCGCTGGTCGGCGCGCCTCAGCCTGCCGGTGACGGGCTACCTCTCGCCGCACCAGCACCTCCGCGACTTCGTCGAGCCCGGCGCGCCGGCCGTGGTCGAGACGCCCGGCGAGAAGAACGAGCCACGGGTGCTGCTGCGCTCCGCCTTCGTGCCCGCGGCGGACCTCGGGCGCAACGCCTCGCCCGCCGAGCCCGTGCGGTTCGTGGACGCCGGCGGTGCGACCGTCGGCTACGCGCTCCCGCGGCGGGTCGACTGGCCGGGGTTCGCCGGCGCGGCCTCGTGGACGGCGGTGCAGCTCGCGGGCAAGCGGCTCGAGGGCGTGTGGGAGCTGGTGGGCGATCTCAACACCGTGCTGCTGGCCGATCTCGAGCGGGTCCGCCCCGAGCAGGGGGCCGCCACCATCCCGCGCGGCGCGGTGGTGCTCGGCGACCCGTCGCACGCGTTCGTCGGCGAGGCCACGCTCGAGCCGCAGGTCGTGCTGGACGTGCGGAACGGACCCATCATGCTCGCGCCCGGGGTCGAGGTGCGCGCCTTCGCGCGGCTGGTGGGGCCGCTGGCGATCGCGCGCGACACCCGCATCCTCGGCGGCCAGATCTCGGGCAGCGCCATCGGCCCGAGGTGCGTGGTGCACGGCGAGGTGTCGGCCACCCTGTTCCTCGGCTACGCCAACAAGGCCCACGAGGGCTTCCTCGGGCACTCGGTCGTCGGCCGCTGGGTGAACCTCGGCGCGGGCACGACCAATTCCAACCTGAAGAACACGTACGGCCCGGTGCGGGTGACGCTCGGCGGCAAGCGGTACGAGACCGGGCTGCAGTTCATGGGCTCGCTGATCGGCGACCACGTGAAGACGGCGATCGGCACGATGCTGCCCACCGGGTGCGTGATCGGCGTCGGCGCCAACCTGTTCGGCAACGCGCGGCCGCCAGCCGCGGTGCCGCCGTTCGCCTGGGGCCTCGACCAGCCGGGGACCGTGCTGGAGTGCGGCCGGTTCGTCGAGATCGCGGCGCGGGTGATGCCGCGCCGCGACGTGGCGGTCGACGCGGGCACGCGGCGCTACCTCGCCGCGGTCTGGGGCGCCGCCACCGGCCAGGCGCCGTGCGGCTGACGGTCCTCGGCTCCGGGAGCCGCGGCAACGCCGTGCTCGTGGAGTCCCGGGGCGGCGCGTTGCTGATCGACGCCGGCTTCTCGCTCCGCGACCTCGCGCGCCGCTTCGCCGCGGCCCGCTGCGACCCGGCGCGCGTCGCCGGGATCGTGCTCACCCACGAGCACGGCGACCACGCGCGCGGCGCGGCCGCCGCGGCCGCGGCCTGGGGCGTGCCGCTGCTGGCGAGCGCCGGCACCCTGGCCGCGCTCGCCCCCAGGCTCAAGCCGGGCACCGAGACCCGCCCGCTCGCGGCGGGCGCCCGGCAGCGGTGTGGCGGCTTCGCGCTGAGCGCGTTCCCCACGGCGCATGACGCGACCGACGCCGTGATGCTGGTGGCGGAGGACGGCGAGGGCCGGCGGGTGGGCGTCGCCTACGACGTCGGCTCGCCGACCGCGGCGCTGCGGCACGCCTGCCGGGAGCTCGACGCCCTGGTCCTCGAGACCAACCACGACGAGGTGATGCTGCGCGCGAGCGGCTACCCGCCGGCCGTCCGCGCGCGGATCGCCGGCCACGGCGGACACCTGTCCAACGGCCAGGCGGCGCTGCTGGCGGCCGAGGTGGCGCACGCCGGCCTCGCGGTGGTGGTGCTGGCGCACCTGTCCGACCGCTGCAACACGCCGCAGCTGGCCCTGGCCGCGATGGCCCGCGCGCTCAAGGGCACGGCGTTCCGCGGGAAGCTGCTGGTGGCGAAGCAGGATGCTCCGCTCCCGACCCTGGAGGTCGGCGCGGAGCTGGAGCAGCTCGCCCTACCCCTGGGCGGCGGGCGCTGAGCCGGGGCCCGCGGCCGCGGGCGTCGAGGGCGCCAGCGGCAGCGCGTGCATGTCCACGACCGGCTCGGCGTCGAGCGCCGCCTGCCGCGGCTCCCACTCCGACATCATCTTGACGAAGCGGCGCGCGATGTCCGGCTCGAACTCGGTCCCCGCCCGCTCCTCCACGTAGTCGAGCACCTTGCCGGCCGGCCAGGCGGCGCGGTAGGGCCGGTTGGTGCGCAGCGCGTCGTACACGTCGCACACGTGCACCAGCTTCGAGGCCTGGTGGCACTCCCGCGGGTAGTCCAGCCGGGGGTAGCCGCCGCCGTTCTGCATGATGTGGTGCTCGTACGCCACGACGGCGGCGAGGTCGAGGTTCTCCTGCGACTCCATGATGATCCGCGCGCCCTCGACCGGATGGCGGTTCATCACCTCGCGCTCCTCCGGCGTCAGCCGCCCGGCCTTGTTCAGGATCTCGCCCGGGATCTTCACCTTCCCGATGTCGTGCAGCAGGCCGGCGACGCCGAACGCGCGCACGTCGCGCGCCCCCAGGCCGACCCACTCCGCGAGGCCCATCGCCAGCACGCACACGTTGAGCGAGTGCGTCGTGGTGTACTCGTCGTAGCGGCGCAGCTCGAGCAGCGGCAGCACCACCGCCTGGTCGCCGTGCATCGCCGCCGCCAGCGAGCGCACCACCGCCTCCGCCTCGGCCAGCGGGAGCCCGCTGCCGCCCTGGGTCTCCTCGTGGAGCCACTGGATCGTCTCGGCTTCCTCGTGCAGCGACAGGGCGATGGTGGCGGTCTGCAGCTCGGGCGCCGACTCGAGCTCCTTGATGCCCACGGCCCCGAACTTGATGGGGCCGCCGCCGCGCGGCGCGGCCCCCGCCTGCTGCACCGCGAACAGCGTCAGCTTCGCCATCAGCTGGGTGAGGAAGCTCTCGAACTCCTCGCGGGTGACCTCGGTCTCGAACTCGACCCGCTGCACGCCGGCCCCGGCGAGCCGGTTGCTCCAGTCCCAGCCCCGCAGCTCGCGCAGCGGCCGGTCCCCGAACACCACGTCGTCGCCCAGGAACGAGAACGACACCCGGCGGTCGGCCTTCTGGAGGACCTGCAGGTTGGCGTACGCGACGTCGACGATGCCTTCCCGGGCCGGATGTCCCTCGGGATACAGCGACATCGTCGACAGGGCCTGGGCCAGCGACGTCAGGAACCGGGACGGATCGCTCACGTGTCTCCCTTGAGAGCCTCGTTGGTCACGCGGGTGACGGCCGGGTCCCTCAGCAGGGCTGCCTGCTCCAGGCGCTCGCGGGCCCGGTGGTCGGGCAGGAACTCGCCCAGGGCCGCCAGCGCCGCGAGGAACTCCGGCTCGTCGAAGCCGCGGCGCATCCCGCCGAGCAGGCTCCGGCGCAGCTGGGTGATGCGGAGCAGCGCGTCGAGCGACAGGCGGCCGCCCTCCGCGCCGAGCGCGCGGATCGCCGCGACGCGGAGCTCGCTCTCCTCGTCGCCGGTGGCCAGCGCCACCACCAGCGGCACCGCGGCCTCGGGGCAGCCGCCGTCGGCGACCGCCGCCAGGGCGAGCCGCTTGACGCGGGCGTCGGCGTCGGCCAGCGCGGTGCAGATGGCGCGGGTCCGCACCGCGGGCTCCCGGAACAGGACGCGCAGCGCCTCGCGGCGCACCCGGAAGTCCGCGTGCTGGGCGTACTGGGCGGCGTTGAGGCCGGCGGGCGCCGCGGGCAGCTCCGCCGCGAGGTACAGCAGGTTGCGCACCACGTACCAGCGCTCGTCGCCGAGCCGCGGCAGGAGGTGGGGCCCGAGCGTCGGCCCGATCCTGACCAGCCGGTCGATCAGCGCCCGTCGCACCTGCCGCGACTCGGACTCGGCGAGCAGGTCCAGCATCGGGTCGGCCGCCGCGTCGCCGATCCGCGGCAGCACCCGGTCCAGGAGCGCGAAGTCCGGCGGCTGGGAGGCGAGCATCATGCGCACCGAGTCCGGCGTGACCAGCTTCGAGCTCACGGCCTGGGTGGCGGGCGACGCGCGCGGGGCCTGCTGCAGCACGTCCAGCGCGTCGGCCATCCGGTTCGCCTTGACCATGCTGTCCACCGCCCGCGCGAGCGCGTTGCCGGCGGCGCCGGTCTCGCACGCCATCTGGAGCAGTCGCTCCGGCTCCGGCGCGAACTGCGCTTCACCGGGGGCGACCAGCGCCGGCGACGTCTGCGACATCTTCTCCAGCGCCGCCGCGTACCCGTCCGGGTTGGGGTCCGCCAGCGCCCACCCGTGCACCAGCTCCGCCACCTGCTCGCGCAGGTTCACCTCGGCGACCGTGCGCGAGGCCGCCGGCCCGCGATCCGCGTGGTGGCCGAGCTTGGTCAGCATCCGCAGCATCGACCGCGACACCGGGGCGCCCGACCCCGACGCCGCACGGACCAGGTCTACCACCGCGTCCACGGCCATGCCCTGCGACGCGTCGAGGATGAACTGGCGGCGCTGGGTGCGGTCGCCGCCCATCTCGAGCAGCCGGTGCAGCGTGTCCTGGTCGAGGGCGCTGATCAGCTTGCTCATCCGCTTCTTCAGCGCCACCGCGCCCGACCCGCCGGCCACCTTCAGCTCGTCGGCGATCTGGAGCATGTAGCCGACGATCACCTGGTCGTACGCGGTGCCGCGCTCGTGCCCCTCGATCGCCCGCGCCACCTGCGCGGGCTCGGCGGCCGCCGCCTCGATCGCCGCCGCGGGCTGCACCTCGTCGAGGGCGGCCTCGATCTCCGCGTCGGTCAGCGGCGCCTTGGCGCCTTCCGGCTTCACGCCGGCCGACCTGGTCGCCCCCTTCGCCCCGGCCGGGCCCCTCTCCACCTCCTCCGACGCGAGCGCCGCGCGCGCGAGCCCGACCCACAGCTGCGCCGCCTTGGTGGCCGCCGGCGAGGCCGAGGGCTCCTCCTCCCCCTGCTCGCCATCGAGCAGCTGGAGCCGGTCGAAGGTGAGCGGGTACAGCCGGACGTGCGGCCAGGACGCGATCTTGTTGAGCGGCTGCAGGCCCAGCGGCTCGCCCCCGCCCCGTCCCGCATCGATCGCCAGCAGCTTCAGCGATTCGTCGATCTCCGAGCCCACCACGCCGCGGGCGAAGCTGATCGCGCCGAGGTGGTGCCGGTGCAGCCGGTCGGCGAGGTCCTTCAGCACCGGGTGCCTCGGATCGGTGGCCACGCCCTCGATCACCAGCTGCTCCCGGGCCACGCCGAGCGACAGCGTGCCGCGCTCGGCCAGCAGCGTGTCCAGCCGCCGAGCCACGCCGTCGGAGGCGGGGCCGAGCGTGGGATGCCCGTCCGGGTACATGGAGTGCTTGTGCAGCGCGATGGAGAACTCGATGAGGAAGTCCGAGAGCTCGCGCGGGAGCGCGGCGCGCTGGACCATCGACTGCCGCGGAGCGGCAGGCTGGGAAGGGGCGCCCGGCTCGGTCATGCCGGTTGGGAAAATAGGCGAAAAGGCGTTGCGGCGCATCGGGATGCGGTGCGGCCGGGGAGCGGGCCGGGGCGGCGCAAGCGGAGGCCCCCAGGCCCGGGTGAGGCGGGGTCCCCCCGCGCAGCAGGGGATGGCCCCTCGGGCCTGGGGGCCTCCGCGCGCGGCAGCCCCGGGCGGTTCCCAGAAACGGCGACGGCCCCGGTTTCCCGGGGCCGTGCCTGTCCTGACCTGCCGTCTACCGACAACCGGTAACCACTGGCAACTTGCCGTCCGGCAACTTGCCTCCTGCGCTCAGTACATCCCGCCCATGCCACCACCCGGCGGCATCGCGGGCGCGGGCTTCTCCTCCTTCTTCTCCACCACGACCGCCTCGGTCGTCAGCAGGAGGCCCGCGATCGACGCCGCGTTCTGCAGCGCCGTGCGCGTCACCTTGGTCGGGTCGATGACGCCGGCCGCGACCAGGTCTTCGTACTCGTCGGTCTGGGCGTTGTAGCCGAAGTTCTTCTCCTTCGACTCGCGCACCTTCTCGACCACGATCGAGCCCTCGGCGCCGGCGTTCTGCGCGATCATCCGGATCGGCTCCTCGAGCGAGCGCCGCACGATGTCGGCGCCGACCTTCTCGTCCTCGGTGAGCTTCATCCGGCCGACCGCCGCCTGCGCCCGGAGCAGCGCGACGCCGCCGCCCGGCACGATGCCTTCCTCGACCGCGGCGCGGGTGGCGTGCAGCGCGTCCTCGACCCGGGCCTTCTTCTCCTTCATCTCGGTCTCGGTCGCGGCGCCCACGTTGATCACCGCCACGCCGCCCGCCAGCTTCGCCAGCCGCTCCTGCAGCTTCTCCTTGTCGTAGTCCGACGTGGACTTGTCGATCGCGGCGCGGATCTCGTTGATCCGGCCCTCGATGTCGGACCGCTTGCCGGCGCCGTCGACGATCGTGGTGTTGTCCTTGTCGATCACGATCCGCTTGGCCTTGCCGAGGTCGCCCAGCACGGTGTTCTCGAGCTTGAAGCCCAGCTCCTCGCTCACCACCTTGCCGCCGGTCAGGATGCTGATGTCGCGCAGCATCTCCTTGCGGCGGTCGCCGAAGCCCGGCGCCTTCACGCCACACACCTTCAGCGTGCCGCGCAGCTTGTTCACCACCAGCGTGGCCAGCGCCTCGCCCTCGATGTCCTCGGCGATGATCAGCAGCGGCTTCCCCATCTGCGCGACCTTCTCGAGGACCGGGAGCAGGTCCTTCATCGAGCTGATCTTCTTGTCGTGGATCAGCACCACGCCGTCCTCGATGACCGCCTCCATCTTCTCGGCGTCGGTCACGAAGTAGGGCGACAGGTAGCCGCGGTCGAACTGCATCCCGTCCACGGTCTCCAGCGTGGTCTCGAGGCCCTTCGCCTCCTCGACCGTGATCACGCCGTCCTTGCCCACCTTCTCCATCGCCTCGGCGATGATGTCGCCGATGGTGGCGTCGTTGTTCGCCGAGATGGCGCCGACCTGGGCGATCTCCTTCTTGCCGGCCGTCGGCACCGACATCTTCTTCAGCTCCTCGAACACCACCTCGACGGCCTTGTCGATGCCGCGCTTCAGCGCCATCGGATTCAGGCCGCTGGTGACGTTCTTGAGGCCCTCGCGGAAGATCGCCTGCGCCAGCACCGTCGCCGTCGTCGTGCCGTCGCCCGCGATGTCCGAGGTCTTGGTCGCGACCTCCTTCACCATCTGCGCGCCCATGTTCTCGATCGGGTCGGGCAGCTCCACTTCCTTCGCCACCGTGACGCCGTCCTCGGTCACGGTCGGATTGCCGAACTTCTTGTCGAGGACGACGTTCCGGCCCTTCGGCCCGAGCGTCGCCTTGACCGCCTCCGCCAGCTGATCCACGCCCCGCTTCAGCTTGGCGCGCGCATCGACGCTGAAAATCAGCTCCTTCGCTGCCATGTCGTGCTCCTCCTCTTGCGGACGCTCAGCCGATCTTGGCGAGGACGTCCGACTCCTTGATGATCAGGATGGTGTCGTCCTCGATGGTCACCTCGGTGCCGCTGTACTTCCCGTACAGCACCTTGTCGCCGACCTTCAACTCCATCGGGACATGCTGCCCCTTCTCGATCCGGCCGGGTCCGACCGCGATGATCTCCCCCTGCTGCGGCTTCTCCTTGGCGGTGTCCGGGATGTACAACCCACCGCGCATCTGCTCGGTCTCCTCGAGCGGACGGATAGCCACACGATCAGCCAGGGGGTGCACCTTCCCCTTCGCCTTGGATGCCGTGGCCATGTGTCTCCTGCCTCCTTGCGCAAACGGATGCGAATGATGTTAGCAGTCATCTGCACTGAGTGCTAATCGCCGGGCGCGAACTCTAGCCGGGTTCTGGCCCGCTGTCAAGGCTCACCATCGATGGAGCTTAACTTGTTGCGATCTTGTTACTTACGGACTTGCTGGCGCCGAGGCTTGAGGAAGGCGCGACTCGCCGGCCCGCCGGTCGACGACGTGGTGTCGATCCACAGGCTGTCGGGCACGCCGGGGGGCGCCGCGCCGGCGGCGTGGCAGGCGTCGCAAGGCAGAAACGCCTTGAACAGATGGTCGGCGTGGGTCGTGACGCGGCCCGTGGCGGAGTCCCGGCCGGTCGGCGCCTCCTCGATGCCGTAGTGGCACGCGATGCACGCGCCGGGACGCACCGCCGGCCCCAGCTCGGGCGGCGGCGGCGCGGCACGGCCGGCCAGCCGGTACGCGTCGCCGGCCAGCTGCACGGCGCGGCGCATGATGCCGTCGGCGGCCGAGAGGTTGTGGGCTGGACGGGCGCGGTCCACGAACGCCATCAGTCCCTTGGCTTCCGCCAGCCGGGCCAGCGCCGCCCCTCCCGCCCCGTTCCCGAGTCCGGCCTCGGCGCTCCTCAGGTACGCGTCGATCCAGCCGCGGCGCCGCTGGTAGCCACGGTCCCACCGCGCCAGCACGCCCTTCCACGCGTCGCCGTGGCAGCCGACGCATACCGACGCCGTCGGCCTGAGGCTCGCGCCGGCCGCCGGGCGCGGCGCGTCGGGCGAGACGTGGCACGAGCGGCAGGTCACGCCGCCCATGAACATCAGGCTCGGCCGCAGCTCCTCGCCCGGCATCAGGCCGAGCATCAGGCGCTGCTGCTCGGCGTGCACGCCGGCGTGGCAGTCGGCGCACCTGGCCGTGGTGGACGTGTCCGCCGGGATGGGCCGGCGGTGGTGCATCGAGTGACAGTCGGCGCACTGCAGGTCGATCGAGCCGCTCATCGCCACCACGCGGTGCAGGACCGGCGCGTGGCACGAGCGGCACGCCAGCTCCGGGTGGCTGGCGTGGACCGAGTCGGCCGGCGGCAGCTTCGCTGGCGGCCTGGACTTGTGGCACGAGGCGCAGCGGGCGACGGCCACGGTCGTGTCGCCTTCGACCACGCGGTAGTGGCAGCGGGTGCACGGCACGCGCGCCTGCTCGAGCATCGCGTGCGACAGCGGCACGCCCTGGCTGGTCGTCCGGGTGTGCTGGGGATTGCGGTGGCAGGTGGCGCAGCCGGCGTCGCGCGGGCCCGCGATCTCGGGGAAGTGGCACAGGGCGCAGGTCGAGCTGTCGGCGCCGAGCCGCGTGCTGCCGGCCTCGTGGGTGTGGCAGGCGGCGCACGGCACCGAGCGCTTCTCGCTCATCGGGTGCGCGCTGTGGCGGAACGTGACCATCGCGATCCGCGCGCTGTCGGGGCCGCCGTTCGGGTGGCAGGCGCGCGCCGAGCAGGCGGCGTCGGGCACGCCCGCGCGGCCCGACGGCGTGGGGCCGCCGCGGTGACAGCCCACGCACGCGACCTTGTCGTGCGGGCTGCCGGCCGGCTTCCCGCCCCCGCCTCCCCCGCAGCCCGCCAGCGCCGCGAGCGCGAGCGGCAGTAGCCGGCGCGCCGGGCCCGCGCCGCGCCTCCGCGGGCGTCCGGCCGCGGCCGCGGCGCGGCGCCCGCCTAGCACAGCGAGCCCCACAGGATCAGGCCGATCAGCACCAGCCCGATGCCGAGCAGCACCAGCCCGCCCGCCGCGCCGGCCACGTTCATCCACTTCGCCGGCGGCGGCGCCGGCTCGTCGACCACGGCGGCGGCGCTCGGCGCCGCGGCGCCGATGCGCTCGCGCAGCCGCTCGCCGACCAGCGGGTGCTCCTCCTCCATGTAGTGGAGCGTGGCCCGGCCCGTGAACATCACCGCGTCCACCGGCCACTTGTCCGGCCGGAGGTGCACGTTGAAGAAGTGGATGGTGAAGATGAAGGCGGTCGCGATCATCGCCTCGTAGGAGTGCACGATGATGGCGACGTTGAACAGGATGCCGGGGAAGAAGCGGCCGAAGAACTCGGGCTGCCACAGCATCAGGCCGGTGAAGCCGATCGCGCCGACGCCCCACAGCTCGGCGAAGTAGTCGAACTTCTCCATGTAGCTGTAGCGCCCGAACCGCGGCTGCGGCCCGCGGCCGAGGAACCACCTGACCATGGCGAGCGCGTCGCGCAGGTCCTGCGGGCGGAACACGATCGAGTCCGGGCCGGTGAACCAGTCGCGCACGCGCCCGCGGCGCCGCCACCCGCGCCAGCTCACGTACGCCGCGTACAGCGCGAAGTACCCGAACACGAACATGCCCGCGGTGCGGTGCGCCACGCCCGCCCGCGTCGCACCGCCCAGCAGCCGCATCAGGCCCGGGGCCCACGCGGCGCAGCTGAACCGCAACGGCAGCCCGGTCACGACCAGCACGAAGAAGGTCGCGACGATCAGCGCGTGCACCACGCGGAACAGCAGGTTGAAGCGCCATACGAACGGGCCGCCGCCGCGCAGCGCCGAGTCCATCGGCGTCGGGCCGGCCGGCGCATGGCGCGCCGCCTCGGCCCCGCGGGCCCGCCGGTCGAGCAGGGTGCGCCGGTACCACAGCAGCGTGTGCGCGCCCCACACCAGCATGGTGCCGCTGAGCACCGCGTTCATGAACAGCCAGACCGCGAACAGCACCGGGTACCGGCGGCGGTCGCGCGGGTTCGCGTGGGGCTGGTAGCCGGCGAACTTCCCGCGCGCCGCCGAGTGGCAGCCGCGGCAGGTCGTGAGCTCGTTGCCCGGGGAGACCGACGAGGCCGGATCGGACGCGGGCCGCACGTTGTGCGGCGTGTGGCAGTCGGCGCACTTGGCCGCCCGGGTCGAGCCGACGCCCGACGCCTGGCCGTGATAGCTGTCGCGGTAGGTGCGCCCGTACGCGGCGTGGCAGCGGGTGCAGGCGCCGGCGACCGCGAAGCGCCAGGTCGGGTCGTCGGCGCGCCGGATCCCGTGCTCGCCGTGGCAGGAGATGCAGGTGGCCGCGGTGTCGGCGCCGAGCACGGCGGCGCTCGCGGCCTGGCGCGCGGCCGTCGTGCCGTGGACGTCCCGCCAGTAGCTCGCGGCCTCCGCCGGGTGGCACTGGCTGCAGGCGCGGGCCAGGCCGACGTCGATGCGATGGGTCGCCTCGTCGGGGACCGGTCGCATCGCGTGGCTGCCGTGGCAGCGCGTGCACGCGATGGTGTCGGCGTGCACGTCGCGCTGGGAGGTGGCCACCTGCGCGGCGTGGCACTTCCCGCACGCCCTCCGCATCTCGGCGCGCCCGGCGGCCGTCGGCAGGAAGCCGGCGCGCGCCACCTCGTGGCCGCCGTGGCAGGCCACGCAGTCGGCCCGCGGCGCCGCCGAAGGGCCGTGCGGTCCGTGGACGCCGCGCCGCCACGCGGAGTCCTGCGCGGCGTGGCAGCGCCCGCACACCACGCGCCGCGCGGCCTCGGGCTCGTGCGGGAAGAACGTGACGCCGGTGTGGCAGTCGCTGCAGGCCACGTGCGCGTGCGGCCCGCCGCTCAGCGTGGCGCGGGTCACCACCAGGCCCGCCCCCACGTTGCGGTCCGACGCCGCGCTCAGCAGGAACTCGCGGCTCCCGTGGCAGCGCTCGCAGTCTGCGCCCGACGGAAACTGCCTTGCCACGCCGGTGTTCTTCGCGCCGCGCGCACTCCCGCTGTCCTGCCCGGGAGCCACCTCCCCCCTGCGCTGGGCTCGGGCGGTGCGCGGCGCCACCAGCAGCGCCGCCAGCGCGGCCGCCGGCACCAGCCGTCTCAGCACAGCTGCGCCCACATGATGAGGCCGACGATCAGCAGGCCCACGCCGAGCGCCAGCAGGCCGAAGGAAGCGGCGACGGCGGTCATCCAGCCGGGGGGCGGCGGCGCCGGCAGGTCCGGAACGGCCGCGGCGCTCACCGGCTGCGTCCGGAGGGCGTCCCACCGCTCCATCGTCAGCGGATGGTCCTCCTCCAGCACCTGCGCGGTGGCGCGGCCGGTGAACATCACGCCGTCCATCGGCCACTTCCCGGGCCGCAGGTGCACGTTGAAGAAGTGGATGATGAACATGAAGCCGGCCGCGAGCAGCGCCTCCTCTGAGTGGAACACCGCGGCCACGTTGAACGCCCAGCCGGGCAGCACCCGGGTGAACACGCCCGGCAGCCAGCGCACCAGCCCCGAGCCGCCGAGCAGCACGATGCCCCAGAACGCCCCGAAGTAGTGGAACTTCTCGTTGTAGCCGTAGCGGCCGAACCGCGGGAACGGCGCCTTCCCGAAGAACCACTTGAACATCTGGACGAAGTCGCGGAAGTCCTGCGGCTGCGGCACCATCGAGTCACGGCCCCAGAAGATGGCCTTGCGGTCCTTGGAGCGGGCGACGAACACCGCCAGCCAGCCGAGGTGCGCCAGGAAGTAGCCGATCGTGACGGCGCCGGCGGTGCGGTGCACGATGCCGGCGACGCGGGTGCCGCCCAGCAGCCGCATCAGGTCCGAGGCCCACAGCGCGCAGCTGAACCGCAGCGGCAGCCCGGTGATGACCAGCGCGAAGAAGCTCACCACCGAGACGCCGTGCAGGATCCGGTGGAACAGCCGGAACCGCCACACGAACGGTCCCGTGCCGCGCGCCGCCGAGTCGATCGAGGGCGCGGCCGCCGGCTCCTCGTCGAGCCCCAGCTCCCGGCGCCGCCGCCGCTCGCGCCACCGGATCTCGAGCAGCCGCGCCAGCCACAGCACGGTGTGGATGCCGAACACCGTGAACGTGCCGAACAGGATCACGTTCATCAGCACCCACGCGCCGAACACCGCCACGTTGTCGCGGACGTCGGTGGGCCGGACGTGGGCGCGGTACGACACGAAGCTCGGCCGGGCGGCCGACCCGTGGCACTGCGCGCAGGTGGCCACCAGGTGGCCGGCGGCGGTGGACGCGCGCGGGTCGCTCGAGGGAAAGATCTGGTGCGAGCCGTGGCAGTCGTTGCAGCGCGCCGCCCGGTAGTCGCCCAGCCGCGTGGCCCGGCCGTGGTAGGTGTCCGCGTAGGTGCGGCCCTCGCGCTGGTGGCACGAGGCGCACCGGTCCACCAGCGCCACCTCCCGCTGCAGGGCGTGGGCCGGCTGCATCCCGTGCCCGCCGTGGCACGAGACGCAGGTGGGCGCGGTGTCGCCGGCGAGCGGGCCGCGCATCGCCGCCTGCGCCCGCGCCGTGACCCCGTGCACGTCGCCGAACTCCAGCGCCGCCACCGAGTCGTGGCACACGGCGCAGCGCTGCGCGATGCCGAGCGCGATGCCGTGCGTCGCGGGGTCGCGCACCGGCTGGATCATGTGGGCGCCGTGGCAAGCGGCGCAGCTCACCCGGCCACGGTGCACGTCGTCCGGCGCGAACGCGCGCGACTCGTGGCAGGCCACGCACCGGGACACGAGCTGGGCCGCGCCGGCGCCGCTCTCCAGCTCCCGCGCGGGCCGCACCTCGTGCACGCCGTGGCAGGCCGTGCAGCCCGCCTCCTTCAGCCCGCTCCGGCCGCCGTGCGGGCCCGCCCGCCACAGCGAGTCCTCGGCCACGTGACAGGTGCCGCACGGCACCGTGGTCCGCGCCTCGCCCGGATGCATCGCCAGCCCGGGGATCGGGTGGCAGCGCACGCACGGCACCGACGCGTGCACCGTGCCCGCCAGCACGCCGCGGCTGACGAACAGCGAGTCGGCGTTCCAGCCCGGCGGCGCCCGCCGCGCCAGCTGCTCCCGGTCCGCGTGGCAGCGCTCGCACTGCGAGCTGGCCATGCGGTCGGCCGCGTTCTGCGCGGGCGCGGCGCGGCCCAGCGCCGCCGCCGCCAGGACGACGCCGAGCGCCCGGCCTAGCACAGCACGTCCCACAGGCCCAGCACCACCAGCAGCACACCGAGCGCCAGGAACAGCATGCCGGAGGCCGCGCTCAGCACGCCCAGCCAGCGCGGCGGCGGCGGCGCGACCCGGTCCGCGACCGGGCGCGGGCTCGGGGCCTGCCCCGCGACGTCGCCGAGGCGCTCGGCCACCAGCGGGTGCTCCTCCTCCATGTAGCCCAGCGTCGCCCGGCCGGTCACCATCACACCGTCGAGCGGGAACTTGGTCGAGCGCAGGTGGACGTCGAAGAAGTGGTAGGCCACGATCAGCGCGGCCAGCAGCATCACCTGGTAGGAGTGGACGATCGTCGCGACGTTGAACACGACGCCCGGCAGGAACCGCCCGAAGAACTCCGGGAACCACAGCAGCAGCCCGCTCGCGGCGATCACGCCGAGGCCGGCGAACACCATCAGGTAGTTGAACTTCTCGCGATAGCTGTAGCGCCCGAACCGCGGCCGCTCGCCCTTCCCCACCGCCCAGCGCAGCATCTGCCAGAACTCGCGGAAGTCGCGCCACCCGAGCAGGATCGACTCCGGCCCCCACAGCAGCGCGCGCCGGTCCCGCGCGCGGACCAGCGCCACGGCGGCGTAGCCGAGGTAGCCGGCGAAGCACGCCAACACCACGCCGCCGGCCCAGCGGTGGATCAGGCCGGCGGTGCGCGCGCCGCCCCACAGCGCCATCAGCCTGGGCGCCCACACCACGCAGCTGAAGCGCAGCGGCAGGCCGGTGAAGGCCAGCACGAAGAACGCCACCACCAGCACGCCGTGCAACACCCGCTGGCCGACAGTGAACCGCCAGATGTAGGGCCTGCGGCCGCGGTGCGCGGCGTCGAGCGCGACCCCGTCGAAGAAGACGTCCCGGCGTTTCACGGCGCGGCCCTCCGCTCGAGCGTGGTACGGCGCGACACCAGCACCGCGTGCACCAGGTAGACGGCCGTCACGCCCGCCAGGAGCACCACCATCGCCAGCCACAGGGCGAACAGCCCGGGGTTGCGCGCCGGGTCGGTGGGATCGGCGTGCGGGCGGTAGTCGGCGAACCGGCCGCTGGCCGCCGGATGGCAGCGGCGGCAGGTGAGGATGCGGCGCCCCGCCGACACCGACGAGCGCGGATCGGAGGCCGGGTAGACCGAGTGCGCGGTGTGGCAGTTGGCGCACAGCGCGGCCCGGCGCGAGCCCACCTGGGTCGCCTGGCCGTGGTAGTTCCCGCGGAACGTGGCCCCGTACGCCGGGTGGCAGCGCGTGCAGGTCTCCGCGAACGCGAAGTGCGCCGCGCTGTCTGCCGGCACGCGGACCGCGTGCCCCTGGTGGCAGTCGACGCAGGTCGCCGACGTGTCGCGGCCGAGCGGCGCCGGGCTCGCGGCGTCCTCCAGCGCGCCCTGGCCGTGCACGTCCATCCAGTACTGGGCGGCCTCGGCCCGGTGGCAGGCCGCGCAGCGGCGCGCCATCGCGAGCGGCACGCCGTGGGTGGCCGGGTCCCGCAGCGGCTCGATCGCGTGGCCCCCGTGGCAGTCCATGCACCCGGCCGCGGTCGCGTGGACGTCCCCCGGCTCCGGCAGCTTGTGCGCGTGGCACGCCGCGCACGAGGCGTTCATCGCGGCGCGGCCCGGCGCCGTCGCGAGCCAGGCCACCGTGCCGACCCCGTGGGCGCCGTGGCAGGCCGTGCACGCCAGCCGCCGGCCCTCCTCGCCGTGCACGCTGGCCTGCAGGGCCGCGCTCACCACCGCGTGGCAGCTGGTGCACGGGATCGGCGTCGCCGCCTCCGGCCGGTGAGGGAACTGCAGCGCGCCGACGTGGCAGGCGACGCACGGCAGCGCCGCGTGCGCGCGCCCCGCGCCGGTGTCGGGCGTCACCACGAGGGAGAGACGGAACTGCCCGGTCGGCACCGCCTGCTCCAGGAACTCGCGCGACGAGTGGCAGCGCAGGCAGGTGAGCGACGACGCCGCCCCGCCGCGGGCGGCCGGCGCGCGCTGCGCCGCCGCTCCCGCCGGCAGGCCGAACACCGCGGCCGCCACCACCGCCAGGCCCATCAGGCCGTAGCGCTTCATCCGGGTGCGCACCTGGTGGCGGCTCAGGCCGAGCAGCTCCGCCGCGTGCGACTGGTTCCCGTGCGCGCGGTCGAGGGCCTCGACCAGCAGCCGCCGCTCCACCTCGTCGAGCTTGACGCCGTTCGAGGGCAGCGCGGCCGCCGGCGCCGCCGGCTGCGTCATCGGCGCCGCCACCTCCGGCGGCAGTTCCCGGGGGCCGATCGTCTCGCCGTCGGCGAGCAGCACGGCGCGCTCGATGACGTTGCGCAGCTCGCGCACGTTCCCCGGCCAGGCGTAGGCGTTGAGCATCGCCTGCGCCTCGGGTACGATCTCCCGGACCTTCTTCCCGAACTCGCGGTCGAAGTGCGCCACGAAGTGCTTCACCAGCGGCAGGATGTCCTCCCGCCGCTCGCGCAGCGGCGGCAGCGTGATCGGAATGACGCGCAGGCGGTAGAACAGGTCCGCCCGGAACCGGCCCGCCGCCACCTCGGCGGCGAGGTCGCGGTTGGTGGCCGCCATGATCCGCACGTCGACCACCAGGTCCCGCGTGCCACCCAGCCGGCGGAACGTCTTTTCCTCGATGAACCGCAGCAGCTTGGCCTGCACGCCGGGCGTCAGCTCGCCCACCTCGTCGAGGAACAGCGTGCCGCCGTCCGCCATCTCGACCAGCCCGCGCTTGGCGGCGTGCGCGTCGGTGAACGCGCCCTTCTCGTGCCCGAACAGCTCCGACTCCATCAGCGTCTCGGGCAGCGCCGAACTGGTGACGTTGAGGAACGGGCCGTTGGCGCGCCTGCTCAGCCGGTGCAGGGCCTGCGCGATGGCCCCCTTCCCGGTCCCGCTCTCCCCCTCGATCAGCACCGTCGTCGCGTCCACCGCCGCCAGCCGCTCCACCAGCTCGAAGACCCGCTTCATCGCCGGCGACTCGCCGATCACCGTCGTGCCCGCGTGCGAGCTCCGGTCGCGCAGCGCCGCCACCTCGCGCCTGAGCGCGGTCATCTCCAGGGCCTGCCGGATCGTCGCCACCGCGCGGTCGAGCGTGAACGGCTTCTCGAGGTAGTCCTTCGCCCCGAGCTTCAGCGCCTCCACCGCCGAGCTGACGGTGGCGTGGGCCGTCATCACGACCCACACCGTCTGCCCCTTGGGCGCGTACTCCCGCAGCAGCTCCAGGCCCTCGCCGTCGGGCAGCCGCAGGTCGATGAGCGCCACGTCGGGGTCCGCCAGGTCCAGCGCCGCACGCGCTTCCGCGAGCGTCGTCGCGCCGGTCACCTCCAGCCCCTCGCGCCGCAGCCGCTCCGTCAGCACCGTCAGGAGCAGCGGATCGTCCTCGAGGACCAGCAGCCGCTCGCCGGCCATTACGCCTCCCCGCCCTGCTCGGCCCCCCCGTGCTTGACCGGCAAGGACACATGGAACGTGGTGCCCCGACCCACCTCGCTCTCCACCGTCACGCGGCCGCCGTGCGCCGCGACGACCCGCGCCACCAGCGGCAGCCCGAGTCCCGTGCCCAGCGGCTTGGTGGAGACGAACGGCTTGAAGACCCGCTCGAGGTTCCCTGCCGGAATGCCGATCCCGGTGTCCGCGACGTCCACCAGGGCCTCGCCCTCCGCGAGCCGGGTCGTGATGGTGAGGCGGCCCCCCTCACCCATCGCCTCCACGGCGTTGACCGAGAGATTGAGGATCGCCTGCTCGAGCCGGGTCGGATCGCCCATCAGCCGGGGAATGCGCGCGTCGTAGTGGCGCTCCACCGTGACGCGGGCGGCCCCGGGCAGTCCGGCCAGGCGCGCCAGCGCGCCGTCGATCACCGCGTGCAGGTCCACCGGCTGCGCGTTGAGGCCCACCGGCTTCGCCAGGCTCAGCAGGTCACGGATCGTCTCGTCGACGTGCTGCAGCTCGTCCTCGACCTTCACCAGCAGCCGCCGCTCGTCGTCGCTCATCGCGTATTCCTGCGTGATGAGCTCCATCGCGCTCTTGATGCCCGCCAGCGGCCGCTTGATCTCGTGGGCCACCTGCGCCGCGAGCGCGCCGACCTCGGCGAAGCCCGCCTGCTCGGTCAGCGCGCGCTCCCGCGTGGCCGCGAGCCGCACGGCCTCCTCGTCCTTCTCGAGCAGCCGGTCCACCGACGCGCCGAGCCGCCCGAACTCGTCCTTGCGGGTAAGCCCGATCCGCACGCCCTGCTCGCCGGCGCTGGCCCGCGCGATGCCCCTGCGCATCTTGCGCATCGGGCTCACGACCTCGCGCTCCATCATCGCGCCGAGCACCACCGCGTATCCGAGGCACAGCAGCGCCGTGAGCACCAGGCCGTAGATCCGGCCGCGGCGGATCGCATCGTCGATCCGGCTCACGCTGAGCACCAGCTCCAGCGTCGCCCGGCCGCCGGGGCCCCCGACGCCGCTCACCGCGATGACGGCGCTCAGGGTCGAATCCCCCCGCCCGCCAATCACCTGGCCCTCGGGCGGAATGTCCCACGGGCTCGGCAGGGCGCGGCCAGGACGGCCGTGCGATTCCTCGCTGTAGTCGCTGGAGAGAAGGACCGTGCCGTCGGAGGCGACCAGCCGGTAGCCGCGCGCCGGCGGCCGCGCCACCAGCCGCCGCAGCTCCTCCCTGACCTGCCCGACCTGCCCGTGCGCCAGCGCCGCCTCGACCGGTCCCTGGGCCGCCGCCACGGCCATCAGCGCGTGCTCGCTCGTCAGGGCCAGCTGCTCGCGCTCCCAGTACCGGAGCGAAAACGTCGTCGCCACGCCCAAAACGACGAGGAGGGCCCCCAGCGCGGTCCACAGGACCTTGGCCCGGATCGACAGGTCGCTCAATCTCATCCGTGGCCCAAAATGCGCAATCCGCGTGCCGTGTTGCACGCGGACTGCGCAAACTGCGACAACCGCTGGTTCTAGAGGGCCAGAAGCCCGACTGCGGCTCCTGCAGCGGCGTGGGCGGCGACCGCCGTCCCGAGCCCGCGGCGGAAGTAGATGACCCCGAACAGCACCGCCGGGATGGCCATCCGGGCCACGGCGTAGGCGACGACGGTCGAGAAGCCCGGAAGGCCCAGGGCCGTCATGTCCGGCCAGTGCAGCAGCAGGTCGGCGAGCGTCGCGACGCCGATGGCGAGCCACACGGCCCAGGTGCGGTCCTTCGGCATGTACCGCACCGCCAGCGCGAGCGCCGCGGTGAAGACGAACAGCCTGAGGAACAGCTCGTCGGTGACGGCGTTGGCGACCGCCAGCCCCATCGCGGGCAGGAAGCCGACCCGCTCCACGTCGGTGGGCAGGCCGAGCGAGCCCTTGTGGAACGGCGCGGCGAGCGCCGCCACCAGGATGCCCGCGCCGATCGCGATGCCGGCTCGGACGGCGATGGCCTTCGAGGCGTGCACGCGGTCCAGCACGCGGGTCGCCGGGAACAGCGGCATCGCCTTCCTCAGCACGGCGAGTCCGACGGTGATGATGGGACCGTAGAACCAGAACGTCGCGCCGAGCGCCAGCACCACGGCGCCGGGGAAAGTCAGGCGCACGTCGGTGAACCAGATGGTCGGCGGCTGGATGGCAAACGCCACGAGGAGCGCGACGAGGGTCGCGCCCACCATGATCGTCCCCGGAACGCGGTCGGGCCAGCGGCGGTAGGCCAGCGTCAGGGCGTGCAGGCCGGTGCTGCCGGCGAAGTAGACCGTGGCGGCCATCGCGACCCAGGCCAGCGCCGAGATCACGGTGCCGATGATGTGGTGCCCCAGCAGCGCGAGCGGCATCGCGGCCACCCACCCGGCCACCGCCCAGGAGAGCAGCAGGCCGAACGGGTAGTAGAACAAGCCGTGGAGCATCGCGCTCGCGGCCTGCCGCGGCGTGGTGCCCTCGGGCCGGCCGGCGATGCCGAGAATCACGCCGTGCACGAGGCCGACCACGGCGCCGACGGCGAACAGCACCGCGCTGCCCAGGAGCAGCAGGTGCCCGCTCATCCGGTCGGTCGCGATCATGGCGACGACGGCGGCGCCGCCCAGCAGCATCCCGGTCGCCAGCGACCAGGACATCGCCACCGCAGCGGGCAGCTCGAGGCCGCGCTGCGGAACGGCGGGATTGATTTGCGCGGGGTTCTCTCGCGCGGTGATGGGCTCGGTCATGTCGAACTCCTGCCAGGTTGCGGTCGGTGCTTCAATCACTCCGACCTTCCATATGGCAGGACCGGGACCACCGGAGCCGAGAGCCGGCCTCAGGCGCGCAACTCGTTCGGGTGTAGTGTGTTAGGGTGCAGGGTGAAGGGTTTGAGGCCGCTCCGCCCCGCCCTCCAACTGCGCCGGTCTGCACACACACTGTTCCGAACGGGCCAGCCTGCGGCGCGCAGCAGGCGGGCGCCCGCAGGGCGCCGCCGGGCGCGGCCGCTACTTCATCAGGAACCGGAGCGAGCCGCCCGGCTGGCACTCCTCCGGCTCCCGGCCGGAGAGAAAGACGCGCGCGGGCTTGGGGCCCAGCAGCTCGAGCGTGCCGCCCTCGACCCGCAGGATGCTGCCTTCCCTGAGGCCCACGACCGGCACGCCGGGATTCGCCGCGACGAACTCCAGCAGCCGCTCGGCGCGCGTCTCGCCCGCGTGCTCGGGGATCACCGCGTCCGTGTAGTGCGGGTTGATCTGGAACGGCACCAGGCCGAGCGCCTCGAAGCTCGGCGGCTGGACGATCGGCATGTCGTTGGTCGTGCGGATGGTGGGGCCCGCCACGTTGGCGCCGGCGCTCCAGCCCACGTACGGGACGCCCTGCGCGACCCGCGCGCGGATGGCCGCGACGAGCCCGGTGTCGTGCAGCTGCTTGAGGAGATGAAACGTGTTCCCGCCGCCGACCATGATGGCCTCGGCGCGGCGCGCCGCGGCGGCGGGATCGCCCTGGAGGTGCGCGCACTCGAGGCCGTAGCCCCACTCGCGCAGCTTGATGCCCACCGACGCCGCGAACGCGTCGTACGAGACCCGCACCGCGGCATACGGCACGAACAGCACCTTCTCCACCGACGTGCCGAGGAAGCGGCGGATCGCGTCCCCGGCGTGTTCGAGGTACCCGCCGCCATGGTTCTTCGAGTTGCTGAGGAGCAGCAGCCGCGGCGCCGCCGTCACCACCGTCCCTCCCGCTCGCGGATGCGCCGGCTCACAGGTACCGGGCAATGGCCATCGCGGCCACCGCGACGAGGAGCAGGCCGGCCACCCACTGGGCGCCACGGGTGGCACGGGCGCGGAGCCCGTCGATCTGCGCCACCCGCGCCTGACGGTCCGCGCCCTCGGCGAGTTGCGGCACGGTGGGGCCGAGCGCCATCGCGCGCAGCATCGAGCGCCGCACCACCAACAGTCCCACCGTGAACGCGACCAGCGCCGCCAGACCTCCGACGCTGAACGCCTGCCCCGTTCCGGACGTCCACCATGCGGAGCGCATCGCCCGCGCGTCCAGCCAGTACAGCGTCAGGCCTGCGAGGATGGTGAGCCCGGCGATCGCCGGCAGGATGTTGAGGTAGCCGCGGCGGATGATCTGCTGCGCGACCTTCATCCCGTCGGGTCCCGCGTCCCTGATGCTCGGCGCAACGAACGTGATCCAGAAGAACATGGCGCCCGTCCAGAAGACGCCCAGCACGATGTGGAGCAGACGCAGCGCGACCAGCAGGGCCTGCATGAAGCCTCCCGTGGGTGAACGGCTCGCGGACGACTGTCGTGGAATGGACCGGAAGCTGCGGGGAGGCGGGACCGGGCGCAACGCCGGTGGCCGGCGCCCCGTCGACGGGATCAGGGCAGTCGCAGTCCGGGGATTCCGCCGGTGAGGCTGCGGAGCTTCTGCTGCAGCTGCGACTCGGCCGCGTTCAGCTGTCCCTGGTCGTCGGTGAGGCTCTTGAGCGGTCCGCCGTCGAGCGCCGCCAGCTTGCCGCGCGCCGCGCCCACCTGCTGGTCGACCAGGCTGTCCACGCGCCCCTTCACCTGCGCCTCGGCCTTGCCCACCTCCGCCGAGACCGCCTGGCGGAGCGCGGTGGCCACCTGGCCGCCGACGTTAGACGACACGTCCACGCTCGGAGAGGCCAGCAGGCCCGAGATCGAGGCCTCGACCTCCACGTTCCTGAGCGACGACACGGCGTGCCACACGAGCGCGTCGAGCCAGGCGCGGCTCCCGAGCGCCGGCGCCGCCGTGCCGCCCGCGGCGGTGTCGCCGAGCCGGATCCAGCCCACGCTGTCCGAGCGCACCAGCCAGCGCCCGCGAACGCTGTCGCCGGTCCGCGCCAGCGCGATGTTGACGGATCCGGTCCTGAGGTCCATCCGCGCGCTCGCGGCCCCGAGATCGACGGTCGGCAGCCGGACGCCGGCGAGGTCGGCCGAGACCACGTCGTGCGGCACGGTGCCGGTGTGATCGAGCGACCCCTGGACCTCGATGTGCCGCGGGCCGGCGACGGCGCCCTCGCGCCCCGCGAGGAAGGTGAGCGGCTTGCCGTACACCGCGGGCTCGGTGGTCGCCCCCGTCACCCGCCCCAGGTACTGCCCCGCCATGGTCGTGCGGCCGCCGAGCTCGAAGCTTCCCTCGGCGAACTCCACCAGCAGCGTCGGGTAGCGGTGCAGCTTCGGGAACGCGAAGGTCGTGCCCGCCATCCGGGCCCGCTTCGGCCCGGCCTTCTTCTGGGGCGCGACGCCGGTCGCCACGTGCCGGTCCGCGAGGCGCGTCCACAGCAGCGTCGGCACGAGCCGCTGGAGCGCCGCCGGCCCGAACAGGGCGGCGGAGATGTCCCTGGGATCGAGCGACGGGATCTGGACCAGGCGGCGGGCGTAGGCGTAGTCCTCGGAGCGGGCGCGGTCGAGCGCGGCGACCTGCTGGCGCAGCGAATCCACCTGCGCGGTCGCGTCGTGCTGCAGCGCGGTGAGCCGGTCGCGCGCGGCCTTCACCTGGTTGAGCTCGTTCCGCACCGAGTTCGCCGCGTCGCGGGCGCCCGCGAGGCCGAGGCGCCGCAGGTCGGTGGAGCCCAGCCGGGCGGCCAGCGCCCTCGCGGAATCCACGACCGGCCGCGGATCCGCCGCCGCGACCCGACGCGACAGCGACGCCTGCAGCGAATCGCCCTTGGCCGCGATGGCCCGGGCCTGCGCGAGCGTGTGGAGGCTGTCGGGGCTCACGCCCGCGACGTTCACCGCCTTGCCGAGCCCCTGCAGGTCGAGCGACGGCAGCTTCACGCGGTGGGCCCAGTCCTCGACGTCGGCCTGCACCGCCGCCCCGCCGCCGGGCGCGGCCGCCGCCTTCTTGGCGGGCAGCGCCCCCGACACGGTGCGTGCTGTGCCGAACCGCAGCCCGCGCACGGCCACCGTCTCGGCGACGAACTTCTTCTCGAGCAGCGCCCGCAGGTGCAGGTCGACATTCAGCTCGTCCACCTCGAACAGGTTCGTCATCGGCTCGCGCGGGTTGGTGACCGCGAGACCGCGCAGCACGAGGGAGGCCTGGAACAGGTGCAGGCGCGCCGACTTGAGGTCGACCTTCGCGCCGACCGCGGCCGTCCCGCCGGCTTCGATGCCGAGCCGGATCAGGCGGTCCACGCACAGCGTCCAGGCGAGCACCACCACCAGGACGAACAGCCCCAGCGGGACGATGGCCTTCCAGCGGAACAGCTTCATCGCCGCCACCCGGTGATCGTCCTGTAGGTCGAGTACCAGCCGGAGGCGGTGACGGCCTGGAAGACCTTCGTCTTCCTGAGTCGCTCGAGCAGCGTGGCCCGGTACCTCGCCGCGCCCCAGCGCGCGGCGAAGAACAGCGGGAGGAACAGCACGGCCCAGGCCACGAAGCTGCCGAGGACGACGGAGTTGTTGAAGTTGGTGAACGGCACGACCGGCATGTTGTAGAGCGCGGTCCACAAACCGCGCAGCGCCGGCGCGCCCAGCAGCGCGGAGCCGACGGCGTCGAACAGCGGATCGAGGGCGAAGCCCACCGGCACCGCCACCGTCCAGCCGAGGAACACGCCGGCCATCGAGACGTTGAAGATCAGCGCGCAGCCGAACAGCACGAGGTTGTGCAGGTTCAGCAGCGGCGTCAGGCCGAACACCGCGCCGAGCGCGATCCCGGCGGCGACCTGCCCGGGCGTGCCGTCGGAGTTGAGCGCCTTCACCAGCTGCTGGATGAGCTTGAGGAACAGCATCGGGGCGACGTTACGGGCGGCGGGGCGCCGTGTCAATGCGGCGGGAACCCGGCGTCCGGGGGCCCGGTATTACCTTTCCGCCAGCCACCCACATCGAACCGCCAGCCGGAGACGTGCCGTGCTCGTACGCCGCGCGCCCGACATCCGATCGTCCGAGATCACGCCCGAGAGCCTGTACCTGAACCGCCGCGCGTTCCTCGCGGCCGCAGGATTCGCCGCCCTGAACGCCGCGCTGCCGGCGGCCGGCCGCGCGCGCACCGGCCACCACGCGGACGAGGACAAGCCCAACTCGTACCAGGACATCACCCACTACAACAACTACTACGAGTTCGGCACCGGGAAGGAGGAACCGGCCGAGAACGCCGGCAACTTCAGGACCCGGCCGTGGAAGGTCGAGGTCTCGGGCGAGGTGGCGAAGCCGGCGCAGTACGACCTCGACGACCTGCTGCACGGGCAGACCATCGAGGAGCGGATCTACCGCCACCGCTGCGTCGAGGCGTGGTCGATGGTGATCCCGTGGAACGGCTTCCCGCTGCGGAGCCTGATCGAGCGGTTCCGCCCCACCTCGCGCGCCAAGTTCGTCGAGTTCACGACCCTGCTCGACCCGAGTCAGATGCCGGGCCAGCGCAGCGACATCCTGCCGTGGCCGTACGTCGAGGGCCTGCGGATGGACGAGGCGATGCACCCGCTCACGCTGGTGGTGACCGGGCTCTACGGCCGGCCGCTCCCCAACCAGAACGGCGCGCCGCTCAGGATCCACGTGCCCTGGAAGTACGGCTTCAAGAGCGCCAAGTCGCTCGTCCGCATCCGGTTCGTCGAGACGCAGCCGCTCAACACCTGGAACGTCTCGGTGCCCAACGAGTACGGCTTCTACGCCAACGTGAACCCGAACGTGGATCATCCGCGCTGGAGCCAGGCCCGGGAGCGGCGGATCGGCGAGTTCTTCCGCCGCCCGACGCTGATGTTCAACGGCTACGCCGACCAGGTGGCGTCGCTGTACGCCGGGATGGACCTGCGGCGGTACTTCTGAGGGACGCGTGAGCCCGCGCGCGGCGCGGCGCGCCGTCAAGGCCGCGCTGTTCGCGGCCTGCCTGGTCCCGCTGGCGGTCCTCGCGGCCGACGCCGTCGGCGGCCGGCTCGGCGCCGAGCCGATCCGCGCCACGGAGCTGCGACTGGGCATCTGGGGGCTGACCCTGCTGGTCGCGACCCTGTCGATCACCCCGCTCCGCCGCCTCACCGGCTGGAACGTGCTCGGCGGCTACCGGCGGATGCTCGGCCTGTTCGCGTTCACCTACATCGCCCTGCACTTCCTGACCTGGTTCGGCGTGGACCAGTTCTTCGCCGTCAAGTACATCGGGCAGGACCTCGCCAAGCGGCCCTACATCACCGTCGGGTTCGCCAGCTTCCTGCTGATGATCCCGCTCGCGCTCACGTCCAGCGCGGCGATGGTGCGCCGCCTCGGCAGGCGCTGGAAGACCCTGCACAGCCTGGTCTATCTGGCGGCGCTGGGAGGGATCGTCCACTTCGTGTGGGAGGTGAAGGCCGACCGCACGGTGCCGACGCGGTACGCGGTGATCCTGGTCGGGCTGCTCGCGCTGCGGTTCGTGCCGACGCGGAGCCGCCGCGCGGCCGCGGCGCGCGAAGTGCCCGTGCCGCCGCGCCCGCCCTCCGGCGCCGCGGCCCCGGCCGGAGCGGACGCCTAGGCGAAGACGTTGATCTCGAGCCACTCCGTGAACCGCCGGTCCAGCTCGATCGGGTCCTGCCCGACCTCGTGCGGCATCACGGCCCAGCGCTTGCCCGAGAGCATCATGAACCACGTCGGCACGGTGGCAGGAATGTGCTTGGCGGGGTTGGCCGGTGTGCCCTCGTACGACACGAAGTGAAACAGGCGACCGCGAACAGTCAGACGTCGCTGCTCGACCTTGTAGCTGCCCATGGATGCCCGGCCTGATGAGAGGCTGACGCGACGCACACCCGATACCCACGCGCCCGCCGCAATGTAACCGGGCGCGCGCAGGCGCGCCGGACCACTCCCGCGGCCGCTACAGCGCGTGGCCGCCGGCGACCTGGATCACCTGGCCGGTGATCCAGCCGGCCTGATCCGAGGCGAGGAAGACGATCGCGGCCGCGACGTCGTCCGGCTTGCCGACGCGGCCGAGCGGGATCGACGGCAGGATCTCGCGCTCCAGGGCCGGCGTGATGTACCCGGTCTGGACCGGTCCCGGTGCGACCGCATTCACCGTGATGCCGGACGGCCCCAGCTCCATCGCGAGGCTGCGTGTGAACGCCTCGAGCGCCGCCTTGCTCGCCCCGTAGGCGATCTCCCCCGCGAAGGCGCGGGCCCAGTCGGTGCTGACGTTGATCACCCGGCCGCCGCGCCCGCGCCGCGGATCGAGCCGCCGCACGAACTCGGCCATCAGCAGGACCGGCGCGCGGGTGTTGACCGCGAAGTGGCGGTCGATCGTCTCCGCCGTGATGGAGCCGATCGTGTCCGGCGTCTCGCAGTGCGCGGCGTTGTTGACCAGGATCTCGACCGGACCCAATTCGGCCACTACGCGGTCGAACAGCGCCGGGATCGCGGCCGGCGCCATCAGGTCCGCGGCGAAGGCGGCCGCGCGGCCACCGGCGTCGACGATCCTGCGGACGAGCACTTCCGCCGCCGACCGGCCGGGTGCGTCATGCTCGTACTTCACCTGCGCCGGCGGAGCAGCTGCGGGCTCGAGGTAGTGCACCGCGATCACGGCGCCCTGCCGCGCGAAGGCGCCGGCGGTAGCGGCCCCGATGCCCGAGTTGGCTCCGGTGACGAGGACGACGCGATCGGACAGGCCGGGGTTGATCATCAGTCGGCTCGGCGAGAAGGCGGTACAGGTGATATGGCGGCTGCGCGGCCGGCCGCAAGCCTCAGTGCCGCCCTCCGCGGTGCAGGCGGCCGAGCCCGGGGCGCTTCGGAGCGGCCTTGGGACTCGCCTCCGGCTCAGCGGGGCGGGCCCGTGCCGCGGGCCTGGCCGGCGCCCGGAGTGCCGGGTGCGGGGCGGTCGCGGCGCGCACCGGCCTGCCCTCCGCCCGGGCGCGCGCCACGGCGCGTTGCGCGCGGTGGGCCGCCAGCCGCTCGGCCACGGGCACCTCGAGCTTCTCCGTCGGCCTGCGCGTGTAGTCGAACCCCGGCAGCGTCACCCGCGGCAGCCGCCGGCCGATCGCCCGCTCGATCGCGGCCACGTCGGCCTCCTCGTCCGGCGAAACGAAGGTGAAGGCGTCGCCCGTGGTCTCGGCG